>NZ_CP034593.1:1887092-2201608 GCF_003971195.1 Flaviflexus ciconiae | reverse complement strand
GGATGGCGAAGAGGCAACGATTTACCGGGCACCGAAGGTCGGCTCCTATCGTGTCAACGGTGCCGGATGTACGCTGGCGGCTGCGATCACCGCAGAGCTCGCAAAGGGCACGGAGATTCGCCAGGCAGTCCAGGTAGCCAAGGATGTAGTCACCGCCGGCATTGAGAACCGCATTGTCGCCCATCCTCCGTTCGACACGGTGTGGCAAGGTGCCTACCAGCACTGATCCAGTTATTGCTGTTCTCGGCAGCACGGTAGAGGGCGGGGCCCCCAGCCCCGCCCTTCGTCGTCGCCTAGACACGGCAACGAACGAGTGGTTGGTGGCTCACCGTTCCGGGCTCCGCCCGCTCGTCATCTGCCTTGGTGGGATCGGCGGAAAAGGCATCCAGCCGGAGGCGCCGGTCATGGCCAACTACCTGGAATCACACGGAATTCCCCGTGCCGTCCTTGTTGAAGAGGCCTGGTCGCGGACCACGGAGGAGAATCTTCTCCACCTGCGGGCAATTCTCACCCACGACGGCTTTCCGGAGGCCTGGGCCGGACTCCCAGCTACCGATGTCCCCGATCCCCGCACCCTGGATCAGCGGACACTTCGACCGGGCAAACATGTCCCGCTGACGATCGTGACATCGCGCAGTCACCTCCCAAGAACAAAGCTTCTTGCAAAAGGGCTGGGTTTAGCAGTCCGCGGTATCCCCGCGCCGGAACCGGTCGCGTCCCTTTCTCTCCTCAGAGAAGCGGGAGCACTCATACTGTGGGGAGCAAGAACCGTTGGCCGGAAAGTCACCAATTATTGAGACCCAGCTCAGGCAGAGCAGCCTCGAGCAAGCCAAAGATGTGCCCCCGAAATTGTCGGGGGCACATCTCAGTCTTTACTTCAGCATTGGACAGCTCAAAATCGCACGGTCATCGGGATTGCACGGTCAGATTACTCAAGCTGGGACTCCATGAAGCGTGCGTAGTGGCCTTGGAAGGTCAGCATGATTGAGCCAACGGGGCCCGCCCTGTGCTTGCCGACGATGACTTCACCTAGACCCGACGGTGATTCTTCTCGGGACTTATACATGTCTTCGCGATGGAGGAGGATAACAACGTCAGCGTCCTGCTCGAGCGATCCGGACTCACGAAGGTCAGAGACCATCGGCTTCTTTGTTTCTCGCTTCTCAGAGTCACGGTTCAGCTGAGCAACCGCGATGATCGGCACTCCGAGCTCCTTCGCAAGAAGCTTGATGGAACGTGAGAAGTCGGAGACTTCCTGCTGGCGGGATTCGACACTCTTCGCGCCCGAGGTGAGAAGCTGAAGGTAGTCGATAACGATGAGCTTGATATCGCTCTGCTGCTTGAGTCGGCGACATTTTGCCCGGATCTCCGCCATCGTGAGGTTCGGAGAGTCATCAACAATCAGCGGGGCCTTAGAGATTCTGTCGAGGCCCTTAACGACGCGCTGCCAGTCATCGGGGTCATATTGCCCTTGATCATGCGGTCAAGGAAGACGCTGGACTCGGCCGCCAGCACGCGCATAGACAGTTCGGTCCTGTTCATTTCCAGCGAGAAGTAGACGACCGGCTGGTTGTGGTGAACCGCGGCTGCACGGCACACGTCCATCGCAAAGGTTGACTTACCGGCACCGGGACGGGCCGCCACAATAATCATCTGACCCGGCCGGAAGCCGTTCAGCATGGCATCCACAGACGGGAAGCCCGACGAGATACCTTCGATCTCGCCGCCGCGGGACTCGTTGTGCTCCAGCGTTTGAACGAGGTCCTCGATAATGTCGCTCATGATCGCGTAGTCGCGGTTATCGTCCGAGTCCGTCATCGCATAGACCTCGGACTGGGCCATGTTGATGAGCTGGTCCACCTCGGCACCATCGGTTGAGTAGCCGAGCTGAACAATTCTCGTTCCCGCTTCGACAAGAGCACGCAACTGCGACTGCTCCCGCACGATTGATGCGTAATAGGAGGCGTTGGCGGCCGTGGGAACGCTTGCGACAAGCGAGTGCAGGTAGGGCAAGCCACCAACCCGCTCGAGCTCGCCACGACGCTTAAGCTCAGCACCGACAGTCACAGCATCGGCGGGCTCTCCGTCCCCAAAGAATTGCATGATGATCTCAAAGATCAGCGCATGCGAGGGACGATAGAAATCGTCCGGTTGCAGGATCTCCGTTACGTCCGCGACCGCATCCTTTGACAGCATCATGCCGCCAAGAACCGACATCTCAGCCTCAATATTCTGCGGCGGTGTGCGCTCGAAACCGCCTCCGGATTCTGTCATACCTCTCCTTTACCCTCTAGGTGGACTATACCGGTGGATGGAGATTCAGCTGCTTGTGGATAACCTGTGGACAACTTCTTGTTTTCCGTGGAAACACGCCCGAAATACGGTGGATAACTTGTGGATAAACATCCGGGTTGTCCACAAAGTTCAGACTGCGTTAAATCACATCCTTGTAATTCCACGAGGATCTGGCGGGAATCTATCCCCAACCTTATCCACAGCTGTGGATAACTTGGAATTACGAGTTTATCCACAACACTCCATTCCTCGAGCTTTCCTCAAGTTCTACTTGAGGCGGGATTAGGGTGTGGAGGTGACCACAAGCCTCAATCGCCAGATCATCTCCCTGGCCCTGCCAACTCTTGCCACTCTTCTCGCCGAACCGACTCTGATCCTCGTAGATACAGCGCTTGTGGGAAGGCTGGGTGTGGATTCGCTTGCCGGGCTGTCGCTGGCCTCAACGATCCTGACGACCCTTGTCGGCATCTGCATCTTCCTGTCTTATGCGACAACAGCATCGACGGCACGGTACTTCGGTGCCCGGAAGCCGGAACGCGCCCTGCGGCTTGGCATGGATGGAATTTGGCTTGCGATTGGGCTTGGTGTTCTGCTCCACCTGACCCTTGTCTTCGGCGGAACCACCATTCTTGGATGGTTCGGGCCCGAGGAGGCGGTGCTTCACGAAGCACAAAGCTATCTTGCTGCTAGTGCCTGGGGTCTTCCGGGGATGCTGACGGTCCTTGCGGCGACGGGAACTGTTCGCGGGATGCTGGACACTCGCACTCCCCTCGTGGTTGCCACACTTGGCGCTCTCGCCAATATTCCCCTTTCCTATGCCCTGATCTATCCCGCTGGCCTTGGGACCGCGGGAGCCGGCTACGGAACCGCAATCGCGCAGACCGGCATGGGAATTGCACTCGCCTGGGTTGTTATTCATTCAGCTCGGCGACACTCAGTCTCGCTTCTTCCTTCGGGGCCGGTGTGCTCAAGTCCCTCAAGGACTCTATTCCGCTGATCATTCGCACGCTGTCGCTTCGCATCAGTATTCTCCTCACCATCACGGCGGCAACGGCTCTCGGAACCACGGCGCTTGCCGCACATCAGATCATCAATTCGATCTGGAACTTCGCGGCCTTCGGGCTCGATGCCCTGGCCATTGCCGCTCAGGCACTCGTGGGCCAAGCTCTCGGAGCTTCAGAGTCACAGCGAGTCCGGGACGTTCTTAACCGGTGCCTGTGGTGGGGTGTGGGAGCTGGTGCAGTTCTTGGTATTGGCCTTGCGGCCACCTCTTTCCTTATCCCCAGAGTCTTCACGGGATCCGATCTGGTCGTCAGCTGGGCTGGTTGGGGATTGATTGTCTGCGCCATCGGCCTCCCTATCGCAGCGATTGCCTACATGCTTGATGGCGTCCTGATCGGCGCCGGGGATACTCGGTACCTGGCCTGGATGATGATCCTCGCCCTTGCCCTGTACACACCCGTGCCACTTCTACTGGCCGGGCCCGGTGCGGATCTTGGCAGAATTGGCCTCATGCTGCTGTGGGGCGGATACGCGGGACTGTTCATGGGGATGCGGAGCCTGACGCTGTTCCTTCGCACGCGCGGAGACCGGTGGATAGTGCTCGGCGAGTCTCGGTGAAGTTCTCGTAAACAAAACCTGTCCCCAGGGCGAAATCCAATTATCACATCAGAAACTTTCCCACAATTTGATCCACTGCTGTGGAGAAGCAGGAAGTTATCCACAGAAGTTACCCACAGGTGGATAACTACATCGATGTAGTTATCCGAGATTTCAACGATCAGGACGATGCGTGCCGTGGAAATAATCCCCAGATGTGTACAAACCTGTGGATAACTTTTTCCACGTGTGAAAAATTGTTCACAGTGAGATAAAGAAGAACCGCCCCGAAGGGCGGCTTTCAGGACTTAAGTCGTTATCCGAGCAGATTCATGTTGCGTAGATGTAGAAGGTTATGCCAGCCAGAACGAGTGCAATGAGGACCGTTGCCAGGACGTTTGCCCAGGTCCTCCGGGACTTCGTGTAGAGGTAACCGATGAGCAGGCCGGCGAGCAAACCACCGACATGGGACTGCCAGGAGATTCCGTCCACCACAAATCCGAGAATGAGGTTAATGCCCAGGAGGACGAGAAGGGGAGTCGTATCTCGCGACAGACCCTTTGAGAGCGCGAATAGGGCTCCGAAGAGGCCAAAGACAGCGCCGGAGGCTCCGACAACGAACGTTGCCCAGCTTGCCCCAGTAGGGTCCGCAAAGGCGAGCACTGCGACGTTCCCCGCTATCGCGGAAAGAACGTACAGGCAGGTGAATCGCCACCAGCCAAAGACGGGTTCGATCGCTTGGCCCACGAGCCACAGCGCATACATGTTGAAAATGAGGTGCCAGAAGTCCGCATGTAAGAATGCGGAGCCGAGGAACCTGTATGGCTGATCCTCACCCAGCCACGGGGCAAAGATCAGGGTTGATTCAAGCTCAGACCAGAGCCGACCGCCACCGTAGACACCGATACACAGGACAATAATCCCGATCGTGACGTACGGGGTCGGTCTCTTAAGACGTCGGCGACGATCCGGATCCGGCGGTGGACCTGCCGGCACCGGATCCGGATACTCACTCATGCCGAGACGGAAATGGAGTTAATAACGACATCTTCGAGGGGACGATCCATGGGGTTCGTCGCCACGGCTGCGATCTCGTCAACAACCTTCTTCGAGGCATCATCAGCCACGCGGCCAAAGATGGTGTGCTTGCCCTGGAGCCAGGTGGTCGGGGCAACGGTGATGAAGAACTGGGAGCCGTTCGTGCCGCGGCCGCCAACCTTGCCGGCGTTTGCCATGGCAAGAATGTAGGGCTCGGTGAACGAAAGCTCCGGGTGGATCTCGTCATCAAAGTTGTAGCCGGGGCCGCCGGTTCCGGTGCCAAGCGGGTCGCCACCCTGGATCATGAAGCCGGGGATGATGCGGTGGAAGACCACTCCGTTGTAGAGGGGCTCCGAGGTGCGCTCACCCGTGGCCGGGTTCTGCCACTCGCGCTCACCCGTGGCAAGCTCGGTAAAGTTAGCGACCGTTGCCGGTGCGTGGTTGGGGTACAGTTCGACGACAATATCGCCATGGTTCGTATGCAGTGTTGCTTCCATGCTCCCTATCTTCGCACTAACCTTTGCCTTCGCCCAACAGCTTCCCGTCCGAGCCTCCATTCCTTGCGCCATCGGCGTATTTCGCAAAAGATGATTCTCAACCCAAGCGAACGCCCAAGATGGGAAGATAGACTTCGTAACGATAGTTTTATCCATATGGAGGTGTCGAATGTTCGGCAAGAAGAAGACCGCACCTGACCTGGCCAAGTCCCAGACCAGCGAGCTCGGAGATGTGCTCGGCCGCCAGGCTGGCGAATGGGCAAACCTGATTGGCTCCCGTGCAGGCACTTTCGGTGAGAGTGCAAAGCATCTCGCCGAAAAGGCAACCACCGAGGCCAACGTTTATGCACACAAGGCCGGTAAGCAGGCGAAGCAGTACGCAGACCAGGGCGCAAAGTGGGCCGCTCCCCACATTGAGTCCGCATCCCGTAAGGCCCAGGAGCTCACGGAGACTGCAGTGGACCGCTGGGAGCACGATGTCCGGCCCCGCGTCCAGGCCGCCGCTGATGCTGCCCGCGAAGAGGCCGGCAAGGATTCCAGCCTCAAGGACAAGGCCGTAGCCGTGTCCGGGGCGACCTCGAAGGCCCTGCAGACTCCGCCCCCGGCTCCGAAGAAGAAGAGCCGTAAGTTCGGCTGGCTGGTCGTTGGCGCTGCCACTGCCGGTATTGGCTACTTCATTTGGAAGCGCAACCAGCCGATTGAGGACCCGTGGGCAGAGGCGTACTGGGAGGACATCGCCGCTGAGGACGCTGCCGCTCAGGCCGTAGCATCGGGCGAGAAGGCAACGGTTGATCCGCTTGCTGACGCACAGGCACAGGTTGCCGACCCGGTGGTTGACGAGAAGGTGGACAAGCCGTCGCTCAACGAGGCTGAGGCTGCCGAGCAGGCTGGCCTAGCCCAGTCTGACAAGGATTCCGACCTCGGTAAGCCGGACACCAAGTAGTCCGTTCTGGGTGCTATCCGCACTGGGTAGTGTCCACGCGGGGTAATCCCCGCTGAGATTGGCTGAGGGTCCAGGAGCATTTGCTTCTGGACCCTCAGTTTTTGTGTCAAAAGTAGTTTTACTTGCGCCGGGTTTTCGCCCGGTCCTTATTCAGAGGACATCGGCGTTAGCCCCGGCTGGGATTGCGCTTACGGAAGGACTTTACTCAACAAGACCCTCTTCGGTGAGCCAGTCGGAGGCGATAGTCTCGGCAGGAAGCTGTTCTTCCGCCGATCGGATATTGAGGGCAACAAGGTCCTCGGGCTCCATGGCGGCACTGATGCTGTTAATGATTTCCTCAGCCTGTTCATCTATGTTCTCCGAGGCAAGCGGAACAACATGCGATGCGAGGAAGAGGCTCTGCGGGTCTTCAAGAACGACCAGTTCAGGATCCGCAATGCGCGGGTCGGCGGTGTAGATAATCGCCATCTGAATATCGTTGTCCTTGAGAGCATTGACGGTTAGCTGTCCACCACCGTCTTCGATGGGAGTGAACCCAACTTCAACGTCGTATACCTCGAGGAGACCCTGCGGTCCGTTCGGGCGGGTTTCGAGCTCCGAGTTCGCTCCGACTGTGATCTGCGTGTCGACGTTCTTGAGATCGTCGAGACTTTCCAGTCCCCACTCTTCTGCGAATTCAGCCGTGACGACATAGGCATCCTGGTCGGTTGCCGGTGAGTACTCCAGGACGCGGAGTCCCTCGGGGGCAGTGTCAACGAGCTCGTCGTAGACAGCATCAGCCTCCCGGACCTCGGTTTCACCCTCCCAGTACCGCAACAGTGGTCCCGTGTATTCGGGGAACAGGTCAATGCTTCCATCTTCGATCTCGGGAACGTAGGCTTCGCGCTGGCCGATGCGGTAGTCACGTTCCACCTCGTATCCTTCGGCTTCGAGGGCCTGCGCGTAGATTTCAGCGATAATCTCGTTGGAGTAGTAGTCCTGGGAGCCGATAACGATCGCTTCACCGCTTCCCCCATTCCCTCCGTTGTCTTCGCTGAGCGGATCGTCGTTCGAACAGGCCGCCAAGCCCAAGCCCGCTACGGCGAGTAGTGCGATTGTGCGTTTCATGGTGTTCCCTTCGTGGCCGCCCGTGCGGCCGGATATGAGAGGTGGCGAGACGTCCGGTGGACGAACGCAAGAACAATTTCGAGAATGATGGCAAGGACCGTGACAAGGAGTGCACCGCCAAGCATCGGCGAATAGTCGCCGCCCTTGAGACCGGAGAACACAAATCTGCCAAGCCCGTAATCCGACACGTAGGCCGCAAGGGTGGCTGTTGCAACGACCTGAAGGATTGCTGCCCGTATTCCACCAACGATGACCGGGGCCGCGATTGGAAGCTCAACCTTGCGAATGATCTGGCCTTCGCTCATGCCAACCGCGCGAGCAGCGTCAACGGTCAAAGCATCGACCGATTCAATCCCCGAGTAGGCACCGGCTAGCAGAGAGGGGATCGCGAGAACAACGAGGGTAACGATCGGTGCCTCGAGGCCAATACCCACCCAGATACCAACGAGAGTAAGAAGACCGAGGGAGGGAATTGCCCTCATCGCACCAGCAAAGCTAATGACGAAAGCTTTACCACGGCGGGTGTGGCCGATAGCGATGCCGGCGGGGATGGCCAGGAGGCCTGCGATCAGAATGACAAGAAGGGTGACACCGACGTGCTCGAGGAGACGTTGGGGAATACTTCCGTCCCCCGACCAGCGGCTGGGGTCGGAGAGCCAGGCAAAAGTGTCGTCAATGATGTTCACGCGCCCACCCCCTTTGGTGCCGCTGCATGGACCCACGGGGTGAGTAGCCGTCCGATCAGCTGAACGATGCCGTCGAGAAGAAGAGCAACGGCAACGGTAAGAACGATACCTGTGATGACCTCGGCGGGAATACCCCGCTGGAATCCATCGGTGAAGAGGCTACCCAGATTCGATATACCAACAAGCGCACCGATGGTTGTCAGTCCGACGGTGCTGACTGTGACAACCCGAATGCCTGAGATGATGACGGGCGTTGCCAGCGGCAAGTCCACCTTCCACAGCATCTGCCGTTTTGAGTACCCGATCGCCATGGCGCTTTCACGGATACTGCGATCGACTGCTGCAAAACCATCGGCCGCGCTACGCACGAGGAGCGCCACACCGTAGGCAATAAGGGCGATGATGATGGTTGTGGCGGACCGCAAGCTGGTAGAGAAGATCACCGGGATGATGATGAGCATGGGAAGTGCCGGGATGGCATACAGGAGGGTGGAGGCGGACAGGACCGGCCCGCCAACGCGCGGGAACCTGTATGCGAATCTGCCTATCGGTATAGCAATAAGCGTGGCAATGATGATTGCCGGAACGGCAATGCTGAGGTGCACGAGCAGGAGCTCGAGGACGTTTCGCCAGGAGTGGGACAGCCAGGTCACTGTTGCAGAATCCCGGCCGGACGACCATCGCCATCGAAAATAAGGCGCTGCCCGTTAATCTCTTCAATCGTGAACTGTCGTTCCGCACGATCTGCGCCAATGAATTGGCGAACATACTGATCCTTCGGCGATGACAGGATCTCTTCGGGCGTCCCGGACTGGACGATCTCCCCGCCCTTGGCTAGAAGAACAACATCGTGACCCACGTTGAAGGCTTCATCGACGTCGTGGGTCACGAGGATAACGGTCTTCCCCAGCTCGGCTTGGAGGCGGCGCAGTTCGACCTGCAGTTCCTTTCGCACGATCGGGTCAACAGCCCCAAACGGCTCATCCATGAGAAGTACCTTGGGATCTGCAGCCAATGCCCTTGCTACGCCAACTCGTTGCTGCTGGCCACCGGAGAGCTGGGCCGGATATCTCTTCCCCATCCCAACTTCGAGCCCAACTCGTTCAAGCAGTTCCTCAGCGGCCCTTCGGGCCTTCTTCTTCGGTTCACCGTTCAGAAGGGGAACGGTTGCGACGTTGTCGATGATGGTGCGGTGCGGTAGAAGCCCGCCCGCCTGCAACACGTAACCAATCGAGCGTCGCAGTTGCACTCTATCAACGTCAGAAACGTTACGACCATCAACCCAGACGGATCCGCTGGTTGGCTCCACCATGCGGTTGACCATCCGAAGGAGCGTCGTCTTACCCGAGCCAGAGGCGCCAACAAGCGCAACAATCCGGCCCTCTCGAACCTCGTAAGAGAAGTTCTCAACCGCTATTGTGCCATCCGGGTATGTTTTTCCTACTTCTTGGAACCGGATCATGTGCTGTCCTCACTTGGTCGACGCCAGTGCCAGCCATTTTATCGATTTAGAAAGATATCAGTGTACTTTACCTCACTAAAGGAAGATATGTTACAAAATCTTGACATAGCGGCGTGCCCCTGCGGGTCGAAGGTTTGCATGCACGTCGGGGAGAAACTCGTCCCATACCGCGCGTTGTTATTCCTCACCTCGGGAGCCAGAATTTCCGCATGATAGTAAACGCTGTCATAACATCGTCAAATTGGACGGGTCGGGACATCCGCCCATTTCGCACGCATATTCTCTTGGAGCAGCAAGTAAAGCTCCAGCATGATCCCGCGCGGATGCTCAATCGTTTTGAGGGGGCTTGCGTGCCGGTGCGACAGCATTAGCGATGATCAATGAGGTCTCCCGGAGTGCGGCAATCTGCTCATCGTCAAGCAGGTCAAAAATCACCGATCGCACCGTGGCAACGTGCGCAGGAGCCGAATCGGTGACCTTATTCCAGCCCTCTTCGGTCAGCGAACCAATTGTTGCTCGCCGATCTGTCGGATCGGGCTTGCGCTCCACCCATCCTGCCTTCTCCATCCGGGAGATCACCCGCGACAGGTGCGAAAGCGTCATGTTCGTATTCTTCGCCAGTTCGCTGAGGCGAATTTGTCGATCAGGAGCTTCAGAGATCTGCGAAAGTGCGTGGTATTCAGCGAGGCTCAGTCCTGCATCTTCCTCGAGCTGAGCATCGAGGCGCACGGGCAGCCAGGTCATGAGCGCCCACAGGGAACGCCATGCCTCGTCTTCATTTTCGGCAAGCCACTGGGCCTGATTGCTGTCTGCCATGCCCCCATTCTACGCAAAACAGTTTCCACAACAAGCATATACTTGGCACGGCAAGTAAGTTCTTCTATGGTTGGTTCTAGAGGAAAATATTAAGCCTTGTCATTCAAGTTTTGTCCATACAAACATGGCCAGGAGGACTCTGCGACCACCATTCCCCGCACCAATATCGATATCTTCCCAATCAACCTTGGCGGTAACACTTTCGGGTGGACGTCCGATTGCGAATAGAGCTTCGCGGTTCTTGACACATTTGTTGAGGCCGGCGGTAACTTCATCAACACCGCCGACTCGTACTCGGAGTGATCGGAGACCAGCCCCGGAGGCACCTCGGAGACAATTCTTGGTGAATGGATGAAGGAACGCGGCAACCGAGACAAGGTCATCATCGCCACGAAGGGTGGCGGCCTTGCCACACGCAAGGGCCTCGGCCGCGAAAACGTTGAAGCAGCGCTCAACGACTCCCTTGCTCGCCTCCAAACCGATTACATCGATATCTACTATGCGCACTATGACGACGAGACCGTCTCCATTGAGGGCCAGGTCAAGCACGCACACGAGCTCGTCCAGTCCGGCCGTGTTCGCCACATCGCCCTCTCGAACTACACCGGCGAGCGCATGAAGGAATGGTTCAAGGTCGCTACCCGCGAGGGCCTGACCCTTCCGGTTGCTATCCAGCCCGCTTACAACCTCATTAACCGCAAGAACTTCGAAGAGGAATTCGCCCCGATCGCTCGCGAATACGATGCGGCAGTTTTCTCATACTTCTCCCTCGCTTCGGGTGTTCTCACCGGCAAGTACCGCGCCCGGGAGGATTTCGAGGGTAAGGCCCGTGCAATCTTCGCAACGGATCTCCTGACCGACGATGCTCTCAAGGTCATTGATGCACTCGTTGAGGTTGCAGACGCACACTCGGCAGAGCCCACGTCCGTTGCTCTAGCCTGGCTCCTGACACGCGGTGTGACTGCTCCGATTGTCTCCGCGTCCACCCCCGAGCAGCTGCCCGCAATCGTTGCAGCCAAGGACCAAAAGCTCACCGAGGCAGAGTTCGAGAAGCTTGATTCCGTCTCGAAGGTCTTCGCCTAACGAGATCTAGTACCCCTGTCCTATACAGAGGTTCCATGAGGCCGGCCCCAATGATCGGGGCCGGCCTTCTTTTCATTACTATCTAAACTCCCTCACCCACGGACATCGAGTACCCGGCGACAGAAGGTGCCGCCTTGAGCAGTACCGCTCTGACCGCAATCTTTAGTATCGGGTTGGCAATCAAAAATGTCCGACTAAGGTGACCTACACAGTTTGCTTAGTGTCTCGATTCGACGGTTCTCCATCAACCGATTATTGCCGGTCTCCCTCATCCTGAAAGTCACGGTGGAACTCACGTCTTGTTACGAATGTCGGACATTCTGGTAATGACACCGAAACCTTTATCGCCGTACGCAACGAGCTGACGGGCGCTATTTCTGCGGTAACGACACCTAAGACTCAGATTTATTGATCTGGAGCCGCGCGCAAATGCCGACTTGGTGCCCCAGTTTTCAGCTGAATCTATCGCGTGTAGACACCCTCGAAGAATGACAAGTGCCGAAGGCTGTTATACCCAGAATCTGCTTGGTCCGGCCCAGGTCCAGTGGTGTGTCAAAGTGTCTGACTAAATGAGCCAGGTCAACATTCGGAGAAGGCGGATGTTCTTGTGGGAAAAGTAAAACGCGGCACTGTCGTGCCGCGTTCCTTGTGGAGCCACGGGGACTCGAACCCCGAACCCTCTGCTTGCAAAGCAGATGCGCTACCAATTGCGCCATAGCCCCTTAGATTGCCGGTGTTGGATCAGCAACCTGTTCCCATACTGCCTGATTAGCACGGTCCGCCGCAATCTTTAGCCACGTGACGTAGCCGATACCGGCTGCCACTGCGATGATGACGAACTTCTTCATGTTAACCAATCAGTAGGGTGTGGGCCTAGCTGGACTCGAACCAGCGACCTCTTCCTTATCAGGGAAGCGCTCTAACCGACTGAGCTATAGGCCCCTGTTACCTCGCGGTAACGTGCCAAATCAGGTTATCTCACGGCATGCCGCGATACAAAACTGTCCGACAGTGAGGATGAATACATCCCTGAAATGTCTCGTGGCCACCAGGATGAATTCAACTGGTGGCCACGGCACTAACGTTATCTTAACGTAATGTTTACGGTTTTGCGAAATCCGCTAGTTCCCCGGCGTTTACTCGTCGGTAATGGTGATGTGAACGCCACCGACGAGCATGGAAATCAGGTTGTAGAGGAGCGCGATGATCCCACCCAGCAGGGTGAACAACACAACATCGATAACCGCGACGATAATCGAGAAGGATACGACTCGGCCGAACTCCAGGTACTGCATGAGCTCGAGGAGCGGCTCGGAACCGAGAGTTTCCAGCAGGTCCCTGATTGAGGCAAAGACGTTCATTGAATCGAGAACGTTCCACAGGACCACCGACGAGATGACAATCATGACCCCCATGCCGACCGCAAGAAGGAACGAGATCTTCAGTGCCGACCAGGGATCGATCCTTGAGATCGTCATGTGTGCGCGTCGGATCCCCCGGCCGCTCGGCTTCGTCGTTGCCTGCGGCGTACGCTGCTCGGGGGCCGGGGACTGGTGTTGTCCGGCTACCTGCGACGATTGCTGCTGGCTCGTCTGCTCACTCATGACTCAATATCCTCATCGGTCGACTGATCTAGAGTAGACACTACATCGCCCGCGTCCTCAACTTCGGTAGAAGTCACCGGATTTTCATCTCCTGGCAGTACTTCACCATTTTCGCCCTCAGGTGTTTCACCGGTGGGCGGTGTTTCAGCTTCGACGAGCTCTTCTTCAGCCTCCACATTGCCGGCAATGGCAACGATGCGATCTGTCGAATCGGGGCGAGCAAACATGACACCCTGCGTATTACGGCCAGTGAGGGAGACCTCGGAGACGGCGGAACGAACAATCTTGCCCGAACTCATGATGACGAGGACCTCATCGGTGGGCTCCGTGATGAGGGCGCCAACCAGGTCGCCACGTTCCTCAACAAGGTTCGCAACCTTGATGCCGAGGCCGCCACGGCCTTGCCTGCGGTACTGGGAGACGCTGGTCCGCTTGGCGAAACCGCCTTCGGTCACGACAAAGACTTCGGAATCGTCACGGACAACATCCATCGACAGTAGCGAGTCGTCATCGCGGAACTTCATGCCTGTCACACCCGACGTTGCGCGCCCCATGGGGCGGAGCGTCTCGTCGGTTGCCGTGAACCGTAGGGACTGACCCTTCTTCGACACGAGGAGAATGTCATCGCCCTCATTGACGAGGCGAGCAGCCACCACCTGGTCGGTGGAACCGTCAACGTGTTCGCGAAGCTTAATGGCGATTAGGCCGCCGGTTCGCGGTGAATCATAGTCGGTGAGGCGCGTCTTCTTGACGAGACCATCAGCCGTTGCCAAAACGAGGTATTCCGCATCCTGATAGGACGGGAAGCTAATCGCCGACACAATGTTTTCCCCGGGTTGGAAAGCAAGGAGGTTAGCGACGTGCTGGCCCTTTGAATCGCGGCCACCCTCGGGCAGTTCATATCCCTTGATCCGGTAGACCCTACCGAGGTTGGTGAAGAACAGGTGCCAGTCATGGGTGGAGGCAACCGCAAACCGATCGACAACGTCATCGCCGCGCAGGGATGCTCCCCTAATGCCCTTACCTCCCCGATGCTGGGCTCGGTATTCCGAGACCTTCGTTCGCTTGGCAAAGCCACCGCGGGTGATCGTGACGACGACATCCTCTTCGGGAATGAGGTCCTCGACCGACATCTCACCATCGAACGGCAGGATCTTCGTGCGCCTATCGTCACCATACTTATCGGTAATTTCCGTAAGTTCCTCGGAAACGATTGAGCGCTGACGTTCGGGCCTGGCAAGAATGTCCTCGTAATCAATAACCTCGGCCTCGGCCTTGGCGTAGTCATCGAGGATTTTCTGCCTCTCCATGGCAGCCAGACGGCGCAGCTGGAGCGACAGAATAGCGTTAGCCTGCTCGGCATCAATGTCGAGGAGCTCGATGAGGCCCTCGCGAGCAGCGTCGGCCGTGGGTGAGCGCCTGATCAGTGCAATAACCTCGTCAAGGTTGTCGAGCGCCTTGAGGTAGCCGGTGAGGATATGGAGCAGTTCCCGGGCCTTGTCGAGGCGGAACTGCGTGCGTCGCTGAATGACGATGATCTGGTGGTTGACCCAGTGTCGGATGAAGCCATCGAGCGACAGGGTACGCGGCACACCGTCAACAAGTGCCAGCATGTTTGCCGGGAAGTTGTTCTGGAGCTGCGTGTGCTTGTACAGGTTGTTGAGAACGACCTTCGCAACCGCGTCCCTCTTGAGAACAATGACGATGCGCTGGCCGGCGCGACCCGATGTTTCATCGCGAATATCGGCGATTCCGGGGAGCTTGCCGTCCTTGATGCCCTCGACCATTTTCTCCAGCAGCCGGTCGGGGTTGACCTGGTAGGGGAGGTCGGTGACAACGAGGCACTGGCGTCCGTTTATTTCATCAACTTCGACGACAGCGCGCTGGGTGATGGAGCCGCGGCCGGTCCGGTAGGTTTCTTCAATCCCCTTCTTGCCAAGAATCGTGGCACCGGTCGGGAAGTCAGGGCCGCTAATGCGCTTCATGAGCTCCTCGAGGAGCTCTTCCTTTGTAACGTCGGGGTTCTCGAGGAACCACTGGGCGCCGGAGGCAACTTCGCGCAGGTTGTGCGGCGGGATTCTTGTCGCCATGCCGACCGCAATACCCTCGGACCCGTTGACCAGGAGGTTCGGGAAGCGTGCCGTGAGGACCATCGGCTCCATAAGTGAACCGTCGTAGTTTGGCTCGAAATCAACCGTGTTCTGGTCGATATCGCGAACCATTTCAACGGCCAGAGGAGCCATTCTGGCCTCCGTGTACCTGGGAGCTGCCGCCCCCAGGTCGCCAGCCGTACCAAAGTTACCCTGCCCAGCAACAAGCGGATAACGCATCGACCAGGGCTGGACGAGGCGGACCATCGTGTCATAGATCGCGCTGTCACCGTGGGGGTGATAGTGGCCCATGACGTCGCCGACGATCTTCGCTGATTTGGAGAACGAGGAGGTGGGACGATATCCGCCGTCCCACATGGCGTAAATGACGCGGCGGTGGACAGGCTTCAGGCCGTCCCTCACGTCGGGCAGTGCACGACCCACAATGACGGACATGGAGTAGTCCAAGTAGGACTTTTCCATTTCCCTTTGGAGGTCGACCTCGACTATTTCCCCGTGGTTGTATATTCCGGTATCTTCGCTCACAACTTGCCTTACATCTTAAATATCGAGGAAACGCACATCGTGCGCATTGCGCTGGATGAAGCTTCGGCGAGATTCGACATCTTCGCCCATGAGAATCGAGAAAGTCTCATCCGTGGCAGCGGCCTCGCCAATCTCCACCTGCTTGAGTGTTCTCGTCTCTGGATCCATCGTGGTTTCCCACAGCTCCTGGTCATTCATTTCACCCAGGCCCTTGTAGCGCTGGATAGCGCCGACGGTCTTATCCTTCGGGAGCCGCTTACCTGCTGCCTTGCCTGCCTCAAGAAGCTCGTCGCGCTCCATGTCGGAGAACACGTAGTCGTGTGGAGCATTCGTCCACTTGATCCGGTACAGAGGAGGCATTGCCAGGTAAATGTGGCCTTCCTCAACGAGAGGACGCATGTACCGGTACACGAGCGTCAGGAGCAGAGTTGCGATGTGCTGACCATCGACATCGGCATCCGCCATGAAAACAATCTTGTGGTAACGGAGCTTGCTGATGTCGAATTCGTCCCCGATGCCGGTGCCAAACGCGGTAATCAGCGACTGAATCGTGTCCGATGAGAGTGCGCGATCCAGTCGTGCCTTCTCAACGTTGAGGATCTTTCCTCGAATCGGCATAATCGCCTGATGTGCGGGGTCACGACCGTTCACTGCCGAGCCACCAGCCGAGTCACCCTCGACAATAAAGATCTCGGAATCAACGGGATTACGTGACGTGCAGTCCTTAAGCTTGCCCGGCATCGAAGCAGATTCGAGAACGGACTTTCGCCTCGTGGCCTCGCGGGCCTTCCTCGCTGCCAAACGAGCCTGGTAGGCCTGCGTCGACTTGCGGACAATGTCCCTCGCCTCGGAAGGATGCGAATCGAACCAGTCGGTCAGGTGCTGGTAGGTCTGCTGCTGAACAAAGGTTCGCGCCTCGGTATTACCAAGTTTCGTCTTCGTCTGGCCCTCGAACTGGGGCTCACCAAGCTTCACGGAGATGACTGCCGTGAGACCCTCGCGTACGTCCTCGCCCGTGAGGTTCGGATCCTTTTCCTTCAGGAGGCCCTTCTCGCGAGCGTACTTGTTGATGATCGTGGTCAAAGCGGAACGGAAGCCCTCTTCGTGGGTACCACCCTCCGTCGTATTGATCGTGTTGGCAAAGGTATGGATTGCCTCGGAGTACCCGTTTGTCCACTGCATCGCGATCTCGAGCGAGATCTGCTTGTCATTGTCCTCTGACTCGAGGTAGATCGGGTCGGGGTGAACGAGGTCAACCTTCTTCATCTGGTTGAGGTGCTTCACGTAGTCAAGAAGACCACCCTCGTAGCGGTACGAGATCTGCCGGTGACCCTGCACCGGATCATTCGACGTACCCTCATCGTCACCGGTGACCTCGTCACCTTCGGCGATCGCCTCGGGCCGATTGTCGGTCAGCGTGATCCGCAGTCCCTTGTTTAGGAATGCCATCTGGTGGAACCGGCGACGTAGCGTCTCAAAGTCAAAGTCAAGCGTCTCGAAAATGTCGCCATTGGCCCAGAAGGTCTGCGTTGTACCTGTCTCGTCGGTCGGTTCACCCTCGGTCAGCGGCTGGTCGGTAACACCATTCCGGTACGAGATCGACCAGTTCTTACCGTCGCGCTTCACCTTTGTTTCCATGCGCGTCGACAGGGCATTCACAACGGAGACACCCACGCCGTGCAGGCCACCCGATACGGCGTAGCCGCCGTTACCGAACTTACCGCCGGCGTGCAGCACCGTCATAACAACTTCAACGGCTGGCTTGCCTTCTGTGGGATGCATGGCAACGGGAATGCCACGACCGTTGTCCTCCACCTGGACTCCACCGTCTTCAAGAAGCGTGACCTTGATATGGTCGCAGTATCCTGCAAGCGCTTCGTCGACAGAGTTGTCGACAACTTCGTAAACGAGGTGGTGCAGACCCCGTTCGCCGGTTGAGCCGATATACATGCCCGGGCGCTTGCGGACAGCCTCTAGACCTTCGAGAACTGTAATATTTGCAGCGTCGTAGGCCTGATTTTCATCGACCGTACCGGGGCGTCGAGCATGCTCCTCGTTTGGGCGTTCGTCATCCACGTGCAGGATTCTCCTTCATTGACTGATCGCAGACCCCCACCGTTCAAAAACATGCCTAGAACGGCTCCTGTAGGCCTGGACCCTAAAACAGGTAGGTATACCTAGTTTTAGGACTCATCCCATTCTAGCGCGATTTAACGTTTTCGCCTATTTTGAATCTCTTAATCGTAGGTATCTCTCACACCCCTGCCCTGGACGGAGAACAGTCCCCGCTTCCAAGACACCTGGGGCTGATTCTTAATGACGATCGATTCGACAACATCCTCACCCACGTGATCGACAATTGCCTTCTCAATCAGGGGAATCATGGATCGTAGGTTCACGGCCCAGGCCGTCGACGAGGTCATGATCGTCAGGACCCCTTCTTCAAAACTGTCGAGAGCGGCATGCTTCGATACCGTTTCACCGACAATCTTCGCCCAGTCGGTACGGAGTTTTGCCACCTGTAGCTGGCGGGACCAACCTGACCCCTTCACAAATGCGTTGAGCGATTCCCCGATCGGACGCGGATCCCGCCAGGATGGTCGCGGTCCGGAGCCAACATCGCCCCAGCCCGGCCCTGGAGTTTGAACGGCAAGTTTACGGGGAATCAGTGATTCGTCTCGTCGGGCACCCTTTCCGGCAAAGGGCTTGGGTTTGCCCACTCGGCGGTAGCCGTGACGTTCCTGCATCTGCCGCGCCCACTCAAGCGCATGAAGGCACACATCATCGCCCGTCTCCGCCCGGTTTTTCGCACGTGCTTCCTCAGACTTCATCGGCTTCCACCTTGCCGTCATGCACCCGGAACCTTGCCCCGGATAGTTCCTTGGGAACATCATCACCCACGGCAGCCGTAATAAACACCTGTTCCGACTCACGCACCATCTGCGCGAGGGCGGTACGCCGCTTCGAATCGAGCTCGGCAAAAACATCGTCGAGAATCAAGACGGGGTCCGACTCTTCGGAACGCAGCAGCTGCCACTCGGCAAGACGCAGGGATAGCGCATACGACCAGTTTTCCCCGTGGGACGCAAAACCCTTCGCTGGTAGAGTTCCGAGCCCCAGCTGAAGATCGTCACGATGGGGGCCGACGAGGTTAACTCCCCTGTCGATCTCCCGGTCCTTCACCTGACCAATCTCTGCAAGCAAGCGATCCCTGACCTCGTCAGAGCGCAGGAGGGAGTTTTCAATCTCGGTCATCGCCCCGTACCCGTCCCGCTCCAGATCCTGAGCAGCGGGAATGTTCTTCGACGCCTCGTCAACTCGCGCCTGATAGGTCACGTGCGGAACACCGCGGTTGGGTGCAATCTGCTGATATGCCTCACCAACATGGGGCCGCAGGGTCCGAACAATGTCCACCCGGTGGGCAATAATCTGCGCCCCGAGCTCGGCGAGCCTCTCATCCCAGACCGCGAAACTGACCTCGTCGATGGGTTGGCCGCGTCGACGGGCAACCTTGGATGCTTTGAGGAGCGCGGTGCGGTGCTTCAGAACCTTGTCGTATTCGGAGCGGATCCCTGCCATCCGAGGCATCTGCTGCACCGCAATATCATCGAGGAGCCGGCGCCGCACACCGGGATCTCCAGTGACGAGCTGCAGGTCTTCCGGGGCAAAAACAACCGCTTTGAAAATGCCGAGTAGCTCTCGGGGCTTCACATTGCCGCGGTTAAGCCGGGCTCGGTTTGCTCGTCCAGAGAGTATCTCGATCTCGAGCATCGTCTCGTGATCACCATCGTGCACCTTGGCACGGACGACGGCGGCCGCCCCGCCCTGACGTACCAGAGCACTATCGGCAGCTACTCGATGCGATCCGAAAGTTGCAAGATAGGCGATTGCCTCAACAAGATTTGTCTTGCCGTGCCCGTTTTCACCAACAAAGACCGTGGTCCCCGGAGTGAATTCGAGAACGGCACTCTTGTAGGAACGGAAGTCATTGAGCGCAAGATTGGAAATCCACACGCTAACAACTCTTCCTTTCCATAACCGGAGTCCGCCTCATGGCGGACCCCATCGACCTAACTGTCACCCTAGTTCACACCGAATGCCCGAATCGGCATGAGCAGAACGCGGAAGTCCAGAGAGTCGTCACCCCCGAGCTCTTCCTGGGCGGAAACCACGGCGGGCTTGCTGGCATGAGTAAACGAAATACGAACGTAGTCGGATGTCGTCACGGCGAGAGCATCCTGCAGGTACGACGGGTTGAACGCCATCGCGATATCTTCGCCGTTCAGCGATGCCTGGAGAACTTCCTTCGCCTGCGCAGAGTCGCCACCCTGGCCTGCCTCGACCGTGACCTGGCCTTCGGTGAACGAAAGGCGCACAGCTGCGTTGCGCTCGACGACGATGCGGGAGCGCTTGATTGCCTCGAGCAGCTCGGTGCGGGAAACGACAGCGTAACCGTTGATTTCCTTCGGGAATAGTGAACGAACCTGCGGGTAGTCACCGTCGATGAGGCGCGAGGTGTTCTCCCGGCCCACGGACTCAAAACCGATCATCTTGGCGTTGCCCACCTCATCGAGAGTGAGTGAGATCTGGCCAGCGGAGCCGTAGGACTTCGCGATGTCAGACAGACGGGAAGCCTTGACGAGAATGCGATCGGAAACGTCAGTCTTGGCGGGGGACCAGGTGAGCTCTCGAACCGCGAGACGGTACCGGTCTGTTGCCATCAGGGTGATGTTTTCGCCGTCAATCTCGACGCAGACGGAGACGAGCAACGGGAGGGTTTCATCGTGCGAAGCTGCGGACGATACCTGGGTGACAGCTTCTAGCCATTCGGCTCCGTCAACGGTTCCGATGACGTCGGGCGTATCCGGCAGGGCCGGGTACTCGTCGAGAGCCATGGAGTGGAGAGAGAAGCGGGCGTTACCACAAACAACCTCAAGCTTCGTGCCGTCCAGTGTCAGATCGACCGGGCGGTTGGGAAGCGCGCGACAAATGTCGGCCAGGATGCGTCCGTTGACGAGGCATTCACCCGGAGTATCAACGCTTGCCTCGGCTTCGACAAGTGCCGTCGTCTCGGGATCGTATGCGGAGACACGTAAAACACCCTCGCCGTCTGCAACGAGCTTGATGCCCGCGAGAACGGGGATTGCCGGACGGCTCGGAATTGTCTTGGCTGCCCATGTGACAGCATCCGCAAGCACGTCGCGCTCGACCCTCAGTTCCACCCTAGAGTCCTTCCTCTGAAAGCTTGTAACTACGCTTACCTTACGCGACTTAACCGGGCTTTGCGTCCGCGCTAGCAATAATCCGGGAAGCAATCGCGTGAGCCATTTTCCGCCACTGTTACTTCGTAGTTTTATCTCTTAGTTAATAGGCAGTAGCAGTAGTAGGGCTTGTGGATTCTGTGGAAATGACACTTTTCCGCGATATTCTTCGACTTTGTCCTGTGGGTAGAGATGTGGGCCCAGCTGTGGATAAATGAGGCCTCCTGTGGATTGAGCCATTTCGATGAAAAATTCTTCCACAGTTTTGCGAAGTTATCCACAAAATTTGGCCAGTTATCCCATGTTATCCACAGGTTGTTGTGGAAAAGTGGATATTTCCCTATCAGCGAGCGGGTTTTGAGGCCGCCTGTTTAATGCGAGTTGTGAGCGCTGACACATCGTCGAAGACATTCTTCTTCTCAGCCATCTGATCCGAGATCTTTCGGGTCGCATGCATGACCGTGGTGTGATCGCGTCCTCCGAACAGATCGCCGATCTTCGGCAGCGACAGGTCGGTGAGTTCACGGCACAGGTACATGGCGATCTGCCGGGCGTTGACCATGGCACGTGTGCGATCCGCCGACGTCAGGTTTTCAATGGTGATGTCGAAGAAGCCCGCAGTTTGAGCCATAATCAGACCCGCTGTTATCTCGAGCTGATCCGTGTTGGAGATCAGATCCTTGAGAACGAACTCGGCCATGTTAACGCTGATCGCCTCATTGTTGAGATCGCAGAAAGCGGTGACGCGACGAAGCGCCCCCTCCATCTCCCTCACGTTGGTGGTCATGCGGGCAGCGATGTATTCGTTGACTTCGCGCGGAACTTGAATGTTGTCGTATGCGGCCTTCTTATCGAGAATCGCGATTCGAGTCTCAAGGTTGGGCGGCGAGATCTGTGCCGTGATGCCCGAGGCGAAGCGAGAAATCATCCGTTGCTCAAAGTTATTGAGATCCTTCGGCGGAACATCCGAGGAAATAATGATCTGCTTATTGGCATTCGACAGAGCATTGAATGTGTGGAAGAACTCCTCCACCGTGTGCTCGAACGTGCCGATGAACTGGATGTCGTCAATGAGGAGAATATCGATCGTGCGGTAACGCTCCTTGAACGAATGCTTTCTCTCATCGCGCAGGGCGTTGATGAAGTCGTTCGTGAATTCCTCGGCGGAAACGTACTTGACCTTGAGGTCCGGGTACAGCTGCAGCGCATAGTTTCCGGTCGCGTGCATGAGGTGGGTCTTGCCAATACCCGAGTCGCCGTAGATAAAAAGCGGGTTGTAAGACTTACCGGGAGCCTCCGCCACGGCAAAAGAAGTTGCGTGAGCAAACCGATTCGATTCACCAATAACGAAGGAATCGAAGTTATAGCGCGGATTGAGACCGGCAGCCTTGAGCACATGATCGGGAGTGATCGGGCCGGCGCCCCGCCGGTAATCTGCCGTCGGTTCCGAATAGGAGCGAGTTGTCGCGGAATTGTCACGGTCATGATCTGACAAAACGGACTGCGGGAGCTCGGTTGGCCTCACCGGAACCTGGGGTGCAATTTGAATCGGCGACTCATTAACGGCCACCGGTTCGGGCTCGGCAGGAGGAGCGGTCTCACCAAGAGTTGAGTCAATTGAGGTGAGAACCCGGACCTTGCGTCCAAGAATGTCCGTCAGCTTCTCGGTCATGTCCTCGAGTGCGTTCTGCTCCAGCCAGGACTTAATGAACTCAGAACCAACGGAAATCATAAAAATCTCGTCGACGGTCGCCAGCGGTTGAGCCATGCGAAGGAATGCCGTTTGAGAATCCGAGAGGCGGTTCTCTGAGCGAAGGAGTTCGATTGCCGCATTCCATGCCTCGAGCGCGTGGCGTGAATCAGACATTCATGAACTCCTTGGGATGACGACAGCCGGTGCAGCTACCTGCTCCATAGTAGGCCAGAATTTCGGATTATCCACCGCTGAGAGTCCCACTTCTCCACAGGGTTTTCCACAAGTGTGGAAAAGTTTTGAGGTCAGAATTCGGCTTGACCTTTGATGAAAGTCTGGAACTACAATAGTGTGATTACACAGCTGTGGATGAAAGTTATACACCGGATGTGAATTCCCGCATTAACGAATTTTCAGGACGCTGAATCTCGGTGAACCTGCTCACCTCCCGAGCCCTCTTATTGACCTCTGACGCGCTTTTTCCTAGGCTTTTCTGGTTACGTGACATTTCGGAAGTCGCTGTACTGCGCTCCGAAACCAAAAGACCGAGTGGAGAACATCATGGTGAAGCGGACTTTCCAGCCCAATAACCGTAAGCGTGCGAAGGTACACGGCTTCCGCAAGCGCATGTCGACGCGCGCAGGCCGCGCAATCCTTTCCGGCCGCCGTCGCAAGGGCCGCGCGAAGCTCTCTGCCTAAGCTGCTGAGGGCTCATGCTTCCGGCGCAAAACCGTATGCGCAGCTCCGGAGACTTTCGAGCCACGATTAAGCATGGGGTAAGGGGCAAAGCCTCCAGCCTCATGCTTCATCTGCAGTCGCCGGGCGACGCTGAGCAAGCCGACCAGGATTCGACCCTGGTCGGCTTTGTCGTGCCGAAAACGGTGGGTAACGCAGTAGTAAGAAATAGACTGACCCGTCAGCTCCGGCACCTCATGCGCGAACGCATCGAGGATTTGAATGCTGGTGGCAGTGTTGTCATTCGAGTTTTCCCGTCAGCACGGGGCCGTACATACGACGAGTTGCGAGCAGATCTCGACAAAGCCTGGGATAGGGCAGCAAGGGCACGGGGATGAGCACCATCTCACGCGCAATGGCAAGCATGATCCGCTGGTATCAGCGGAATATCTCGCCGAGATTTGCGCCGAGATGTCGCTACTATCCGAGCTGCTCCGAATATGCGGTGCGGGCGGTAGAGAGACACGGGGCTGGCAAGGGTACACTGTTAGCCAGTTGGCGAATTCTTCGATGCAACCCGTGGTCGAAAGGTGGGGTCGACTATGTTCCCGAGAAGGGAGCATGGCCGGGCGAACCACTCGGACACGAGGAGCTTTTAACGAAGTGGAACGAAGAAGACGTACATAGTTCTGCCGCGTCCAGAGATCATCACTCAGGCGAGGACATCGTGCCACCCGCGGCACAGCAGAAACAGACCGATACAGACATGCTCGATAAGAAGCATGACTCCGAGACAAGGAAAGACTGAGCCTTGGATACCATCCTCTCCCCCATCATGTGGGTCATCGCGTGGATTATGAACCTGGTCCACATGGGATTGACCGCCATTGGCCTGCCAGACGGCGCCGGCCCCACATGGGTTTTGTCGATCGTCGGACTGACGATTGTTGTCAGGATCCTGATCCTGCCGCTCTTCAAGAAGCAGATCAATTCATCTAGGGCCCAGCAGCTCATCCAACCCGAGCTGAAGAAACTTCAGAAAAAGTACAAGAATAAGAAGGACTCGTACTCCCAGCAGCGCATGCAGGCGGAGATGCAGGCCATCTACAAGGACGCTGGCACCTCGCCATTTGCGGCTTGTCTACCGCTCCTTATTCAGACCCCGATCTTCCTCGCGCTCTTCCGCGTACTCAACAACCTTGTGCCGATCGCTGCTGGTGAGCGCGGTGCAATTGGTCCGCTCGACCAGGCGCTTGCCAAGGAAATTGAGGCCTCCACTGTTTTCGGGGCTCCACTCGCAGCGTCGTTCAACAACGCCACCGCCGGTGGTGGCGATGAAGTAACCGTTCGCATTGTTGCGATGGTCCTTGTCGTCATCATGTCGGTCACCATGTTTTTCTCGCAGCGCATGATGATCACGAAGAACATGCCGGAGGAGTCAAAGAACTCCGACAACCCCATGTTCCGCACGCAGAAGATGATGCTGTGGATCTTCCCGTTCATCTTCCTTATTTCCGGTGTTGCCTTCCCAGTCGGTGTTCTCGTCTACTGGGTTGTTTCCAACATCTGGTCCTTTGGTCAGCAACTCTACATGATCACCCAGGCCCCCGCCCCGGGATCCGAAGCTTACAAGACCAAGCAGAAGCGCGACCGTGAGCGCCGTATTAAGAAGGGACTGCCGGCTGAGGAGACCACATCAACGTCGACCGCCGTTATCGACGAGCCTCGTGGCCAGCGTCAGCAACCAGTCGGTAAGAGCCGTGCCAAGCGCAAGGGGCTTGACAAGGAAGAAGCGCAAACAATTACGCCGGCTCCCCTGCCTGCACCCGAGACCGAGGTAGAGGAAGAACCTAAGCCGGCACAGCGCTCCAAGAAGAAGTCGAAAAAGCAACGTCAGGCAGAGGCAGTCGTGGCCGCCGAGCAGGAGATTCCGGAACCAGCCGAAACATCCGATCCTGGCGATGAGACCGAGGTCGATAAGGGTGGTATGACACCTGCTGAACGTGCCGCAGCTCGTGCCGCCCGCCGCGCCGAGCAACGCCGTATTGCCCGCGAAAAGCGCGAAGGTAAATAGTTTTAGTTCGCGAAGCAGAGCTTGCTTCACACAACCAGAAAAGGACTCCAATGTCTGAATCAACCGAGCGCGAAGAGCTCGTTAAGCGCCTTGATGCCGAAGGCGATATCGCTGCCGACTACCTGGAAGAACTCCTCGACATTGCCGATCTCGATGGCGACATTGACATCACAGTCGAGGCCGACCGTGCCAGCGTTGCGATTGTCAACGACGAAGAGTCGGACCCTCGCCTGCGCCGCCTTGTCGGCAAGAATGGTGAGGTCCTCGATGCTCTCCAGGAGCTGACACGACTCGCCGTACAGACGTCGACCGGCGAACGCTCACGTCTCATGCTCGACATCGATGGATACCGTGCACACCATAAGGAGCGCGTCCTCGGTATCGCCAAGGAAGCCATCAAAAAGGTTCTCGAGACCGGTGAGTCGACCAGCCTCGACCCGATGAACCCATTTGAGCGCAAAGTCGTTCACGACGCTGTTGCTGACGCTGGCCTGGTATCCGATTCTGAAGGTGTCGGTCCCGATCGTCACGTTGTCATCACGCTGAATGCGGATGAGAATGACAACGAGAGCGATGTCGAAGAGAACGAGGACGACGAGTAGCAGTGCGCCAGGACGATACTCCAGCAAATGGTCCAGAGCTCTTTGGCGATAGGTGGGATCAGCTAGAAACCTATGCCCAAATGCTCTGGGACCACGGAGAAGAGCGGGGACTCATCGGTCCCCGCGAACTGCCACGGCTCTGGTCGAGACACATTCTCAACTCGACCGCCATCAACGACTTCATCCCTGAACGTGCTGTCACGATTGATATAGGTTCCGGTGGCGGACTTCCAGGAATCGTCCTAGCAACCACTCGACCCGATACCCACGTCCATCTAGTTGAGTCTATGGAGCGACGAGTAGCGTGGCTAACCGAAGTAGTTGATACCCTCGGTCTTAGTAATCTCACTATCCACCGAGCGCGGATCCAGGATCTCCATGGCGAGTTCCAGGCAAGTGCAGTCACGGCGAGAGCTGTCGCTGCTCTCAAGAAGCTGGTCCCGATGGCTCTACCTGTACTTAAGAGTGGCGGCGTTCTCGTTGCTCTCAAGGGTGAGCGGGCAGAACTAGAAATTGATGATGCTCGTTCAGCACTTCGCAAGAACAAGGTGGAAACAGTCGATCTCCACATCGTCGATGTGGCGGGAACCGACGAACCTACGCGCGTTGTAGTAGCACGTAAGAAATAACATGATATAATAGTATGTTATTTTAGTGAGGGTGCTTGGCCTCTACGGCTTGGGCACCCTCACTTGTCTAAAGACTGGCCAAGTGCCTAAATACAATCTGGAGTATACGGTTCATATCCGCAGCTGGCGACGGAGCGATGCACAGAATGAAGTGGCGCTAGCTCAATTGGCCCTCTTAACCTGTTTCCACAATCCATACTCTGTTGTCTTGTGACAGTAGGTCGCAGGTTCTTGATCGTTGTGCTGAAGCGCCCGAATGAGGACCTTATGTCCGGACTAGCGAGAGGAAGGCACTCAGAATTCCGGTGGGACGACGTGGGTTTTAGTTAAAGAAGATTCTCGCGTCGGGGATTTCTAGCGGCACGCCCTCTCTGGTGCGGGACGATCACGCGATGTAATTGTTGCAGGATATGACCTGACTTATCAGTTCTATTCCAAGCACCGAACGGTTTGCTGTTTCACGTGAAACAGTTCGTCCCCTGTTATGCCAGCTAAGCGTTTGGGTCACAAATGAAATTCTGAGCGACCACAACTCGATGCATAGTTGCGATACTTAGATTATTCGAGGGGATTTTCGCTATAGGGGTTTAGGCCTTGGCGCTGCGCCAGCGAGACTATCGGTTGATAGTGTCGCTTCGACCTTTGCCCGGTTCCAGAAGCGTGCGTCGTAAATGTTTCACGTGGAACATTGGTCGTGGCGACTATTCCTGCCGAGGTTGATGTTGTACGTCCTATTGAGCGCAGTTGATTGATCCTCCAATCCGCCACGTAACACGTTGTACCCCGTGGTTTAGCCGTCAGTGTGTTGGTGCTTTTCCCGAAAAGTGGCCGAAGACTGCGCCAGACGGCTCCGAATTGGTGCGGAGTCGGAACACGATCCACGCATTCTAGTAGCCAATTTACGACAGCAATAGAGAGTATTTCACCCGGCTTGAAGCTGATTGTTTCACGTGAAACGGTTGCGATGTTCCGGGGTTAGCGACGTAGACACAATGAAGTCGATTCTGGATTGATCTTGAGTTGCAACTAAGCTCGCGATACTGACCGGCAGAATCCGCGCGGCTCAGATCAGCTTGACGAATCTTTGATGAGGCGGCCGATTAGTATCTTTCGTTTCACGTGAAACATGCGCATCGGATGAGCCTTTAGTAGCAACAGTCGAGACAGCCACTTGTAGAGGATCCTTCAAAACCGACGCTGTATGTAACGAGAGCCACTAGTCATCCGCCGACATATGCCTTCAATGTAGCAACTTAATCAGGGATCACTGTTTCACGTGAAACGGCAATTTTTCCTATCTCGGACGGGGCCATTCCCAATCGAACCGTAAACGGTTGCTGGTTACCGCTGCGGCCACGCATTCCTTTGGGTCCCGAGACATCCATAAGGCAGTCATGTGGCTCTAGGCAATCTTGGAAGCATTTCTGTTCCAGGTGGAACCCTGTTCCGCATTGTAATTCCTTAAGGCTTTGTAACTACCGCTTCTACCCGTCAATCAGATGCCGAATTTGGAGGCATTTCCCGTGTTCCCAGTAGGACTCTCCATGACCGAGCGGAAGATCCAAATCGGAGCAAAGTGTTTCACGTGAAACGGGCGCAGGAGCCGCATACACTAACGATTGCGCATCTCCCGAACTCAACTGAAGTTGGAATAGGAGGCTTGTTTCACGTGAAACATGGCGAGTTACAACGAGAGGATTAAGATCTCGCTCGCACTTCGAAATGAGGGTGCAGTGAGTGGACCTTTTTCACTTCGACAATGTGCGCTGCCTACTTTTGCGACCAATATCTATATCGAGGGAACATGAAAGATTTTTGCGATAGGTATGGTTGCGAGTTCATCGACGGAAACCGCGCCGGCCCTTGTTTCACGTGAAACACTCTCCGCACGTCGCGCTCTCCCAAAATTAACTGCGTAGAATGAATAAGCAGCGACCTAAAGGAGCGGTTCAGATGGCAGATCCCCGAAAGAAGAAGCCCTCATCTCAAAATTCAGAGAAGGGTGGATTCTACGACAATATGGCGACAACTTCCGGTGGATCGCCGATCGCAAATGAGCTCGCTACGGCACGATCTGCACGGCAGCGACTCAATAAGGCGGTTTTTGAGCGTCCAGCAAAAACAAGAATCATGACGGTCACAAACCAAAAGGGCGGTGTCGGTAAAACCACGACCACCGTGAATATTGCTGCGGCACTTGCCAAGCATGGTCTTAATGTGTTGGTTATTGATTCGGATCCACAGGGAAATGCTTCTACAGCACTCGGAGTTGAGCACGGATCTGAAACGGCCTCTATTTACGATGTCCTCATTGGGGACATGACAGTTGCCGAGGTAGTTCAGGATAGCCCGGAGGGGCCCAGTCTGAAAGTCGTGCCAGCAACAATTCACCTCTCAGGCGCGGAGATTGAGCTCGTTAATATCGACCAACGCGAATCAAAGTTGAAGGAAGCGCTCGAAGTCTATTTAACGTCAGTCAACACCGATAAAGAAACACGTCTGGACTATGTTCTGATCGACTGTCCACCGAGTCTAGGTCTGTTGACGATTAACGCTATGGTTGCGGCGACTGAAGCCTTTATTCCGATTCAGTGCGAGTACTATGCACTCGAAGGCTTGTCCCAGTTGTTAAACAATATTCAGCTGGTGCAAAACTCCCTCAATGGAGAAATTGAAATTTCAACTATACTTCTGACAATGTTCGACCGGCGCACAAATCTTGCTAATGAGGTGGCTCAAGAGGTCCGGAGCCACTTCCCTGACGCAACCCTAAATACCAAAATTCCCCGGTCGGTTCGTATCTCTGAAGCCCCGAGCTTCCAGCAGACCGTTATTACCTATGATTCATCCTCCACGGGTGCGATTGCATATGAGCAGGCTGCCCTGGAGATTACGAAGCGAGGAGCAAACTAATGGCGCAGCGACGTCGTAGCCTAGGCCGAGGCCTAGATGCGTTGTTTCCAACCAAGGACGCTGAGAGCATTGAGGTGCCCAAGTCGAGCCATGCCATAGATGTTTTCTTCGGTAGCGACGAAGTTGAGACCACAGGCCAAGCGGCTTCGGAGCCGATCCCTGAACCGACCGCTCTTGAAGCAGTCGAACAGGTTACGTCCGATTCAGTGGAGAAGCCAGAACGGCGTGAGAGCGAAGTTGAGCTCGTGCCGGTTCCCGGAGCTACCTTTGTTGAGATCCCCATTGGGGAGATTGTGGCGAACACACGCCAGCCCCGAACGATCTTTGATGAGGACGAGCTTTCGGAGCTCTCCGCTTCCATTAAGGAGGTTGGCCTCCTCCAGCCTATTGTTGTTCGCAACTCACCCGATGGTGATGGATATGAACTCATCATGGGCGAGCGTCGTTGGCGAGCGTCTGCGCAGGCAGGATTAACGACAATCCCGGCGATCGTTCGTGACACTGAGGACGACGATCTTCTGCGCGACGCACTCCTCGAGAACCTCCATCGAATTGAGCTCAATCCGCTCGAAGAGGCATCGGCATACCAGCAGCTTCTTGATGACTTTGGTTGTACGCAGGAAGAGCTGTCTCGGAGGATTGCACGTTCCCGTCCCCAGATCTCAAATACGCTGAGGCTTCTTAAGCTACCTCCGCTTGTTCAGCGGAGGGTCGCCGCCGGTGTGCTTTCTGCCGGTCATGCGCGAGCATTACTCGGTCTGACCGATCCGGCTGCGATGGAGAGGCTTGCGCAACGGATCGTTGCCGAAGGTCTTTCGGTTAGGGCGGTTGAAGAGATTGTGGCACTTGGGGACGAACCTCGAGCCAGGTCGACGTCGCGCGGAGCATCCGCTGCTGCATCGCCGGAACTTCAGCGTCTGTCTGTTGATCTTTCTGATCGGTTGGACACCCGGGTGAAGGTAAAGCTTGGTGCTCGAAAGGGCACCATGACGGTGGATTTCGGTTCGATCGATGACCTGAACCGAATACTCGACGTCCTGTCTATCCCAGTGGAACGAGTGCCGAACCCGGACGAGAATAATCCGGATAGCTAAAAGACGAGAGCGGCCTCCACGATCTGTGAATACAGTTCGCTGGGGGCCATTTCGTTGTCTTCTGCATAGCGGACAGCTGCCTGCGGGAGCAGTGATGTTTGGGTCATTCCCGGTGCAGAGTTCGCATCGATAAACCAGGGCGTGCCGTTGTTGTCGACGACAAGATCCGAGCGCGAAATGTGTCTGAGGTTGAGTTGCTGGTGCGCGGTGATCGCCACGTCCATGCACTTCGTGAGCAGATCATCTTCGAAGCGTGCCGGAACAAAATACTCTGAGCGACCGGCGTTGTAGCGAGCGTCGTAGTCGTAGAGGCCGTTTGTGACAATCTCTACCGGGGGCAGGGCAAACGGCTTGCCTTCCGCGGTTTCAATAACGGAGACGGCCACCTCGTGGCCCTCGACATGCTTCTCGATAAGAACACGGTCTGAGTAGGCAAAGCTGTCGACCATGGCGCCCGGCAGGGCCTTGGCTTCGGTCACGATGCTGACACCCAGGGCACTACCGCCCGCAGCTGGCTTAATAACGACAGGGAAACCGTACTTCGCGGCAACGAGGTCGAGGATCGCGGTTGCTCCGACCTCGCGGAAGAGTGACTGCGGAAGGGAGGTGGATTCCGGTACCGCAATGCCAGCGTTGGCGAGGATAGAGTTTGCGACGGGCTTGTTAAACGCTAGTCGGCTCCCGTGTGCCTTACTGCCAACGTAGGGTAATCCGATGAGCTCGAGAAGGTCTTGAATGGAGCCGTCCTCGCCCGTGGAGCCGTGAATAAGAGGCCATACGACATCCGGCTGGATTGCCGAGAGTCTCTGAAGGAGGTTCGAATCCACATCGAGAACCTTGACCTGGTAGCCGGCTTCCTGGAGCGCTCCAGCTACTCGCCTGCCCGAGTGGATCGATACGTCCCGCTCGTGGTTAAGCCCCCCGGCGAGAATGGCAACGGTCTGTGGTGATGTCATGGCTTCTCCGCCTTCAGTGGGTCTCTGTGGATGGGTTTTCGATAACGGGTCCGTGTTCGTGACGCTCCTGTGCTCCGAACATGGTCACAAGTTCCTTCTCTGCCTCGATAACGGTTCCGAGGCGTCGCACACCCTCGCGGATGTTTTCCGGCGTGGGATAGCAGAAGGAGAGTCTCATGTGGTCACGGCCCTGGCCATCGGCGTAGAAGGCTGTTCCCGACACGTAGGCGACGCGGTGGGTGACGGCGCGGGGCAACATCGCGTGTGCGTCAAGGCCTTCCGGGAGGGTCACCCACGTGTAGAAGCCACCGTCCGGCACCGTCCAGGTGGAGCTCGGTAGGTATTCGGTGAGCGATTCAAGCATGGCGTCGCGACGTTCGCGGTACATGCCCCGGTATTCCTTAACCTGCTGGAACCAGTCGTAGGTCTTTAGGTATTCGGCGATGGAGAGTTGCCCAACCATGTTTGGGGAGAGAATCGCGGATTCGGCGGCAAGGATGAGCCGCTGCGTGACCGCGTGCGGCGCCAATGCCCATCCCACCCGATATCCAGGTGCGAAGATCTTCGAAAATGAGCCAAGGTACACAACCGCATCGGGGTCGAAGCTTTGGAGGGCAGGGAGCGGCTCGGAGTCAAAGCCGAGGAGCCCGTACGGATTGTCTTCGAGAATGATGACGTTGTGGCGCTTGCAGATCTCGACGATCTGGGGCCTGCGCTCGAGCGACATGGTGACGCCGGCAGGGTTGTGGAAGTTCGGAACGGTGTACAGGAACTTCACGTTCTTGCCGAGGGCTTCAGCGCGCTTCAGGGTCTCTTCGAGGGCTTCGGGGATCAGCCCCTTGTCATCCATCGGGGAGTGAATGACTTCGGCCTGATAGGCCCGGAAAACGCCGAGGGCACCAACGTAGGAGGGTGCTTCGGCGATGATGGCGTCACCCGGGTTGATGAAGATCTGGGTCATGAGGTCCAGGGCCTGCTGGGACCCGGTCGTCACGATCACGTCATCGGGGTGTGCATGGATGCCGTCGTAGCGCATGACTTCGACGATCTGGGTGCGGATCTCTTCTTCGCCTTGGCCTCCGCCGTACTGGAGGAACTTGGCTCCGCGATCGCGGATAAGCTTGGCCGACATTTCTGCCAGAAAGTCGAGCGGCAGGCCCGCAATGTTGGGCATGCCGCCGGCGAGTGAGACGACTTCGGGGCGGTTAGCGACGGCGAAAAGAGAACGGACTTCGGAGGCTCTCATGCCGAGTGACCGGTCGGCGTAGGAGGAATACCAGGGATCGAGCCTGTTGCCGGCGGAGGCACGTGCCGAATTCGAACGAGTGTCGTCGGAATGTGCTGCCATATGTACTCCTTACGTGTGTCCCGCTCTATTTTGCCACGTCACTCCCGCCGGTCATTGAGACCTTTGGCAGGGAGTCCTGGATGAAAGAGCGGAGCTCGGCCTTCGGCCTGGACCCTGTCAGAGTACCGCTGACTGTGCCGTCTGTGCGAATAGCCACGGTAGGTAGCATGTCGACCCCGACCCTATCGGCGAGGTCGGGGTCGAGATCAACGTCAACGAACCGGGCAGTCACACCGAGTTCGGCAACGACCTCAGAAAAGATCGGGGCTGCTTGCCGGCACGGATCGCACCACGGTGCGGTGAAGAACAGGACCTCACATGTCATTGAGGTAGTGCTCGGCATCAAGCGCCGCTGCACAGCCCGTTCCTGCGGCGGTGATGGCCTGACGGTAGCGGTGGTCGACAACGTCGCCGCAGGCGAAGACGCCGGGGATCGAGGTGGCGGTCGTTGGGGAGTCGACGGTGATGTAGCCGTTGACGTCGAGGTCCACCTGGCCATCCACGATGCTGGTGCGGGGGTCGTGTCCGATCGCGATAAAGAGACCACCCACCGGCATGTCCCGCTGATCACCGGTGTTTGTGTCCGTCACGGTGATCGATTCGAGGCGACCGTCGGCGGAGCCGTTGATCTTTGTGACGGCGGAGTTCCATGCCATTTCGATCTTCTCGTTGGCGAGCAGGCGATCGGCCATGACCTTCGAGGCGCGGAGCTCGTCGCGGCGGTGAATGACGGTGACCTTGGAAGCGAACTTCGTGAGGAACAGTGCTTCGGTGACGGCGGAGTCGCCGCCGCCCACAACCGCGATTTCCTGGCCCTTGAAGAAGAACCCGTCGCAGGTGGCACACCAGGAAACACCCTTGCCGGAGTAAACCGATTCGCCTTCGAGACCGAGTTTGCGGTACTCGCTGCCGAGGGCGAGGATGACGGACTTGGCGTAGTACGTTTCGGAGTCCGTCTTGATTTCCTTGATGTCACCTTCAAGCTTCAGTTCGACGGCGTCCTCGTATTCGACCTGCGCACCGAACCTCTCGGCCTGCTCCCTCATGTTCTCCATGAGCTCGGGTCCCTGGATGCCCTCGGGGAAGCCGGGGAAGTTTTCAACCTCCGTGGTCGTCATGAGCGCACCACCGGCGTCGAGGACGCCTGCGAGGATCAGGGGCTTGAGACCTGCCCGGGCCGTGTAGATGGCAGCGGTGTAACCGGCGGGGCCGGAGCCGACGATGACAACGTCGCGAATGTCAGTCATGGAAAGCTTTCTATTGAACGGTGATTTCGGAAAGGTCGATGCGGAACTGGCCGTCGGAGTTCGCAACCGGCAGGTCCTCGAACCAGAGGATAATCGTCTGGGTGACGACGGGCTCCTCGGATGTCAGGACGGTGCTGGACGACATGGGCCCTTCCGCGATGACCTGGCCGGAGTTGGGTGCCGCGTTAACAGTATCCCGCCACTGGACCAAGCCACCATTACCGTCAACGGTGAGAGTCACCTCAGATATTTCTGTTTCCTCAGCGAGCGTAATCTCCAGTCCGATACCTTCCTTCATCCAGAAGCCCTGATCGGAGTACCACCAGGAAGACCAGGAAGTTGCGGGGTTGCCGTCGATAATGTTCGGGGTGGAGCCGGGGTTGTCCTGGGTCGCAACTGTCGAAGGATCGAGGTCTGCGGCCTGGGGGTTGAGAAGGGCTACGTCCTCAATGACCGGTTCCGGATATTCGACCGGTTCTTCCGTTTCCTCTTCCTCGGTCGGCTCCTCCGTGGGATCCGCGGTGTCGTCCTCAGTTGGCTCGACAACTTCTTCGGTTGCCGCATCGTCGGTCGGGTCGATCGTCACGGGGTTCGTGTCACTCAGCAGGTGGTTCACGGCGAAGTAGCCGGCGATGATCACGAGGATTGCGATGATGACCAGGACGATTGCGGACGTGTTGACGGAACGTGCGGGACGGTCCTCGTCATCGTCTCCCGACAGGCCCTCCCACGGCTCCGGTTCCGGGCCGGCTGAGGCTGTCGTTGCGGAGGTTGCCGTGAACGTTTCCTCGGGGCTTCTCTTCGGCCAGTTTGCCGCTACGACCGGGGTTGTGGCAGCCCCACCGGCCGCGAGAGGAGCAATGGATTCCTTCTTCGTCGGCTGGGGATCCTCGAACGGATCCGGGATTGCAGGCATGGCCTGCGTCTTTTCCGGGTCCTTGATGGGCCGGGGTAGGCGGTTGACGTGGATGGCACCCCAGGGCGCGACTGCGCGAATGAATTCGCTTGTTGACTGCGGTCCCTGACCGTCGGCGATCTCCGTGAAGACGGGGCGGAGCTCCGTTTCGCCAACCTTGTCAGCGGCCCGGCGCAGGAAGTCCTGCTGGTCGTCCTCGGCGGGTGCTTCCTCACCGAGGACGAGGCCCGCGGCGAGCAGGGCAAGGTTCCGAGCATCCCGGCGGTCCAGAACCGGGCTGGAGAGATCGGCTGAATGGTCACCTGAGAACGCGGCGTCAATGCCGAGTCCGTCGACGAGGACCGAGCCTTCAGAGTCCACTCGGACAAGTTCGGGACGGAGGTTCAGGTGGCGGACACCGCGGCGGGCACCAGCATCAATGGCTCCGGCGGTTTCGCCTACGATTGTGCGGACCTGGTCTTCGGGACGGAGCCGCCTTCGATGATCTCGGCGAGAGTCACTCCGCGCGGCATCTCGGTCACAATGACCGATCCCCCGGACATGTCGAAGATCGACAGGAGTTTGATGAGCCTGACGTCGTCAACGAGGACGCCGCGCCTGGCAGCATCGACCGTCGCTTCGCGTGCCGGGTTCTCGGTGGGGATGATGATGAGGCGAACATCGGCTCCGAGGACGGTGTCAGTGCCACGCCACTCGAACTTTTCGTCGGATTGGACGAGTGGCTCCACGAGTTCGTAGCGGTCGCGCAACCGGCGTCCGGCTTCCAGGTTCAAGGACACGATGACTCCGTTGGGTTGAGATGTTTCAGTTGTGTTCAGTGTAGTAGCTCGCGGTGTGCCCCGCTTACGTAGCCGTGCTAGCAGGCCATTCAGTGGGCGTATGAGGGCGTTGAGCTCCGGCATACGCCACAGGCGCATGATTGCCAGGTAGACGATCACCATGGGGATGGCGACGATGATGATCCGAATAATGGCGGAGAAGAACGTGAACTCTTCGCTGAATGGTCCAAACAGGCGAAGAACCGCGAATCCGACGCCTGTGGAGACCGCTGCGGCAACCGCAAGCTGGGTGAAACAGCGCAGGAGCGTGGCTCCGTCAATTCCGCCGATCCTGCGGCGGAGCTGGATGAGGGCTGCTATGCAGGTGACGCTGTTGGTGATCGCCATGGACACGCCGACGCCAGCGACGATGAATCGTGCGGGCAGGACCACGGTCGAAAGGATCAGTACCGCGTGGAGGACGAAGAAGGGGACCTGCACGAAGAAGAGACCTCGTGCGTCTTCGAGGGCGTAGTAGACGCGTTGCAGGACGGTGAAGGAGCCAACCCCGACAAGCCCGAGGGACATGGTGAGCAGAACGGTGCCAATTGACGAGACCTCTGCCCAGGAAGAGCCGGGGCTGATGATGCGCACGGCGGGCACCGCCAGGACAACGATGAGCGCCGTGGCGATAAAGGTGAAGACGGCAACAATTCGCAGCGCCCGGGACGTGTCAAGCTTGACCCCTTCCATGTCATTTGTCGCGGCCTTGGCTGACATGCGAGTGAAGATCGCGGTGACGATGGAGACGACAACGAGGGACGTGGGAAGCGAATAGAGGCTGTACGCGGTCGTGTAGGCGGCGTTGCCGGGTACGCCTAGGGCGTCGGCTGGCGACATGCCCACGGCCCGCTGGGAGGCCACGGAGGCGACGTTGGAGATGAGGAGGGTAGGGATCATTCCGGCACCCATGGAGGCCAAAACCCAGCCGCCCGACTTGGCTACGGAGCTGAGCCCCGCACCCCGGAACTGGAAGTCGGGGCGTAGCTTGATTCCCATGCGGTACAGCGGGATGAGGAGGATCGCGGCCTGGGCGACGATTCCGAGAGTGGCGCTACCGCCGAGGATCGCAATGCGCTGACCGTCCCACAGGGATGCGTCGAGGGCATTCTCCGGGGTGGCGCTCCCGTAGATTCCCATCATGAGAAGAAGACCGGCAATGGCGACAATGTTGTTGAGAACCGGTGCCCACATGAACGGCCCGAAGTTCTCTCGGGCGTTAAGAATCTGCCCCAGTAGCGTGTACATGCCGTAGAAGAACATCTGGGGAACGCACCAGAAGGCGAACGCTACGGCCAGGTTGTACCAGGGACCTTCCAACCCCGACGCGAAAAGAGAGACAAGCAGTGGGGAGGCCAGGGTGAGGATGGTAGTGATGACCCCGAGCACGAGGGCGCCGAGGGTCACCATTTTGTTGATGTAAGCGGTGCCACCATCATCGTGTTGCTTGGAGGCACGGACGATTGCGGGCACGAGGACGGCGTTGACGACGCCTCCGGCCACCAGCATGTAGATGAGGGTGGGAAGCTTGTTGGCAACGTCGAAGGCATTGCCTGCCGGATAGTTAAGTCCGACGGCAATGCCGAAGAGGAGCGGGGAGCGGACGAGGCCGAGAACCCGGGATGTTAGGGTCCCCGCGAACATCACTGCAGAGTTGCGTGCAATACCGCCAGCCACGGCCTATTCCTCCAGATCAATCGTGTCAGCCTCGGACACCGGCGCAGATCGTTTGCCGCGACGTGCGGACCGGACGATGCCGATGATGAGGATGATGAGAAAGATACCGGCGATGATGGCCGTACCGAGATTCTCCCAGTCGGCCCTCACGCGGATCTTGATATCTGTTCCGGCCCCGATGGTGTGGCCCTCGGAGCTCTGCACCTCAACGGTGATGGTCACGTCGCCGGAACCAATGGCGCGTACTGGCACACCCACCGTCGTTGTCGTGTCGGGTTGTAGGCGGGCGGTTCGTTCCGTGAACCGGAGCCTGCGGTCCTCGCTCTGCACGTCAATGTCGACGGTAATCGGGAATGGCAGGGTTGAGGTGACGTGCACGGGCAGTTCAGAGGCCTGGGAAATCAGGTTAATCGTTGACGACTCCTGGACGCTCACGGAGCCGGCCAGCTCCTCCCGCATGTCCTCGACAGACTCCACGCGGCTGTCGATCTCACCGGGCACGGTGGACAGCGACCAGGATCCAATGACCGAATACGTTGCTTCGACGGCGTCCCGGAAAATGTAGGGGCTCGTTGTTAGGTCCCCGATGGAGAAGATTGCTTCGCTGGCTTCGGTGAGTTCCTCAAGGTGCCGGGCGGTGACGGAGTTTTCGCCTTCTTCGGGTGCGGTCAGCTCGCCGCGAGCCACGTGAACAATGGGGGTTTCCTCGATATCCGATGCGGTGGCCCCGTCAAGCCACGCCGTCTCATCGAGCAGGCCAATGAGCTCGTTGATGTCCGCAAGGTCAACATCCCGCCGGTCGGCCCGAGGAAGGGCAAGAACGAGAGGACGGGAGTCGTTGGGGCGCTCGCGATAGTGAATGGCGGTGAGGGCAAGTAGCGCCTGCCGTTTATCGACATCCGACATTTCATCATTGAGCAACAGTGCCGATAGTTCGTTGTCAACGAGAAGAACGTCAGATTCTTGGCCGAGTTCAAGACGAGTGTGGGCGGACGGGGTCCAGTACAGCTCCTCGCTCGACGGGATTGCGGAACTGTCGATAACGACCGTGTTCGCGCCGTTTTCGAGGCCAAGAGCGGCTGTCGCCAGCGAGGGTGATACTGGCGTGAACAGCAGGTCGGTACGGGCCGCAATAGCACGTTGATTGAGTGCCTCGGTGGACCTCTGCATTTGGTCAGCATGGGTGGCGAAATATTGGTCGTAGCCGGTTTGCGCCCACGCGGCCACATCCGTGTCGAGGGCAGGAAGCAGGACGAGTTCGTGGTGGTCGGCGTCAGCGAAGTCGGTGAGCGCTTCCTCTGTGAGGTCGAGTGTGCCGTACTCGAGGGCGGCAAGGGACGAGTCGAGGGCGAGGGTAATGCCGGGGCTGGTCAGGGCCTCAATATCGCCGATTACCCGGTCGGTTGAGCCCTGCACCGCTTCGATGACGGGATCGGGAAGTTCCTCGTTGTCGCCCAGTTCGCCCGATTCCAGGGCGAGGAGTGAATCTTCGTAACGCTCTGCGGTCGTGGGAACTGCGGCGAGGTCGTCGCCACCGACGGTGATGGGAACGAGCGCGGTGAAGGGCATGGCCTCCTGCTCGTAAGAGGGCTCGGTGACAAGAATGCTGCGGTCAACTGTGCGCGCGCCTTCAAACTCAAGGGAGGCTTCAATACCGCGCGGCCCCCACGTTGCCAGCGTATTGCCCCACGTGAAGATTTCTGCCGGGATCTCAAACTCGATCTCCGTTGTTCCGGAGGGAACCTCGATGGTCTGCGCCTCGAGAGTCATCATGGTTGTTTCGACATTTGTATCGGCAAGCCACGACGTCATCGTGTTTCGAAAGGACGGGACCGAGGCCTGCGCAGTGATGTGCAGAGAGGCCTCCGCTATCGCTGGGCCCGGGTTCGTCACTTCGATTGTGAGGGGCAGTGCCTCGCCGGGGCTGTGGACGGGCGTGAGTTCCGTGATCTCGATCTCTATTCCGGTTTCCTCGCTCGCCGGCTTGGAAGAGGCCGGGAGCGGGGCGACAAAGAGCAGGGCAGTGGCCGTGGCTGCCGCGAAGATCCGCTTCACCGGTTACCTGTCAGCACGTCCCGGGCCAGCGTTGCGATCCGCCGCTCGTTCGGATAGGCGAGCCGGCCCGGGACGTCATCAAGCCGGATCCAGGCCACGTCCTCGGCCTCCTGATCGGGGTCATTTTCGGTGGTGAGCTCCCCGGAGAGAGCTTCGAGAAGAAAATGGTGAACAACCTTGTGGACACGCCGGTCCGTGCCAGAAAACCAGTAGTCGATCGTTGCCAGGTGAGTGAGGATTTGGCCATAGATCCCGGTCTCTTCCGAGACTTCCCGGATTGCCGCCTCCTCGGCAGTCTCTTCCCCTTCCAAGTGGCCCTTGGGCAGGCACCATTCGAGACGGCCACCGCGGTTACGGCGCGCAATCACTGCAACCCAGGCGATTCCGTCGACCGGTTTCACGATAATGCCGCCGGCGGAGGTCTCGTTTACAACGGGAAGGTAGGAGCGTCGGGAGCCAATTCGGGTCGCTGAAACGCCACGGCGCCACGACTGTGGGCCGCGGGGTCGAGGTTTCGGTCCCGGCATCGGCATACTCTTAACTGTAATAATGTTCGCGCAAGTCTATCCCAGCAGGCTCGCTTCGGCGTGGCCCGCTCTATTAAAGCAGGGTCATCTCGGCGTGGCCCACCCCCATCGAAGGACGTGACAGTTGGCTCCCGACTCCCAGGTAAAGGCACGCTATCTCGCCGCTGCGCAGGCTGCGCTCCAGCAGCTCCCGGCAGCGGTTATGAAGCTCGCCACCTTGTTCGACGAGGCCGGGCACGAGTTCGCTCTCGTAGGCGGCCCGGTGCGCGATGCCTGCCTCGGCATTCCCGCCCACGACATGGATTTCACCACGTCGGCACGCCCCGACGAAACGCAGAAAATCCTAGATCGCTGGGGTGAGACCACGTGGGACATCGGAAAAGAGTTTGGCACGATCGGTGCCTCTCTGCACGGGCTCACCGTTGAGGTGACGACCTACCGGTCCGATGAATACGATCCGTCCTCCCGCAAACCACAGGTGGCGTTCGGCGATACCCTCGAAGGCGACCTGACGCGGCGTGACTTCACGGTGAACGCCATGGCAGTGCGACTACCCACCATGGAACTAGTGGACCCGTGCGGCGGGCTCTCCGACATTGTCGATGCGATCCTGCGGACCCCGATCGACCCAATCATCTCGTTCTCCGACGACCCGCTACGGATCATGCGTGCAGCGCGTTTTACGGCGCAGCTCGGCTTCGACGTGGACCTTGGAACCATGTCCGCCATGTCCGAACTTGCCGAGCGCCTCGATATTGTTTCTGCCGAAAGGATCCGTGCCGAACTGGAACGGCTCATGATCTCCCCATATCCGCGCCGCGGTATCGAGATTATGGAATACACCGGGGTGGCCGAACGGGTTCTTCCCGAGGTTGCCGCGCTCAAGTCGACGGTTGATGAGCACGGCCGGCACAAGGATGTCTACGAGCACACGCTCACCGTCGTTGACCAGGCAATCGAACTGGAAACTGATGAGGAGGGCCCGGTGCCCGCCCCGGACTTTGTCCTCCGGTTTGCTGCTCTCATGCACGACGTCGGTAAACCGGCGACCCGCCAGTTTGGGCCAGGCGGGAAGGTCACGTTCCACCAGCACGACATCGTGGGCGCAAAAATGACGCGCAAGCGCATGAGGGAGCTACGGTTCGACAAGCAGACCACGAAGGATGTGTCCCGCCTTGTCGAGCTGCACCAGCGGTTCCACGGATACGGCGAAGCCGTCTGGTCCGATTCGGCCGTCCGCCGCTATGTCACGGATGCTGGGCCGCTCCTGGAGCGGCTCCACCGTCTGACTCGCGCGGACTGCACGACGAGGAACCGGAAGAAGGCCATGAGACTCCAGGCTGCGTACGATGATCTGGAGAAGCGGATCGACGAGCTCGCCGAACAAGAAGAGCTCGCCGCGGTCCGCCCCGACCTCGACGGAAGCCAAATTATGGAGATCCTCGGAATCGAACCCGGCCCCACGGTTGGTAGGGCACGCAAGTATCTTCTTGACCTACGAATGGAACACGGACCGCTCGATCAGGAGACGGCTGTCGAAAAGCTCAGAGCCTGGGCTAAGGAGAATCTCTAGTGGCAGTTCTCGCCGACCTCAAGACCCTCCTCGTTCACGACGGTTTCAAACGACTCTTCCGCGTACGCCTTATCTCCCAATGCGGAGACGGAATGTTCCAGGTCGGCCTCGCTACCCTCTACTTCTTTAACCCAACAAACATGACGACCGCGGCGGGCGTGGCCGCAGCATTCACCGTGCTCCTCCTGCCCTTCACGATCATCGGTCCATTCGTGGGCCCGCTCCTCGACAGATGGAGCAGGCAGGGTGTGCTCTTTTGGGGCAACACTGTCCGTGCGATCCTGTGTCTGCTGTTGGCAGTGCTCATGTACCTGGGTGCCGGCCTCGGCATCATCTCCGTTCTTGCTCTTATCACCCTCGGCATTAATAGATTCCTTCTATCGGCGCTCTCCGCTGGACTACCGCACGTCGTGCCCCGCAGGCAGCTCATCATGGCGAACTCCCTCGTTCCCACCCTGGGTGCCGTCGCCACCGTCGTCGGTGCCGTCATCGGACTCGTCGTCAACCGGCTGACCCCGAGGGCCCGATCCGAGATGCCTCCTGCCTCGCGATCGCGGCCCTTCTCCTCGTTGGCGCCGTGTGGGCCGCCTCCACCATCGGCAAGCGAGAACTCGGTCCGGATAACCAGATGAAGGTGCCGCTGTCGTCACAGATCGCGGAGGTCTTCCACGATCTCTGGCTTGGCGCCAGCTACCTCGCGAAGCGCGGAACCCCCGGACACGCCCTGATTGTTATGGCGGTGCACCGGTTCCTCTACGGCGTGAACTTCATTGCGCTACTCCTTATCTCCCGCAACCTCCTCACGGACCCCGCGGACGCCGATGCTGGGCTTGCCATGTTTGCGCTCCTATCCGGGATCTCGCTTGCGGGCAACGGTTCCGCGATTGTCCTGACCCCGATTGCGCACGAGAAGCTCAGCCCGTGGCAGTGGATCGTTGCCTGCCTGGGAATCTCCACACTGTCCCAGCTCATCCTTATCGCCACCCCATCCCTTCCCTGGATCGGGATCGCCGCCGTCCTCATGGGCCTCGGCGTCCAGGGCGCGAAGATTGCTGTCGACACGATCGTGCAACGCGACGTCATCGACGCCTATCGCGGACGTGCCTTCGCGCTTTACGACATGATGTACAACGCCGCTTTTGTCGGTGCTGCCGCGCTCGCGGCAACAATCCTTCCCGACACGGGATGGTCGAGAGCTGGCTTTACCGGACTCGTTGTTCTCTACCTGCTTCTGGCCACCTGGTACGGATTGCGGAACAAGAGCCTGGGCGGGGAACCCCGTACCGTTCCCGAGCAGGCAAGGCCGTAACCGGAGCTGGGAGCTAGACCGGCTACTGCCGGGTTGGTCCGACACCGTGCCCAATCTGAGAACCCGATTCGGGTGGGTGCCCCGTTTCACCCACTGAGGATAGATGTTTTTCCTGTTGGCAGGGACGGCGCGGCCCGCGGGCGGTACGCTCTTTGATGGGAAGGTGGTGCCGTGAAACAAGACGAACCGAATCCGAGTGCCGTGAGTGAGGAAAGCTCTTCGACACCGGAAAGCTATCCAGACAATCAAAGTGTTGATTCTGGAGACATTGTTGTAGTCGGTAGGAAGAGCAGGCCCCGTGAAACAATCCCGACGGGGATGTGGATCCTTATCGCGGGTGCACTCGTCTCGATAGCGCTCTGGGGACTGTCGCGCTTCGCGTCGATCCTCGCCCCCGCCTTCCTCGGGCTCACGCTTGTTTTGACGATCCGGCCCATTCACCGATGGATGATTCGGAAGGGCGTGCCGAAGTGGATTTCGGCCATCGCATCGATCCTGGTTCTCGTCATTGTTCTCTCCTCCATCATTGGCCTGACGGTCCTGGCTTTCCTGCCCTTGCCGGAAGTCATCCTGTCCTACCAGGACAGCTTCCAGGAGATCGTCAACAATATCTCGACCGCCTTTGAGGACAGCGAGTTCCTTGTCGAGCAGGGCTACGACGTCTCAAGCATCAACAATCTGCTGAACCAGCTGGATCTCAACACGATCATGACGGCCGCCCGCGCCCTGATCGACCAGGTGTCATCCATGGGTGCACTCTTGGCCGTTATCGCCATGTCGATTTTCTTCATCGTGATTGACACGCTGTCGCTGGATACTCGGTCGGAAATCGTTGAGCGTGCCAACCCGGAGCTCCACGAAGCACTCTCTGGCTTCGAAGGCAGGGTCCGCCAGTACTGGCTCGTCTCATCAATCTTCGGTGCGATTGTCGCAGTCCTCGACTGGGTGGCTCTTCAGGCAATGGGAATACCGCTTGCCCTCGCGTGGGCGCTCGTCTCGTTCATTACGAACTATATTCCCAACATCGGCTTTATCCTGGGCCTCGTTCCACCGGCGCTCTTCGGTCTGCTCGAGGGCGGATGGCAGCTCATGGTGTGGGTGATTGTCGCCTACTCGCTGATCAACTTCATCATCCAGTCGCTCCTCCAGCCCAAGTTTACGGCCGATGCCGTTGGGCTCTCAGCAACGGTCACGTTCTTGTCCCTCATGGTTTGGGCCATCGTTATTGGCCCCCTCGGTGCTCTTCTTGCGGTGCCCCTCACCTTGTTCTTCAAGGCGGTTCTGATCGACTCGTCGAAGTCCACGCGATGGCTTGATGCGTTTATGACGTCCGAGCATGACGCGAAACGAAAACAGGGGGCCGGTAAGTACGACGTGACGTACGAGCCACCGGATGCTTGGGGAGGCTTCCAGACCGTGGCAACACGCGCCGCAAAGGGCCTTCGGAGGCCCGCCACGGAGAGACCGAAGGGCGTGAGACAGGCCAAGAAGTTGCGCAGGAGGCGCAAGCGTAGGGAATAATCGGGCCATGGCAAGCAATCGTCAAGGCTCGACGAAGCGGGGCAAGAAGTCCGCTAAGCCGACCAAGAAGAAATCGCTGTGGAACTATCCCCGGCGGGGCAAGGGTCGTATCCGGCGCTGGCTCCCGTCGTGGCGCTTCATTGTGGGATCCTTCCTGCTGGTGGCCGCGACCGGTGTCGGCGCTTTTGCCTATCTCTACATGACAACCGAGGTCCCCGAGCCTGACGACTTCGCGCTCGCCCAGTCCACCGACGTGTACTACGCCGACGGTGAGACAAAGATCGGGACATTCGCTAACGTTCGGCGCACCTCCGTCCCCCTCGACTCACTACCCGACTACGTGCCGCATGCGGTTGTGGCCTCCGAGGATCAACGGTTCTACGAAAACGCGGGAATCGACATTCGGGGAACGATCCGAGCCGCGATCAATAACCTTCAAGGCAAGCCCATCCAGGGTGGCTCGACCCTGACCCAGCAGTATGTCGAGCGGTACTACATGGGGACAACGACGTCCATCCCGGGCAAGCTCCGCGAAGCCATTCTTGCTCTCAAAATTGACCAGTCGCAGTCGAAAGACGAGATCCTCGAGAACTACCTCAACACGATCTACTTTGGTCGCGGCTCTTACGGTATTCAAGAAGCCGCCGAGTCCTACTTCGGTATCGATGCAGCCGACCTGACGCTCGACCAGGCAGCTCTGCTCGTTGCCATCATCCCCTCGCCGTCGAACTGGGATCCCGCCGTTAACCCCGACCAGGCCATGGCCCGGTGGGAGAGGGTACTTCGGCGCATGGCGGAGGACGAGTGGATTACCGTGGAAGAAGCCGAAGCGGCGCGCTTCCCCGACACCATCGAACCGGCCGCACAAAACCAGTACTCCGGAACCGATGGATACATCCTTGCCGAGGTACGCAGGGAACTCGTGAACTCCGGTGCCTACACCGAGGACGAGCTCGACACCATGGGCCTCGACATCGTCACGACAATCGATGAAGACATGCAAGGTTATGCGGTCCAGGCCGTTGAGAACCTGCCGGAAGACCGCCCCGATAACAACTATGTTGGTCTTATCTCCATGAATCCCGAGAACGGCGAAATCATGGCAATGTACGGCGGCGAGGACTACCTGACGAGGGCCCGAAACACGGCCACCCAGGACCGCGCCCAGGCAGGCTCCACCTTCAAGCCGTTCGGCCTGCTCGCAGGCATCGAAGCGGGCGTGAGCCTCACCGACCGCTACGACTCCTCATCCCCGTACGAAGTGGGTGGGCAAGAGTTTGAGAACTTCCAGCTCCGCGGACTTGGAAACATCACACTTCTCGAGGCCACCGCCAACTCCGTCAACACGGTCTACATCAGGCTGAACGAAGAAGTTGGTCCCCAGGCGACACGGGACGTTGCCGTCAGGGCGGGCCTGCCGGAATCCACCCCCGGCCTTGATGACACACTTTCGAACGTTCTCGGATCGGCTTCTCCCACGGCTAAGGAAATGGCTAACGCCTACTCGACCTTCGCCGCCCAGGGTATTCGCACGAACCCGCACATTGTGCGGGAAATCCGCAACCGCGATGGCGACGTCATCTACACGGGTGACACATCCGGAGAGCGGGTCTTCGAAGCCGATGACATCGCGAACCTGACGTACGCGCTGGAATCGGTGGTCAGCCCCGGGGGCACCGCCTCCCAGATCTCCGCACTCGGCCGTCCCGTTGCAGGCAAGACGGGCACATCCTCTTTCCTCGTATCAGCATGGTTCGCAGGATATGTTCCGCAGCTCGCCACGGTCGTCGACATGTACCAGATCGGACCCAATGGCGAAGAGGAATCCCTGACCCCATTCGGTGGCCAGTGGGCAATCCAGGGCGGTAACTTCCCGGCCCAGATCTGGCTTGATTTCATGATGGAAGCGACGCGGGACATGGAAGTTGAAGACTTCCCCGAACCCGCCAGCGAACCGACCACGCGGGCCCCGATCCCCACCTTTGTCCCCGAACCGGAACCCACGACCGAGGAACCGACGACGGAAGAACCCACCACGGAAGAACCGACGACGGAAGAACCCACCACGGAAGAGCCCACGGAGGAGCCAACCACGGGGGATCCGACACCGACCGAGGAACCGACCACCGAGGATCCGATACCGACGGTGGAACCCACCGTTGACCCGACACCGGACCCGACGGTTGATCCAACAGAGCCCGGTCCTCCGGACAACCCGGGCCCCCGGCCAACCCCGGGCCGCCGGAAGACCAGAACGAAGGGGCCGCCGTTGTCCCCAGCCGGCCAGGTGCCGAACTGCACACAGTACGTTCCGGACGAGGCCTAACGCTTTTAAGCAATTGACGCTAAAGTAGTTGGGTGCCTTCTAGGCACATATACCCTCCTGCCACGGAGAGACCGTGGCCGTTGAGACCAGAGGAGGTGGGTATGGATAAGCGTCAGTATGAACTGATGATCATCCTCGATCCGGAAGTTGACGAGCGCAACCTTGCGCCCGCACTGGAAAAGCTGCTCAAGGTCGTCATTGACGACGGCGGCTCAATCGAGAACGTGGATATCTGGGGCAAGCGTCGTCTTGCCTACGAGATCCAGAAGAAGACCGAGGGCGTCTACGTCGTTATCGACATGACCGCAACCAGTGCAACCGCACAGGAGCTCGATCGTCAGCTGGGTCTGAACGAGTCCATTATGCGCACCAAGCTGCTGCGCAAGGGCGAGCACTGAGCTAGCTTCAAGGGAGCGAAATCATGGCAGGCGAACCGATAATCACCATCGTTGGCAACCTCACCGCCGATCCGGAGCTGCGATACGTCAGCTCGGGTATCCCGGTAGCGAGCTTCACGGTGGCTTCAACCCCGCGTACCCTCAACAAGCAGACCCAGCAGTGGGAAGATGGCGAAGCCATGTTCGTACGCTGCTCGGTGTGGCGTGAGCACGGCGAAAACGTCGCCAACTCGCTTACGAAGGGCACCCGCGTGGTCGTCACGGGGCGACTGCAGGTCCGCTCTTACGAACACGAGGGCCAGAGGCGCACCTCCATCGAGATGCAGGTCGACGAGATCGGCCCGTCCCTCCGTTACGCAACGGCGCAGGTCCAGAAGACCCAGCGTTCCGGCGGTGGCGGCGGTAACTTCGGTGGTGGCGGCTACGGTGGAGGCAACTCCCGTGGCGGCAATGTCGCGTACGACGGCCCGTCGGGCGGATCGCAGAACGACCCCTGGGCAAGCGGCCCGTCGGGATCGTCCTTCGACGACGCCCCTCCGTTCTAACAACTTTCCGCGCGTCAGCGCATAATCGAGGAGATCAATCATGGCGAAGCCAAACCTTCGCAAGCCGAAAAAGAAGATCGGCCCAGTTAAGGTGACGAAGGTCGACAACATCGACTACAAGGACACCGCAACCCTGCGCAAGTTCATTTCGGACCGCGGCAAGATCCGCGCCCGTCGTGTAACCGGCGTTTCCGTCCAGCAGCAGCGTCAGATCGCTCGGGCCATCAAGAACGCCCGCGAGATGGCTCTGCTCCCGTACACCGGCTCCGGCCGCTAAGGAGGCACCATCATGGCTAAGCTCATTCTGACCCATGAGGTCGACCGCCTCGGCGTTCCGGGCGATGTCGTCGAGGTGAAGGACGGGTACGCCCGCAACTACCTTCTGCCCCGCGGCTACGCAACCCGTTGGACCAAGGGCGCTCAGAAGCAGATCGACCAGATGGAGCAGGCTCGCCGCAAGCGCGACATCGCTACCGTCGAAGAGGCCCAGACCCTGCGCGACAAGCTGGAAGAGACCTCGCTGACCCTCACGGTCCGCACCGGCAAGTCCGGCCGTCTCTTTGGTGCCGTCACCGCTGCAGACATTGCACAGGCTGCCCAGGAGGCAACCGGCGAGAACATTGACCGCCGCAAGGTCCTCGTTCAGAACCCGATCAAGTCGGTCGGCGACTACCGCGTGGACATCCGTCTACACTCGGACGTTACCGTCACCGTCCCCGTTTCGGTCGTCTCTGAATAAGCGAAACATCACGCATCAGCACCCGCCCAACCGGCGGGTGCTGTGCGTTTTGCGGCAGACTTTCCCGGTAGCCTTGAAGACATGACACGGATGGAATGGCTCGCTGCCTCAGATATCGCAATGATGTGCGGAACGGACCCGCAGACCGTGGTCCGACACCTTGACCAGCTGGGCCTTATCGGGGTTGGCGCAGAAGCTTCCGAAATGGCACTGCGGCACGACCTCGCTATCGAGTCGAACGACTACTCGACGAGCGGCATCCTCTGGCATCCGGACGTCATCACCTTGCTAGCTGCAACCGGCCTGGAAAAAGCTCCGGCCGAACCTCGGATTCCATCCGAGATGCTCTTCGGCGAAGACGAGGCCGATTCTGCGGCAGAACCCGTATCCGCTATCGACCGGGCACGCGCCCGCGCACAGGTCCGAGGAATAGCCGAAGGCTCTGCACCGGCAGAGCCTGCCCCGGGGCAGACTCCCGACGCAGGCAAGCACGGGAATGGTGCAGACCGGGATCATGCGTCAACACCCTACGTGCCGGGAGCCGACAAGTACGGCTTCGACCAGGTTATCGCAACGGACGGTGCGTGTTCCGGGAATCCGGGGCCGGGCGGATGGGCGTGGGTTGACGAGATCATGGGAGAAAGTGGCTCCGGTGGTGCGAAGCGCACAACGAACAACATTATGGAGCTCACCGCTATGCTCGAAGCCCTCCGCCACGCGGACCCGAAGAGGACACTCCTGCTCCGCGCCGACTCCCAGTACGTCATCAATGTCGTGACGAAGTGGGCGCCGGGATGGCGGAGGAAGGGCTGGAAGAAGGCCGATGGTAAGCCCGTCGCCAACCAGGAACTTGTTGCGAAGCTCCTCGAAGCCTATGAAGCCCGCGAGGCCAAGACCCGGATCGACTGGGTGCGCGGGCACGACGGGGATGCTGGCAATGAAGAAGCGGACCGCCTCGCTGTTAAGGAACGTGACCGCCAGTAGGTAGGCCCGGGGCTTAGCCCTGATATCCGAAGAGCTCTTGCGCCTCTTCCGCGGCTGCCTTCACCCGGTCGGTCAGTTCAGCACCTGCTCGTTTCAGGACGGACGACATCGCCTGAGCATCCTGGGGTCCTTCGAGAAGGAACATACCGGCGGCAATGAGGAACGGAGCTTTCTCCATCCTTATGCGCTCCCCATCCTTGCAGTCATTCTCAACCAGCTTGGTCCAGCGACCCTCATCTAAGCCCGCACGAACATTCTCGAGATCAAGCCCAGCTTCCTGGGCAATTGTGATGAGAACATCGGTGGCGGAAATGTCCTTCCCGTCCTCAAGGGCGGCCCGGTGCAACCTCTCTGCCATAGCTAACCCAAGCTCAGCGGCCTCCTCGGGCGTGGAGCCCTGTTCCTTTGCCGCATAAACCATTTCTTGGGCGTGGCCAGTATCGTCCACTGGCGCTCCGCTGACTGTCACACCGTGGTCCTCCAAGGCTTTAATGGCTTCCGGATCGGTTTCGTCAGGTGTTTTTGGGATAAAAGCGTGATGTTCAATGGCCACATTCTTCCCGGCTGCTGCCTCACGCAAATTGAGGAGCCCAAGGAGTGACTGGGGCGATGACAGGGTTGTCCAGACGTGGACGACGACGCGTGAACTCATACAGCTCTTATATCACCCGAGGCTTGGACCCCCGGTGTCCGGGTTTCGTTGCACTCTGGAGCTGACGGGGCAGCGACTATACGGCATGTGTTTGACTGCTGGCTCACGCCAGCCCTGGGTAAACACTGGGTTTTGTGAACGCAGCCCTTGACCGAGGGGGATGGCAACTAGGTAGTATCGAACCGTGCATCGTTACCAAACTGTAATAAAACTCGGGGCGGGTGTTCTCGCCGCCGGGATCATTCTCGCGCCCGGAGTTGCTCTCGGCGCCGAGTCCGAGATCGGTGCTGCCTCCAAAGTCGGCGAGAGCCTCGGCGGGCTGGACTCGGTTGACCAGCCGGACAGCGGCTCCGGTGAGTTCACGGTTGCGAGTGGAGATCGAGTCGATGACGAGATCCCCGAGGCGGATCGTACCGTGAGCGTTGCCGTTGTTACCGAGTCCGATATTTCCGTTGATACGGAGCTGTTTGCCGGAATCGTCGTCAACACCCTCAACGACGATCGCGGGTGGGGAGCGGACGGTTCTGTTGCCTTTGAGCTAGTTGAACCGGATGATGCGGAGGTCGCCATTCGCTTGGCGACACCGGATACTGTCGATGAGCTGTGCGCCCCGCTGAACACGATGGGGTACACCTCGTGCCGCACCGGCTCCGATGTTGTTTTGAACGTTGACCGCTGGGCCGAGGCGACGGAGGATTTCCTCGAGGCTGGCGGTAGTCTCGAGGAATACCGCACCTACCTCGTTAACCATGAAGTGGGCCATTTTCTTGGCCACGGGCACGTCGAAGAATGTAACCCTGATGGCACTGCTCCGGTCATGATGCAACAGACCCTTGATTTGCGTCAGTGCGAGCCGAATGGATGGCCCGCTGGTGCGTAAGTAAGGGGCCCCGATCGCTTAACCTAGGGGGTATGACTACGCCACCAGCAGCCCAGCCACCCGCACCCAAGAAGGTGCCTGTACATCGCACATTTCACGGGGATACTTTCACGGATCCCTACGAGTGGATGAGGGACAAGGAAGACCAGGAGGTTCTCGACTACCTCCACGCGCAGAACGCCTACACGGAGGCGATCCTCCGACCCACCGAGCAACTCCAGAAAGACATTGTTTCGGAGATCAAGTCCCGCACGAAGGAAACCGATACCTCGGTTCCCTATGCGAAGGATGGCTGGTGGTACTTTGCTCGCACCTACGAAGGCAAGGCCTACAGTTCCTATCACCGCGTGGCGAGCGAAACCCGCCCCAACCCGGATCACGTAACCGAGGGCGAACAGCTCCTCTTTGATCAGAACGAGCTTGCCGAAGGGAAGGAATTCTTCTCCGCGGCCGGCTATGCGGTGTCACCCGATGGTCAGTACGTTGCCCTTGGTATCGATGTCTCCGGTGACGAACGGTTCACCCTCCGTATTTCCAATATTGCGACCGGTGAAGTTGTCGATGAGAGCGTTGTTGGCGCCGGGTACGGCATGGAGTGGTCGAAGGACTCGACCCACCTGTTCTACGGCCGAGTGGACGAAGCCTGGCGTGCCTACCAGGTGTGGTCCCATGAGCTCGGGGCGGACCCGGCCACCGATGTCCTCGTTTTTGAGGAAGAGGATGAGAAGTACACGGTCTACCCCGAAATTTCGCGGGATGGCGAATGGCTGATCCTCCATTCGCAGTCGCGCCTCACTTCCGAGGTGCGGATCATGAAAGCCGAGGCTGGTGCCGAACAGATTCTTGTCTCAACTAGGCGCGAGGGCCTGGACTACTCGGTTGAACCTGCTGGTGACGAGCTCCTGATCGTCCACAACCTGCACCGTCAAGATTTCGAGGTTGCCACAGCACCGATCGGGACTTCCGAGCCCGAAAGCTGGCAGCCGCTCCTTGTGGCCGAACCCGGTGAACGAGTCGAAGGCGTCTCCGCCTTCGCATCTTATGCGGTGGTATCGATGCGTTCCGGTGGGCAAACCCAGTTGCGGATCATTCCCCGCAACGACGGCGCATGGAGTGGGGCATATGTGCTCCCGGGTGCTGAGCTGTCGACGATCGAACTGGCGAATAACGCCGAGTATGAGGCCGATTCCTTCGACTACAGCCTGACCTCTCTCATTCAGCCACCCTCCGTTTACTCCTACTCTGTGGTGGATGGAACGACCACGCTGCTCAAGGAGAAGGAAGTTCCGAACTATGATCGGTCCCGGTACGAGACAAGAAGGGAATGGGCGCGGGCAGAGGACGGAACACGGATTCCCCTGACCCTTGCCTACCGGAAGGGTGTCGAGCCGGATGGTACGAACCCCGGCCTGCTGTACGGGTACGGATCGTACGAGATCTCGAGCGACCCCGGGTTTGGGCCGTCGATTATTTCCCTCCTTGATCGCGGCGTTGTCTACGCCATTGCCCACATTCGTGGCGGCGGCGATATGGGGCGGGCCTGGTACGACGAAGGCAAGATGCTGAACAAGAAGAACACGTTCACGGACTTCATTGCCTGCGCTGACTTTCTGCGCGACTCCGGATGGGTCGATAAGGACCGGCTTGCCGGTGAGGGCGGGAGCGCTGGTGGCCTCCTCGTCGGTGCCGTGGCGAACATGGGAGGGGACCGTTTCCGTGCCATCCTTGCCGTTGTCCCATTCGTTGATGCGCTGACAACAATCCTTGATCCCTCGCTGCCGCTAACGGTGGGCGAATGGGAAGAGTGGGGCGACCCGTACCACGATGCGCAGGTATACGAGTACATGAAAGGCTATTCCCCATATGAGAACGTCGAGGAGAAGGAGTACCCGGCTATCCTTGCGACCACGTCGCTGAACGACACCCGGGTCTTCTACGTTGAGCCCGCGAAGTGGATTGCAAAGCTTCAGGAAACGGCTACGAACGGTGAGGAGCGGCCGATCCTCCTCAAAACTGAGATGGTGGCGGGCCACGGAGGACGTTCGGGGCGCTACAACCTTTGGGAGGACCAGGCCCTGCGCAGAGCCTTCGTGCTCGACCAGCTCGGGGTTCGCTAGTAGCATCAGGAACTTGCCGTCAGGGGCGGGGCCGAGGAGAGTAAGGGTTATGACTGTTCCCTTAAGTGTCCTTGACCTCGCTCCTACGTCGACTGGCCGTACAAGGAAGCAGGCTCTCGATGATTCCCTGAGGCTTGCGCAGACTGTGGAGCAGTCCGGATACAACAGATATTGGATGGCGGAGCACCACGGCTCAGCGACGTTCATGTCCTCCGCAACGGCGCTGCTCCTCGGCAGGGCCGCAGAGCATACCTCGACAATCAGGGTGGGGTCCGGTGGAGTCATGCTCCCTAACCATGCTCCGCTTATGGTGGCCGAGTATTACGGCACTCTCGCAACGATCTACGGCGACCGGGTCGACCTTGGCCTGGGCAGAGCCCCGGGAACGGACCCGGTGACGGCAGCTGAACTGCGCAGGGGCGGCTCCGATCTCAACGATTTCGCGGCTGATGTCCTTAAACTTACGAACTTCTTCTCCGGTTCCGACTCCGTTGGAGTTGATGAAGGAGTGTCCGGTGCACAGGCATCCGTTCTTGGCCTATCCGTGAGCCCCTCCCGCTTCCACCGCACCGTTCGTGCCATTCCCGGCGAGGGCACAAACGTGCCGCTGTGGATGCTGGGATCGTCTACGGGAGGCGCTCACGTCGCGGCAGAGCTCGGGCTTCCTTTCTCCTTTGCCTCCCACTTTGCGCCGCAGCAGATGTCGGCAGCCCTCCAGACCTACCGCAGCCGGTTCAAGGCCGATGCAGACACCGCCCAGGTGGAGAAGCCGACCGTCATGGCGGGAGTGAACATCATGGTTGCCGAAACTGAGCGGGAAGCCCAGTATCAGGCAACGACGCATAAGAAGATGCAGGGACAACTCCGTTTCGGTGCCACGGGCCCACTCCAGGAGCCAACCTGGGACATGGTGGAAACCTGGAGCAATCCAGGCATTGACCCCACCCATATCATTGGCACTCCCGACACGGTTGCCCAGAAGATCAATGAGTTTGTTGAGGCTTTCTCCCTCGATGAGGTCATCGTGAGCTGCTACGCCTTTGACCCCGCAGTTCGCGAGAAGGCTCTCACCGATCTTGCCAAGGAATGGAATAACTAGGGACGTTCGGCCCTCCTACTCCGATTTCTTCCGGTCATTATGGTTTTATGACCCTTGCACCCTCTTCGCGAACCCAGCGTCCCGTCCGCGTCCGCCGACACGATCCCGCGTTGCAACCCATGATTGTCATCTGGGAGGCAACACGGGCATGCCAGCTAGCCTGTCGGCACTGCCGGGCCGAGGCGGCCCCGGGGCGTAATCCTTTCGAGCTGACAACGGATGAGGCAACGAACCTCATGAAGGAGGTCCTCTCCTTCGGTAAGCCCGCCCCGATTTTCATCATTTCCGGTGGCGACTGCTTTGAGCGGGACGACCTGTTCGAGATCGCGAAGCGCGGAGTCGATATGGGACTCCACGTTGCCGTGTCCCCGTCGGGCACAAAGAAACTCAACAGGGAGTCGCTGAAGCGCCTTCAGGACGCGGGTGTTAACGTCATTTCGCTATCGCTGGATGGTGCAACGATTGAGAGCCATGACGGCTTCCGTCAGATCCCCGGAACGTACGAGAACACGATTGGTGGATGGGAGGCGGCCCGGGAGCTCGGCATGAAGGTGCAGCTGAACTCGGTTGTTGCCCGCCATAACGTCATGGAGCTTCCTGACATTGCGAAACTGGTCAAGGATCTTGGGGTCATGACCTGGTCCGGTTTCCTCCTGGTGCCCACCGGCCGCGGCGTGGACCTGGGTGCTCTCAATGCCCAGGAATGCGAGGATGTTCTGAACGTCTTCTACGACATGGGAGAAACGATTCCGGTCAAAACAACCGAGGGCCACCACTTCCGTCGGGTGTCAATCCAGCGTCACGTTCTTGCAGAGGCAGGGATCGACCCTGTCGAAGCAATGAAACTCGGTCCGCTCTACCAGGCATTGCGCGAGAAGAGTGAGTCCCTTGGCCTGCTTGATGGTGGCAGGCGCCGCAGGCCCCCGATCAACGTATCCTCTGGTAACGGCTTCGTTTTCATTAACCATGTCGGTCAGGTAACTCCGTCCGGGTTCCTCGAGGTCCCGGCAGGAAACGTTCGCGACTCCTCGATCGTTGATATCTACCGGAACTCGGAGTTGTTCACCGGGATCCGCCGCCCCGACTTCCTTGAAGGTAAGTGTGGCCGCTGCGAATACAACACAGTTTGCGGCGGTTCGCGTTCCCGGGCCTACAATTCGACCGGCAACATTTATGCCGAAGAGCCACTGTGCGTGTACGAGCCGGGAACATTCCCGCTGGCGGACGAGGTGTCGGCCCTCTTCAGGGCTAACGCGCCCCACCAGCGCTGAGAATCGAGAATTATTGAGAATCTAGATTTACAAAGATTCCCAGTAACGCGGAGAGTTACTGGCAAAGATCTGCCCGGCACTCCCCAATGATGGTTTGCAGTGCCTGGCAAATTCTTTCGTAGACGCTTGGGATACTGGGTTAGTTTTCCTCGTACAGGCTGAGGATCGCATCGGCCCAGGTACCGAAATGCTGTCGGATAGACGCACCGGAGGGGTATGTCTTGTCCTGCGTTGAGAGCCACGTCTGATATCCGGAGTAGGAGGGGTGCTTCCGCTGCTCGCTAACGGCCTGGTGGTAGAGCCGGATTGCTTCGCGGTAGTCCTCATCCGAGTAACGCAGGCCGCCGCGGCGGCGGCCGCTGGCACCCTTCAGCCCAATCGCCGTCATTGCGTTATTCCAGTAGCCGTCGAAGCGTTTCATGATGGTCTGCGAGGTCGGTGGCCATGTCTGCCTGCCCCGGCCACCCGTGAGGTTAAGGTCCTTCAGTATTTCGGCTCTCAGGGCGTCGTAACGCTGGGATGTGATCCGGCTGTCCGGGTGTGCGGCAACATATTCTTTGCCTGCGGCAACAAGACCGGCAAAGCCTGTCACCTGCTCCTCGTACAAATCCCGGGACAGGTCGGACAGGTCAAGGTCGAGCCCGGTGGCATCAGCCGGTTCAAGCTCCTTGTTGACGGCAATCATCGTGTACAGAGCCGCGTAGAGAGCATCGAGACCGAACTGTCGGCGGCGACGATCCGGCTTGCTGCCCCCGCGGAGGAGGGAAATGATGGCGGTTGTTGTTTCGGCGGCGAGGGCCGCGGCCTTATCGACTTCCATGTGGAAATCCTGGTCGGCAGCCGGGCCGCACAGGTCAGAAATGGCCCGAACGGCGGTGAAGCTGGTTCCGTAGGCCTGGCAGATCTGCGCGAGGGGCGTGGATTCCATGTCGGTCGACAGAGCTTCGGGGAAGGCTTCGCGGACTGCGTCGACGTTCTTCGCGGTGACAAAGCTATCGGAGGACAGCATGAGGCCCTGCCGAATACGGTCCTTGTTGACCTCGAGGATCTCAAGAACTTCGGCAACCCGGGAGGAGCCTTCAAAGGCTGGTGGCTGGCCTGGGACCTGGCCGAACTCGTATCCGAATGCGGTTGCATCGGCCATGCCGTACCGATATTCGGAGCCGATGACGATATCGCCGACATTAATGGTGGTGTGGAGGCCGCCGGCGGTTCCGGAGATGAAAACATCCTGGGTGGAGACTTGACCGAGGGCCCATGTGAGGGCACTGGCGGCAGCGGTCTGACCGATTCCGGTCTGGACGAGGAGGACACGGGGGGATGCGAGATCAAGGAACCAGGCCTTGAAAGTTGAGGGTGTATTGAGTTCCCCAACCCGCTGGTTCTCGCCTGCCTTCTCAAGGAAGGGGGCTGCCTCTTCGGGCATAGCGGTCAGGATAATGGCTGCAGCAGTGCGCATGATCAGTCTTTCATCACGTTTGCCCACGAATCGCGCTTATCGAGCATGGCCTTAGCGGCCTGCTTTGCGCCCGTGAGGCTGTGGTTGGCCCCCCATCCGCACTGAACTTCGTTGGCTGCGGGAACTTCGTCGGCATCAATGAGGTCGGTGAGGGTACGGGCGACAAGGTTCCGGATCTCCTCTTCGGCGGGCTCACCCGACATGAGCAGGTAGAAGCCGGTCTGGCACCCCATAGGGGAAAAGTCGATGACGTGGTCCGAATGGTTACGCGAGAGCTCAGCAAACGTGTGCTCAATAGAATGAATGGTGTCCATTTCCAAGTGATCAACGTTCGGCTGGCAGAACCGCACATCGTATTTCGTCAGCACATCCCCGTGAGGGAGGTGCTTCACATCGGCAACGCGAATGTACGGGGCATCAACCCTGCGGTGATCCAGGTTAAATGACTCGACGTTCATAGTTGGCATAAGTACTTCCTCCGTCTGGTGGCTTCATTCCACTGTAGCGGGAAACGATCTGCTTTGAGGGGGTTAAGGGCTCTTTCCTTCATAGATTTCGCCCAGGTTAGTGAACTACCGTGAGAACATGTTACTTGCCTTCTCTGTTGCCCCCACAACCGCTCAAACCGAAGACGGATCGGTCTCCGAGGCTGTCGCCTCCGCGATCCGCATAGTCCGAGAATCCGGCCTGCCACACGAAACTACCTCGATGTTTACGACGATTGAGGGCGCCTGGGATGAGGTCATGGAAGTCGTGAAGCGAGCTACCGAGGCGGTGGCAGCAGTGTCGCCGCGAGTTTCGCTCGTCATGAAAGCCGATATTCGTCCCGGTTTCACGGGCCAGCTCACCGCCAAGGTGGACCGCGTCAACGAGCTCCTTTCATGATTCTCACAATCACCGGTGTCTGCTTCGTGTCCGACGGGAAACTCCTGACCGTCCGAAAGAAAAACACGAGTAAGTACATGCTGGTTGGCGGAAAGCTGGAGCCGGGAGAAACCCCGGTCCAGGCCGCCTCCCGAGAGATTCTCGAAGAAGTTGATCTCATGAGAACTGAAGACCAGCTGGAACTCCTTGGCGAGTTCGACGAAGATGCGGCGAACGAACCCGGATGGAGGGTATCGTCGACCGTATTCTTGGCCGAGCCTCTCACCGAGCGCGAAGCCGCAGGCCTCACTGCCCGAGCAGAGATAGCTGAACTCAAGTGGCTGGACCTCTCGGATAATATCCCGGCAAGCCTGGCACCACTCCTCGCCAAGCATGTCGTTCCCGCACTACGAAAACGATTGACCATCGATATCGAAGGGTAGAAATCATGCGTTCGTCCCCAGCCGCCATCGTTGCCGGCCAGATCAAAGCTGAACAGGCCACGAGACCGCTATCGGTCTTCGACATGTTCCGGATCGGAATTGGGCCCTCCTCCTCGCACACGGTGGGACCCATGAAGGCGGGGCACGCCTTCGCGACAGTCGCGCGCGACTGGTTGGGAGACAAGCCTGCTGAGCGCGTAACCGTTGAACTGTTCGGTTCGCTTGGCGCTACCGGTCGCGGCCACTGGACGGATCGGGCGGTCCTCCTGGGCCTTGCCGGATATCGACCGGATGCCGTAGGGATTGAAGTGGTCGACGGAATCATGGATACCGTGGCAGAAACGGGACGGATTCAGCTCGGGGAAGTAGGAAGTGTTCCCTACGATCTTGAGGCCGACATGATCTACTCCCCGCGGATCCGACGGCCCTACCACGTGAACGCCCTGGAAATTACCGTGCACGCCGGTAGCGACAGCTACTCGCGCACGTACTATTCGATCGGTGGCGGGTTCATCATGGAGGACCTGTCCGACGATCCCGCGAATTCTCCCGATGTTCGGGCCATGGCATCCAGTGAATCCCAGGCAGCCCACTCCCGGCCTGCCCCATACACGTTTTCCACAGCCGACGAGCTGCTCGTCCTATGCAGGGAAAACGGGAAGAGAATCTCTGACATTGTCTGGGAAAACGAGATCGCTGCCCGATCGGAGGGCGATGTTCTTCAGTACATCTCCGACATTGCTGCCGCCATGGCGGACTGCATCAAGGCAGGTGTCTCCACCGAAGGCACGCTACCTGGCGGGCTCGGTGTGCGCAGGAGAGCGCCCAGCCTTTATCGGGAGCTGTCCGAAACGACCAAGGCGGACTCCATGTCGGGAATTGACTGGGTGAACCTGTGGGCGCTCGCGGTTAATGAAGAGAACGCCTCCGGCCATCGGGTTGTCACGGCTCCCACAAACGGTGCGGCAGGGATCGTACCTGCGGTTTTCACGTACTACTGCCAGGAGGTGGAAGATGCGAGTGAGGAGGGGCAGCGCCGCTACTTTCTTGCCGCCACCGCTATCGGGGCCCTGATCAAAACCAATGCGTCGATTGCCGGTGCCGAGGTTGGCTGCCAGGGCGAAGTTGGGTCGGCGAGCGCCATGGCGGCCGCCGGACTGGCGGAAGCCCTGGGTGGCACACCCGAGCAGGTGGAGAATGCCGCTGAGATCGCCATGGAGCACAACCTGGGGCTCACGTGCGATCCGGTGGGAGGGCTTGTCCAGATCCCCTGCATTGAACGCAACGCCATTGGTGCCGTGAAAGCAATTAATGCCGCGCGGCTTGCCCTGTGGGGCGATGGTCAGCACACCGTTTCGTTTGACACCGTTATAGAAACGATGAGGCAAACGGGCGCTGACATGCATTCGAAGTATAAGGAAACATCTGAGGGTGGTCTCGCGGTCAACGTCGTCGAGTGCTGATTTGTGACGTAATTGTGTCCCAAATCGTGTGATTTGAGACGGGTTGTCGATACGTTAATACCATGACTTCTGCGTCTTTTTTCCACGGCAATCACGTGCATCATGCGCCGGTTCCGCGGAAGCTAAGCGATCGCGCAACCCTCACCTGGGGAATCATTTGGACCGTTGTCGCCGTCGCGACGATTGGTGTCGCCTGGAGTCTCGGTGACATGAGGTGGGACCCGCTGTGGATTGTTGTCACCGTCACCGGCATAGCCCTGTCCGCCACCCTGGGTGGGGCGGTTTCTAGGCTCGATGCGACGCTGATCTTCAACATCTCTCCTGCCAGTCTCATCGTGCTCTACATGGGAACGGACCTGGGAACGGCAATAGCGCTGTGGGGAATTGCCAACGTTGCCGCCCTCTTTGTGCGGGTCCGCCTCATCTGGGACGTGATGGAGTATCTGTGCTACCAGCTTGGCAGTGCCATTGTCGCTCTTTCGGCCGTGGAATGGCTTGCTGGTGAGTACGGGTGGCGCGAGTACTACACGGCGGTAGCGCTCGTCATCTACCTTGTCACCCGATTAATAATCTCGACGGTTCGGTTGAGCGTGGTCACCCCGATTACCGTGCGGCAGGGACTGGCAGCACTCATACCGATTCGTCTGGCCCTGACCATTTTTGGTATTCCGCTCCTTGCCGTGGTCAGTCGCTATCTCCAGGTTTATATTGCGGAGCGAAGCAATGCCTTCGGTCCCTACTGGGCGGGAACATACGTCACGCTCGCCACGGGCCTTATCGCCTTCGTTCTCGCCACGATGTGGACAATTAGGGTTATCAATAACCAACTCACGGGTGTTCACGATGCCGCGATCAGCCTGCCCTGGTCCGAAGATAGGCCGATTTCGGATTCGGCGCTCCAGTACGTGAAAAGGGCACTGCCCAACTACGCGATTGAGTTCCGTGACGAAGCTGGCAGGAACATTAACGAGATTTCATCTCCCATGGCCAACGGTCACCTCATTGCCCGCCGCGGCAATAACCAGGCACCGTTGCTGGAAGCGGATCAGCTGGTTCTCGACTCGATCGCCCATATTGGCGACACGATGGTGACCGTGCGGAGCGATCACGAAAAGTTGTACCGGCAGGCACGCACCGACCCGATTACGAAACTTCCAAACTATCGAGCATTCATGAACGGCCTGGAAGTAACCGCGCAGGAAGCAACACGGGGTTTTGCGGTTGTCTATATCGACCTTGATGGCTTCAAGAAAGTGAATGACCGGTATGGGCACGAGGCCGGCAATATCTTCCTCAAGACGGTCGGTGAGAGGCTCCGCAACCAGTTAGAAGCAGATGAGTTTGTTGCGCGGCTCGGTGGCGATGAGTTCGGCCTCATCCTCCTGCGGCTTAAGGATAAGCAGGCGGGCCACGAACGAATGAAAGTAATCCTCCCCGCGGTCGCAGATCACGTCAAGGTTGGATCTCTGTGGATCCCGGTGAAGCTCTCTTACGGCCTGTCTTTCTCCCTTCCAGGAACCACGGAAGCCCGTCACCTTATTGAAGAAGCAGACTACCGAATGTACGAGGGAAGGAAGGGCCGTAGAAACGGGAATGATCGTTCGGAACTGATGGAAATAGGCGCGATTAGGCAAGTGATTAAGCAGGCGAGCCTGCCATTTGCGTACCAGCCGATCATCGATGCTGAAACGGGAAAGATTGTCAGCCTTGAGGCCCTGATTCGCCCGGGTGTCTCCGAGCTGGCAGGGAGCACAGCCGAACAGATTGCCGAACGTGCACGGTTCGAAGGGCAGCTAACCGAACTCAGTATCTACCTCCTGAGAACATCCCTGGCCGATATGAGGCGGTTCCAGCAGGTCGTTCCCGAACTCAATAGTCTTCACATCAACATCGATGTGGAGCAGATTGCCGATGACGAGTTCATTGGGGCACTCCAGAGCGAATGGGAAGGCGCCGGTATTGAACTCACGCTGGAACTCGTTGAGAACTCGCTTGGCAAACGTTACGACCGGGTGACAACCCGGCTGCAACGCATGATTGAAACGCCCTTCCTCCACGTCGCACTAGACAACTTTGGAACGTCCGGGTGCACCCTCGAATCCGTTATTCACTTCCCCTTCGATACCCTGAAAATTGATCGCTCAATATCCGCCGACCTGGGCACGAACAAGAGCGACACCGTCATCGACATGATTGTTGAGCTCGGCCAAGCAACCGGTGCCGCGGTGATCTTTGAAGGCGTGGAGAACGATGATGTCTACAAGTATTTGCGGGGTAGCGGGGTGCGGTTCATGCAGGGGTACAGGTTCGCCAAGCCACTGTTGGCTGATGAACTTGTTGACAGGTTCGTGAAGCACGGGCTGGATGCCGTGGTTGACGAACCCGTCAGTGAAGCCAGTAAGTGACTGCGGCCAACCGCGGCTCCCCAAAGCCCTATCCGGCCGGCGCCTGATTGCTACTCCTCGTATTCTTCCTCGAGGATCTGTTCAATTTCGTCCTGGCTAAGTGCCCGCCACGGTGAGGATCCGGGATCTGCCTGGCCGGAAGCCGGGTTCTCCCCGACAGTCCACCACTGTGCCTCGTAGGCGACAGTATCGAAGATGACGCGGTCACCCCGGCGGTACTCCACGTCTGGATCCCATGTCGCGTAATGACCCTCGGGAAGCTCAAGCAACGGAAGGGGCGACTCGCCAGGGAGAACGGGGCCAATGAGCTGCCATGGATTATCGGCGGCACTGAGAGCCGGATCGTCGGGTTGGATCGCCGAGTTCCACCACTGCGACACGTAAACGTTCTGCCGCCATACCACCCGTGACTCAGCCGGGTAGGAGGACGTGGCACTCCATATCGGGTACGGACTGGTCTCCGGATCGTCAACGATATCTTCGGGACGCAGGCTATCCGTATCCTCCGCAACTGTGCTTGCCGGTGAACCCGTGAAGCCATTCCCGAGAATCCCTGCGAAGGTCTTGGCGCCCTGGTCGATGCCGCTGCAGGAGTCGGACATGATGTGACCATCGGCGTAGGCATCGGCGCACGTACGGTCCCGGTTCGCTGACCACAGCGACATCCGGCCCAGCCCCACATCGCTAGCAAAATTGCGAAGCACGCGAGCATCATCGAGCGTGAAAATGTCGGAGGCAACATTGTTTTGTCCGATCATTGGGGTTGCCCCAATCTTCCGCCATGCTGTGTGAGTGCCGAGGGGTTGCCCATCGTCGGCGTAGATTGCCATGACCTGTCGGTGGGTGGCTTCCAAGGAATCGATGACCTGCTGGCCCATGTCCTGGGCGGACAGCTCCGAAGAGTAGTTCATCGTCATGGCGTTGACGCCCGCGATATCCACCCCTGCGTGGAGGAACTCCTTCACAACGTCGACGCCGTCGGCGGTCAGACCCTCCGGGCCTACCGGCAGGGTGAGCCATACCGGCGTCCACTCCTCCCCGTACTCCTCTTGAAGGGTGGCGATAGCTTCCGCACGGCGCTCGCGGGAGGCAGTATCGGTGAGGGCCGGACCTTCGATATCCAGATCGAGAGCGGCCGGTTCGTAACGGTCGATAATGGCCCGGTACTGGTCGACGAGATCGTCGGTGTTCTCGCAGGCAAGGGCAAGTTCCGAGTTGGCTTCCCCGCCCAGTGAGATGACGATGGAGCCGCCGCCCTGCTGGAGGCGGGCAATGCGGCGATCAAGATCGAGGGACCGGTGGGCTTCTTCGAGCGAGTAGTAGCCACCCCAGCTTGCCTCGCACGTCGCCTCATCCGCCGCCACGATAAAGCTGAGAATGACATCCTGTTCATGTTCGGAGACAGGTTGCTCAAACGCGTAGGACGGCGATGCTGTGACGTCAACGTAGGTAGCGAACCACGGTTCGCTATCGCTTGCGGTACGGGAATCCTGCCAGGAGTTGAAGCCCGTGATGCCGCCAACCCCGACGGCAACGAGGACGACAATCAGAAAGGCGAGACGAGCGAGGGAGAGCTTGCGCCCGGGAAAACGCTTCGACATGGTCCTACCTCGGGGTGATCCTGCGGCGCAGGTCGTTCTTACGCTTCACGTCTGGGCCCAACCTGCGGTCACCGTCGTAAAGAATCCGTTCCCACTCGACGGGCTCTGAAGCGCCTTTGGCGCGGCGGGCCGCCCGCTCCTCTTCTTCCTTCTTCTTCAGCTGCCGGCGGGAGGGAACGTCCGGGACGTAGAGCCAGTTCACGACACCGAGAACCATGTCGACAAGGGAAGCGCGGATGCCAATGTAGGCGATGATCGCGTACGTACATAGGATCGCGTTCGTTGCGGCAAAGATTGCGTTTCCCCAGTTCTCGGCCTGATAGTCGCGAATAAGGGTGAGGACGGAGAAGCCGACGATGACGTAGGGAATGAAAACATAGATTCCAGGGGCGGCAGTGCGGTCCTGCACCTTCGGAGTACGCGCGAACGGGATCTTCGTGTTTGTCAGTGCCTGCTGGATTGATTTCACGACACCGGCGATGTTGACCGCGAGAAGCACCAGGTTGAAGCCGTAGATCCGGAAAATGTCGGTACGTCGGTGCCCGGAATACTTCAGGTCGGACGCCATGCACAGGAAGTAGGGTGCGGCGGCAAGGATCACCCAGGGGCTGAGCAACCTGCTGTCGTACGGGTAGCCCAGGAGGAACACGAGACCGGCGCTGGCCCACGCGATCGATGCCATGTAGTTGATGCGGAGCCAGATCTCTCGGTGCAGGACCCGGTCGCGCCGGTATCGGCGTTCGCGCAACTGCCGTGCAAACTTGGGGAGGATGAGAAGGCCGCCGTTGGCCCAGCGCCTGCGCTGAACGATAAGGGAACCGAAATCGGGTGGCGTCGCCGAGTAGCTGAGCCGCTCCGGATAGTTCAACAGAGTCCACCCGTGAGTGCCGAGGTCAATACTTGACTCGGTGTCCTCAATAACCGTGCGGTCCTGAACATAGGTGCGGATCTCGAAGCCACCCACGGTCTGCTTCTCGACAATGTCCTCGAGAGCATCCCGTCGGATCACCGCATTCGCACCCACCCAGAACGTGGCGTTGTAGTAGCTCATGCCCTGGTGAAGGTTGTGTTGCAAATCTGTTGTCGCCCCCGCCATGCGCTCAATGCGGGACGGCGCGCCACGGTACGAAGAGTACGGGGTTTGGATAACGGCAATGCGTTCGTTGCCGGGCTCCTCCAGGACGTGAACGAGACGCACGCAGTAGTCCCGGAGCAGCATGGAGTCGGCGTCGAGCGTCAGCAGGTACTTGGTCCACGGAATATCAAGATCGCATTCTGAGTGGGCACCGACCTCGGTAAGGACCTGACCGCTAGGTGTTTTCTCAATCCGCCACCGTTTTCCCATGATCCCGATATAGGAGTTGAGGTTCATTGCCTTGTTCGCCTCGTGCGAGAGGGAATCGTAGGCCTTCCGTTCGAATACCATGATTTCGGCCGAGAAGATCCGCACCAGGCGGTTGTGCAACTGAAGGAGCCTGGTCGGAGTGGGAGACTGCTGTTGATCCAGCGCACCATCCAGCGCGATTTTCGTGAGCTTCAGGTCGCCAGCGAGCCCGCGTAGGACCCGCTCAACAAAGAACGCATCGGTGTGGTCAACAAGCGGATGCTCACACGCCATGGTTTCCAGCCATTCGGAGGCGTAGCCGTAGTCCGCGGCAACCAGGGACAGAATGTCGCGAGGTGCGGTCTCGGCACCCTCGAGTTCGTCGTGAACGACGGCGGAAGTGTGTTCGAGCCGGCTCCGGGGCTCGTCCAGTGCGGCTGCGATCCGTGCCGGCAGGTCCCTGGCCGCGTTGAGCTGGGCAATATCGTCAGGGTTTGTGGGATTCGGTGGGTCGTCAATGAGTAAAACAATCCGCTTGCTTGGGAACTCCTGGAGCGCAGCCGACCATACAGTCTTGGCAATAACGTCTAGTTCCTCCTTGTAGGAAGGAATGAGGACCGTGATGTCGTGGCCGTCGGCCCCGTCGTAATGTTGGTCCAGGGGGCCGCGTGGTGTCCGGATGTGGTCCCGAAAGCGATAGAGGGCGCCCTGCCGTGCGAGGAGATACATCAGCGCCGAGAAGGTCAGTGCGGTGACAACAGCAACGTAGGAGACCGCTTCGAGAACGTAACGGAGCGACCCGGGATCGCCCTCGATAAACTCCCTCATAATCGTCGTGATGACGTACATGAACCAGGCAAAAATGGTGACGATAATGGCGATTCGCCCGACAACAATCTTCCGCAGGGATGGGACCGGATGCTTGATCGACATGGGCGCCGTCGCACGTTCGGCGCCCCATTGCCGTTTCGGATTTTTTGCTGTCTTGTCGGCCATAACTCCACCTGACTAAGTGCCCTGCACGAAAGAAGAGGGTCCGTTCACCAGCGGTGACCAAGAAAACCGCAGGGAAGCCAACGATAAGATAACACAGTAAACGCCAGAAGAAGAGGGTTATTTTTACCACATGCAACTAATTGTAAAAACTTCTGACAGCGGGAAAGATGAGGAGTAATCTGCTCTCCTGCTTCCACCAACAGGCTCATCTTGCTTGACCGGAACGTTCTCTTGACCCACTGCAATAATGAGGGCCTTTTGGCATGAATAAGCGCGCCATGAGATTGCTGGTCACCGATTGTCGCATTTCTGCAGGCCCCGGGAGTTGTCGTGGAAATGAGTGGAGGCCCCTTCGCAAGAAGAGGCCTCCGGATGGTTGTATGAATTAGGAACGCTCGTTGCGCGGGATCCAGGTGTTCTCGACGTCGCCCGTGTAGATCTGGCGGGGACGGTAGATACGGGACTTGGGATCCTCGTGGACTTCCTTCCAGTTCGCAATCCAGCCGGGCATGCGGCCGATGGCAAACATAACGGTAAACATGTCCAGCGGGATGCCGATGGCGCGCAGGATGATGCCGGAGTAGAAGTCGACGTTCGGGTAGAGCTTGCGCTCCACGAAGTAGTCGTCCTTGAGAGCAACCTCTTCGAGCTTGAGAGCAACATCGAGAAGCGGGTCGTCGATGTTCATTTTCTCGAGCATGTCGAAGGCGGCACCCTTGAGGATCGTGGCTCGGGGGTCGAAGTTCTTGTAGACGCGGTGACCGAAGCCCATGAGCTTACGGCCGGTCTCCTTGTCCTTGACCTCGTCCATGAAGACAGCCGGGTCGAGACCCTCGTCGTAGATTTTCTGGAGCATCTCGATCACGGCAACGTTTGCGCCGCCGTGTAGCGGGCCCCAGAGGGCGGAGATGCCGGCGGAAGCAGAAGCGAACATGTTTGCCTTCGAGGACGCAACCATGCGGACCGTGGAGGTTGAGCAGTTCTGCTCGTGGTCTGCGTGGAGCACCAGGAACATGTTGAGCGCACGAACCACCTCGGGGGTGGGCTCGTAGTCGTGGTAGGGAGTGGAGAACATCATGTGGAGGAAGTTCTCGACGTACTTGAGGTCGGGGCGCGGGTAAACGATCGGTTCGCCAATGGTTGTCTTGTGCGACGCGGCGGCAATCGTGCGGACCTTCGACATGAGAGTGGCGGCAGCGTTAAAGACGTCGCTCTCATCGGCCGGGTGCATGACGTGCGGGTCGTATGCGGTCAGCGAGTTCACCATGGCGGAGAGCACCGCCATCGGCTGGCCGTTGGAGCCGTAGCCGTCGAAGTGCTTCATCATCGACTGGTGCAAGGGAGCATTGTCGGCGAGTGCTTGGGCGAAGTTGTCACGCTCGTCCTGCTTGGGCAACTTGCCGAAGATCACGAGATAGGCGGCTTCGATGAAGCTGGAATTCTCGGCGATCTGCTCGATCGGGTATCCGCGATAGCGGAGGATGCCCTGCTCGCCATCGATAAAGGTAACGTCCGACTGGCAGGAACCGGTGTTTCCGTAGCCGTCGTCGAGGGTGATGTGCCCGGTGGTGGATCGCAGGGAGCTGATGTCAATGCCCTTTTCGCCCATCGATCCGGTAATGACTGGAAGGTCGTATTCCTTGCCGTCGAGAATGAGCTTTGCAGTCTCGCTCATGAACTCTCCTTATAAATTGTTCCTGCTGTACCGCCAGTGGTTACGCAGGCGCGGATGATCGTAGTTGTGGAATCTCCACGATCAGAATAGCAAGTGTGCCTCGGCTCACCCACATCCCTGAGGTAACGTTTCACTTACGGTACCAACCACGGAGGAAAAATGACCTGGACCGAGATCCTATGCATCCTTCTCGTGCCGACCGGTTTCGGCCTGTTTGCTATCGGATATTTTCAGCGTAACGGAAAGGTCCCGAGAAACTCGATCTTCGGGACGAAGACTAGGGCAACAACAGCATCCCACCGCGCCTGGATTGCCGGTAATCTTGCGGCCTCTCCCTACTCCTACATGCAAGGAACCCTCTGCATTGTCGGCGGGCTCATCGGATTTGTTCTTTACTCGCCGGACTCTCCATTTGCCATGTTTACCATCGGCGCAGTCGTCATACTCATTCTCGTTATTGCCGGCTTTCAGGTGGCCCGTGCCACCTCCGCAGCAGAACACGCCGACGGCAAAAACACGCCGTAAGAATGTGATGTAAACAACGTAAATCCTGGCAGGGTTGCCAACTTATCCACAGCTGTGGATAAAGGCTGGGGAAACTTGTCCACACGCCTGTGGATAAGGGCTGTGGATGAAGAATGGATCAATTTCTGTCCGGGCTGAGCGCGAGAATTCAAGGGAGCGAACTGACGGAGGCTTTGCTCTCAGTGGAAATAATGAACAGTTCCGGAATGGTCGCGGTGGAGTTATCCACCGCCCGTTCCCAGGGATCCACAGGGTTTCCACCGATGCGTCCACAAAATCGTCCGGAAGTTTCCCACAAAACACACCATCTAGTGGTGCTGGAAAGAATCGGCACAAGGTGTAGTGTCGAAGTTCGAAGCGCGTTACGGCGCCGAATCGATCTTTGACCGGGTCGATGCCGGGACGCTCTGAAACAACGAATTACCGGGAAAAGGGGAGAGCACCATGACCATCACCGTCTACACGAAGCCAGCCTGCGTGCAGTGCAATGCGACCACGCGAGCTCTGAATAAGGCTGGTCTGGCCTACGACACCGTTGACCTTACGGAGGACGCGGAGGCGCTCGAGGCGGTCAAGGCCCTGGGTTACCAGCAGGCCCCCGTGGTGATGGCAGGAGGCGACCATTGGGCAGGCTTCCGTCCCGACAAGATCAAGGCGCTCGTAGCTGCCAATGTTGACGCAGCGGTAACGGCCTAACCAAACCAGGACGCAGCGGGCGGCTTTGCCGTCCGCTCTCCGCGGTATCGAGGGGAGGAAGCAGTGGCAAAGATCGTCTATTTCTCATCGGTCACCAACAACACCGCCCGCTTCGTCAAGAAGTTGGGGATGGAGGCGGAGCGGATCCCGCTTCGTCGGACAGATCCGGACCTCATCGTCGATGACGAGTACGTCCTGATTGTGCCGACGTACGGTGGCGGTAATAACCGCGGCGCCGTCCCCAAGCAGGTCATCAAGTTTCTTAACAACGAGCACAACCGAAGCCTTATCAGAGGAGTGGTGTCCGCGGGGAACACCAACTTCGGGAAGGCATACTGCCTAGCCGGGGAAATCATCTCGGCTAAGTGCAAGGTCCCCCACATGTACAAGTTCGAACTCCTCGGCACGACTGATGACGTTGCCAAGGTGAAGCAAGGATTGGAAGAGTTTTGGGAACAACTCTCACAGATACGGGCCTAGAGACGCTCTCGCCGAAGGTCGATTACCATTCGCTCAACGCGCAGCTCAACCTTTACGACGCTGACGGCAACATTCAGTTTGATGCTGACCGTCAGGCAGCGCGACAGTATTTCCTCCAGCACGTCAACCAGAACACGGTGTTCTTCCATTCGCTGAAGGAAAAGCTCGACTATCTCGTCGAAGAGGGTTACTACGAGAAGGATGTGCTTGATCAGTACAACTTCGAGTTCGTTAAGTCCGCTTTCAAGCGCGCCTACGCGGCGAAGTTCCGCTTCTCAACCTTCCTCGGCGCATACAAGTACTACACCTCGTACACCCTGAAGACCTTCGACGGTAAGCGTTACCTCGAGCGCTTCGAGGACCGCGTCGTCATGGTTGCGCTTCTCCTCGCGCGTGGCAAGGAAGGGGCCGTCTACTCGATCATCGACGAGATCGTCTCGGGCCGCTTCCAGCCGGCCACCCCGACCTTCCTCAATGCCGGTAAGGCGCAGCGCGGCGAGCTGGTCTCCTGCTTCCTCCTGCGCATCGAGGACAACATGGAGTCGATCTCCCGCGCGATCAACTCCTCGCTTCAGCTGTCCAAGCGTGGCGGCGGCGTGGCACTCAATCTCACGAACCTCCGTGAGCAGGGCGCCCCGATCAAGAAGATCCAGAACCAGTCCTCGGGCGTTATCCCGGTTATGAAGCTGCTGGAAGACTCCTTCTCCTACGCGAACCAGCTCGGTGCGCGCCAGGGTGCAGGCGCTGTCTACCTCAACGCCCACCATCCCGACATCATGCGTTTCCTCGACACGAAGCGCGAGAACGCCGATGAGAAGATCAGGATCAAGACCCTGTCGCTCGGCGTTGTCATTCCCGACATCACCTTTGAGCTCGCCAAGCGAAACGAGTCGATGTACCTGTTCTCCCCGTACGACGTGGAGCGCATTTACGGCAAGCCGTTCTCCGACATCTCCGTCACGGAGAAGTACGAGGAAATGGTTAACGACGGACGCATCCGCAAGACGAAGATCAACGCCCGCCAGTTCTTCCAGACGATCGCCGAGATTCAGTTCGAGTCTGGCTACCCCTACATTGTCTTCGAAGACACGGTGAACAAGGCGAACCCGATTGACGGACGCATCTCCATGTCGAACCTCTGCTCGGAGATTCTCCAGGTTTCCGAGCCCTCAACCTACAACGCTGATCTCTCCTACGACGAGATCGGCAAGGATATTTCCTGCAACCTCGGCTCGCTCAACATCGCGAAGACCATGGACTCCCCGGACTTTGGCAAGACCATCGGCACTGCGATCCGTGCACTGACCGCGGTTTCCGAGACGTCGGATATTCGCTCGGTTCCGTCGATCGAGAAGGGTAACCGCCTGTCCCGCGCGATCGGCCTCGGCCAGATGAACCTCCACGGCTACCTGGGCCGTGAGCGGATCCACTACGGTTCGGAAGAAGCCCTCGACTTCACGAACATGTACTTCTACACGGTGCTGTTCCACGCGCTCACGGAGTCGAACAAGCTCGCAATCGAGAACGGTGAAGCGTTCTACAACTTCGAGAAGTCGGACTACGCTTCGGGCAAGTTCTTCGACAAGTACATCGAAAAGGAATGGGTGCCGGAAACCGACCGGGTCAAGGAGCTTTTCAGTAATATCCACATCCCCACGCAGGAGGATTGGAAGGCTCTGAAGGCCTCCGTCATGGAGCACGGTATCTACAACCAGAACCTCCAGGCGGTTCCCCCGACCGGTTCGATCTCCTACATCAACCACTCGACCTCGTCGATCCACCCGATCGTCTCCAAGATCGAGATCCGCAAGGAAGGGAAGATCGGCCGCGTCTACTACCCGGCTCCGTACATGACGAACGACAACCTTGAGTACTACAAGGACGCGTACGAGATCGGACCCGAGAAGATCATCGACACCTACGCGGTCGCCACGCAACACGTCGACCAGGGCCTGTCGCTGACCCTGTTCTACCCGGACACCGTAACCACCCGTGACGTTAACAAGAACTACATCTACGCATGGAGGAAGGGCATCAAGACCCTCTACTACATGCGAATCCGCCAGGCTGCCCTCGAGGGCACCGAGGTTGAGGGCTGCGTCTCCTGCATGCTCTAGACCGGTAATCGGATAGATAGCCAAAGCAAGGCTCGGGGCCCGTCCGTAACGGATTGGGCCCCGAGCCTTGCTCTACGAGAAATACTTGGACTGCTAGTCAGTTGCGATGTCGGCAACGATGGCACCAAGAAGCTCAACGGCATCCGTTGGCGTCACCTCAACCTTGAGCTCGCGACTACCGCCCGAGATGGCAATGGTGGCATGAGCGAAAGCGCCCTTGTCGATCACAATCGGCATGGGAGTCTTGAGGCCAAACGGGGAAATGCCGCCAATCACGGAACCCGAGAACTCTTCGGCCTGGTCAGGGGGAACCATTGTTGCTTTCTTCTTATCGATGGCATTCGCAAGGTTCTTGAGAGAGATCTTCCTCGTGACCGGGATCAGTCCCATGACCAGGGTTCCCTGGGCAGAAGCCATGAGGGACTTGTAGACGCGTTCCCCCGGCATTCCCATTTGTTCGGCGAAGTAGGTGCCGATATCAATGGAGGAGAAGTCGACCCCGTCGACCTCAGTTTCGTACTGGCGGAACGGCTTTCCGGATGCTTGCAGGAACGAGATCGCTGATGTGGTCATGCAACAATGGTCCACGCAACCAGATGCAATGTCGAGCGCAAAGGCGGAAATGGAATCGCACAGGGAATCGTTCAATGTCCGCAGAATGCTGGACGGAGAGCTCTATATCTTCGATGAACACAATGAAGCGCTCCAGCGAAAAGCCCAGGATCTGGTCCGGGAATTCAATGCCTGTGCAGACCCGGGGCGGAGCGACGAGATCCTCACAGAGCTCCTTGGGAGCCGTGGAGAGTCGTGCACGATGATGCCGACAATTGGCTTCGATTACGGCTGGAACACGTTTGCGGGTGAGAACTTCTATGCCAACATGGGGCTCATCGTTCTTGACGTTGTCCCTGTGACCATTGGGGACAACTGCTTCTTCGGACCGCGAGTCACGCTGGCGACCGCCAGTCACCCCATTGCCCCCGGCCCGCGTGCCGAAGGTTTGGAATTCGGGAAGTCGATAACGATCGGCAACAACGTTTGGCTTGGCGCCCACGTTGTCGTCAACCCGGGTGTCACGATCGGCGACAACGCGGTCATCGGCTCCTCCTCCGTGGTCACGAAGGACATTCCCGCGGGCGTGGTTGCGGCCGGTAACCCCTGCCGGGTTATTCGGAGGATTGAGCCCGCTGAGGTCAAAGCCTGGGAGGAGAAAGTTGAGGATTACCGGAAGGCTCGGGGATGATCCGAGCGGCCTTCTGTGAGACGCGGTATAGAAGCCATTCGAGCGGGCCCCTGCCGATGAAGAACTTCCACAGACTGCATACGATCATTGTTGTCAGCAGGTGCCAGAGTAGCGGCGCCATTGACTCTGGGAACACGAGAGCCGGGATGGCCCAGACGGCAACGATGTGGGTGGAGTAGGCGGTCAGCGACATGGCACCAACCGCGCCAATTGGGTAGAGCAGCGTCCCGAGGAACGGGCCGCCGAGTAGAAGGATTCCGATGATGGCGATGGCGGTCCCTCCCGAACCAATGGCCTCGAGGATCGTTCCCGAATGAGGTTCGGCATGGAGGTAGTCGGTGACTGGCGGGAACGTGACGTCGGGATACCAGTCGGGCCCCATGCCATCTGTTTGCCAGCCATCGGTCCAGGCCCCCGTATAGCCGCCGTCGTCAATGTACTTCCAAGACTCTTCCGTGCTGTCGGACAGCAGGAAGGCCGTGCCATATCCGACGATCGCAAGCGACAGCCCGATCGGAGTGAGCGTCATCGGTACAGAACGTCGCGTGATGTCGAGACGCCCGATCCCAAGCCCGGCAAGGACAAAACCCATATAGATAACACCGACATATGTTCCGGTCAGCATCGTGTCGAGAATGAAATCCGACGCATCGCCCATGGTGTCCATACCGGCCTTTTGGAAGAAGACCGGTAGGTAGATGGCGATAAGCGGGCCGATCACCCAACTGAGTCCCGCGGCGATAAAGAGTCGGCTCGGCCGCCACCGCAGGAATGGGATCGCGAGAATAAACCACACCGCATAGTAGGCGAGGATCAGGGCCACGATGTCGTTCATGAGGGCGAGGACGCCCGAGATGACGAGAAGGAGTGCGGCCCTTGTGAAGATCCGGATCTTTGCCTGGAGGAACTCCACGCCCGTGTACGGGACGTTCCTGCCCGTGATGATGGCGAGTGAGACCCCAGCAAGCATGGCAAAGAGAATGGATGACCGACCATCCGGTACCGCCATGAGCCAGCCCATGATGCCCTCGCGTTCGGGGCCGATGTGGGCGGCGATCATGCCGAGGACAGCGAGGCCCCGAGCAATGTCGAAAGCGGCGATGCGGCCAGAGTACCGAAGTGAGGGATGTTGGGTCACGCATCAACCTTAGGTGGGGAAGGCTCCCAATGATGTTTGGAAGTTAAGCGGTGGACGAAGAGTAGCGGGGACTGCTCCCCGAGCGGCCACCTCAGGGGTTTCCCCGATCTTTCCCCCAAGCCCTGCCCGTACAGTATTGCTGTGCCGTCAGTGGCGCCTACAGTATTGGCGTATCGGCGAAAGGCCAAGAATGATTACGATAGAAAACCTCACGAAGAGGTACGGGAAGAAAACGGCGACAGACCACCTGTCGTTCACGGTCCCTTCCGGCCAAGTCACCGGATTCCTCGGGCCCAACGGTTCCGGAAAGTCCACAACTATGCGATGCATTGTTGGACTCGACAACCCAACCGAAGGACACGCGCTTATCAAGGGTGTTCCGTACTCTCAGCTACGCAGTCCCATGACGGCGGTGGGTGCATTGCTTGATGCGAAAGCGTTCCACCCCGCCCGTACAGCGCGCCAGCACCTCAACGTCGTGGCAGCCACCCACGGATTCGGTAAGAAGCGAGTTGACGAGCTTCTTGAGATGACAGGAATCGCTGAGGTCGCAAACAAGAAGGTTAAGGGCTTTTCCCTCGGTATGGGCCAGCGCCTCGGCATTGCCACCGCACTGCTTGGCAGCCCCGAATACCTGCTCCTTGATGAACCGGTTAACGGGCTTGACCCGGACGGTGTGCGCTGGGTCCGTGATCTCGTGAAGAACCATGCCCAGATCGGTGGCACGGTTCTCATCTCCTCTCACCTCATGTCGGAGATGGCGATGACGGCAACGAACCTTGTTGTTATCGGCAACGGCCGCCTCATCGCATCCGGTCCGATCAAGCAGTTCACGGAATCCGCCGGTCATTCCACCGTTCGCGTCGCGGGGCCCGATCTTGCAGCTATCGGTGAGTCCCTGGCACAAATGCAGCCGCGTCACGACCGCATTGACGATCGCGACGTTCTCCTCGTCTCCGGTGTTCCCGCCTCCCAGGTGGGCCACGCCCTGCACCAGGCGGGGCTCGAAATCCACGAACTCACCACAATCCACTCCTCTCTTGAGGACGTGTTTATGGAACTTACCGGTGAATCGGTCGAGTTCCGGGCAGGAGGAAACCGATGAGCGTCATCATGGATCCCCAGACCTACCGTCCCACCTTTGGCAGGCTTCTCAAGTCCGAGTTCCGCAAGTTCACGAGCCTGCGGTCTACGTGGATCATCACCATCGTGGCGGCGGTCTTGTACCTCCTGATCGCATTCATGGTTGCCCAGTCCATGAAGTCGTACAGCGAATACATGAGCTTCGAAGAAGCCGAACTGCTCGGCAGCTCCTACATGGTGACTGGCGTTTTCCAGTTCATGCTGCTGTTCGGAATCTCGTTTGGCACGATCGTCATGACCAATGAGTACTCCCACAACACGATCCAAACGTCCCTCCTAGCATCGCGCTCGCGGATGGCGTTCTACGCCTCAAAGCTCGTGGTTCTTGCGCTCTTCTGGGGTGCGGTTGTCATCGTGACCATGGTGCTCTCCACCCTTCTCATTCAGGCGACGATTGGCAGTATGGGCGTGTCATTGCCAATGGGTGATCTCGCCTTCTGGCTGTCAATCTTCTGCTGCGTCCTGGTGCTCATCATGGGAGCGCTCATGTCCGCAGGAGTCGGTGCCCTGCTCCGGTCGACGGTCGGAACGATTACCTTGATGTTCGGTCTCGTGCTGATCCTGCCTGTCCTTGAGATCATTCCGCTCGACTTCATTGATGACCTTCGTCCGTACTTCCCGATCAACGTCATGACGGCAGCGGTGGTACCGAGGGAAGAAGGCATCCTGTCAACCTTCGTTGTTTCAGAGAACTCTCTCGACGCGAATGTTGCGCTACTGGTTCTCGCGATCTACACGGCGCTCTTCATTGCCGCCGGTGCTCTATCCCTCAAGAAGAGAGATGCATAGCTAGTCAGTAGCCCACGTGAGACGACATGTCTGGGGCAACGAACACTGGATCTGTAGCTAGAGAGAGGCCCTCCGCACGCTTATCTGCGCGGAGGGCCTCTCGTTTCCTTGACGATTTCGAGCATCGCTTTGCCGACTATCGACTTCGCCGTGAATGCCGCCAAGTTGCACAGGATTAGTTACCCGGACAGTGGCGGTATGTGGAGGGTCGTCAGTTGATTGCTGAAGCGAGATCGTTGAGGGACTGCTCAAGTTCCTCGGCGGAAACCGCCGGAAGGTGCGCAAGGATTTCTGCGTTGTCGACGGCGGACCAGTTGTAGGTCAGCGTGACCTCGGTCGTTTCCGCATCAATAGGCTTGAGGGTGTAGAGCCATTCCCATCCGCCCGGGCTGTCGGCCTCCTGGGCAAGAGCGGGCTTCCAGCCGATCATCTTGCCGTCATCGAATGCCGTGACGTGATTGTTTGTCTGGTACTCATTGCCGGTACGTCCCACCATGTTCATGAGGAACGTGTCCCCGACGGCGCTAATACGTTCGGTGTTGTCCGATGACCGCACCATGCCGGAGCCGTCAAAGTTTGGGTGCCGTGCCGGTAGCGACAGGGTGTCGAAAATGTCCTTTGCCGAGTGGTCGATTGTTCGAGTAACTGTAATCTGCTTCTCGTCATGTGCCATAGCTTCATCCTCACGTGGAACGGCTTCCCGATAAAAGGTATTCAGCTGAGAGGAAGAGAGCCCAACGCGTCCAGGAACTATTCAGTGACTCGAGAGATTGGGCTGTGGGCAGGGGGTGTAAGAAGTGGTTGGGGTGTGTGACGGAAAGGGAACTGTGGTGCGGGATAGCGGAAAGTTGCGCATATCGACCGAGTCGAAAGCCGAGTTTCCTGGCGTAATCATAGGAAGATAGGCCTATGCAAGGGTTGTCCCTGTGGTGTACATCCTCGTTGTTTGAGCGGGAACGTGGGAAGATGGGCGGGAACGAAATTCACGCACGAAGGAGCTCACGTGTCAGAAAAGTTGCCTCTCGTAACCAGTGTTCAGGCGATCAACTGGAACAAGATCATCGACGAAAAGGATGAGGAAGTCTGGGATCGGCTTACCGCTAACTTCTGGCTACCCGAGAAAATCCCGCTGTCGAACGACATCCAGTCGTGGAACACCCTGACCGGACCTGAGCAGCTCATGACGACCCGTGTCTTCACAGGCCTGACGCTTCTTGACACGGTCCAGGGAACGGTTGGAGCAGTATCGCTGATCCCGGATGCTGTGACCCCGCACGAAGAGGCCGTGTACACGAACATCGCGTTCATGGAGTCGGTCCACGCGAAGTCGTACTCGTCCATCTTCTCGACGCTCAACACGTCCGAGGAGATTGAGGAGACCTTCCGCTGGTCGGAGGAAAACGAGCACCTTCAGAAGAAGGCCCGCATCATTCTCGACTACTACCACGGTGATGATCCGCAGAAGCGTAAGGTCGCCTCGGTCATGCTCGAGTCGTTCCTGTTCTACTCCGGCTTCTACGCCCCGATGTACTGGTCTGCTCACGGCAAGCTCACGAACACGGCCGATCTTATCCGCCTCATTATTCGTGACGAGGCAGTGCACGGCTACTACATCGGCTACAAGTTCCAGGTTGCCAACCAGAAGGAAGACGCAAAGCGTCAGGACGAGCTCAAGGAGTACACGTACGACCTGCTGCAGGACCTGTACGACAACGAAGAGGACTACACCGAGTCGCTCTACGATGATCTTGGCCTGTCCGAGGACGTCAAGATGTTCCTCCGCTACAACGCGAACAAGGCTCTGATGAACCTTGGTTACGAGGCTCTTTTCCCGTCTGATCAGACCGCGGTCAACCCCGCGATTCTTGCGGCGCTGTCCCCGGGTGCCGACGAGAACCACGACTTCTTCTCCGGCTCAGGGTCCTCCTACGTCATCGGTACCGCCGAGGCGACGGAAGATGAGGACTGGGACTTCTAGAAGTTCATCCCCGGTCACGTAAAGATTAAGTAGCGCCCCGGATCTGCGAGCTATCGCTGGTCCGGGGCCTTCTTGTGCCTCCGGTTGAGCAATGATCGGCTTCAGGTTTAGGGCTCAGTCGGGGCCCGGATGCTGGTGAAACGATCCGCCTGTGGTTCGAGGAGTCTCATGAGCCTCAAATCGGCGGTGTGAGGCTACCCTGCCAGAGCATCATGCCCACCAGGCTTCGTTGGTTTCTTCGTAGCGGTATGGCGCAGTGGCTGATTGGGCTTGATCGTCGGGTTCACCGGTATTTGCGCAACGCAGGTGGGAGGGCCAGCGACGTAAGCAGCATCGAGAGAGATCTGCGCCCGCATGCTTTGCTGGAGGTGCCCGAATTGTGCGTGACCTCCACAGAACCGTTCTCGGCTCACAAAATTGACGGTTGGCAGGGGGACCGTAGGGTGCTTGGGTGCGGTCAGGGGATTCTTGCGGCACGGATCGGTAGACGGTGCGGGAACAGAAGGATGCTTTAGATAGCTCCAGGGTGCTCCCTCTCCCTGAACCAGTTGTTGACAGCTGTGACTATCATGAACCATCGGATCAGCATGGGAGTCTGAAGATGTCCGTTGCGCTTGCTCGCATGTCGTCGCAGTTGCTTGTCGAAGGCCGTTCTCCGGTTGAGGTTGTCTCCCATTTTGGCGCTATGCAGGGGCAGGACTTCCCCGGGGTAATTACGTCGATCGCCCTTCGGACTCAACGTCGTTCACGCCAAGATGTCATCGATGCTTTCAACTCGGGTGCTCTGGTAAGAACCTGGCCGCAGAGGGGAACCCTCCATGTTGTCGGCAGTGACCGTGTGCGGGATGTTCTTGCGGTTGCCCGGAAACGCACATTCCCTGGGACAGTGAAGCGCCGCGAGGCCCTCGGTATCGATGAACAGGTTCTCGAACAGGCTCGGACTATTGCGCGCGATGTTGTAGGTGATGGGATCACGCGAAAGGAGCTTGCCGCGGCGTGGGAGAGCGCGGGCCTGGTTAACCAGCCGGGACAGGTCTATCACCTCATTTTCCATCTGAGCATTGAGGGGCTTCTCGTCTGGGGGCCGATGAGAGGGAAAGAGCAGCTCCTTGTTCTCCTTGATCGGTGGGTTGCACCGAGCGCCGAGAGACCATACGAGGACATCATTGCCGAGATCGTGACCCGCTATGTCACTTCCCATGCCCCAACAACGCGCAAGGATGCTGCCTGGTGGGCGAACATCCCGGTGACCGCCGTTGACCGTGCCCTCGAGGGAAGCCGGTTTGTCTTGAAAGATGGGTACTGGCGTAAGCCGGACGAGAGCCTGGCCAGTAGTCGAAGCATTCAGGTGCTTCCCGGTTTTGATGAGATGATTCTCGGTTACTCGGATCGGTCGGCAAGCGTTGCCGACGAACATGCTGTGGCGATCTGTCCGGGAGGCAACGGAGTGTTTAAGCCGACCATCATGTCGGCGGGCCGAGTTATCGGAACCTGGCAGAAAACCGGGCTTCAGACCACCTACTTTGCCGAGCCCACTACCGCTCTCGACAAGCGAGTACAGAAGGCGCTTCGCAAACCGCCCCTGTCGGGAGGCTCCTAGGGTTCGTTGCCCAACCGGGGCTGTAACGTCGTGGGATCATCGACCGGGCGTCGCTCGGGCCGGGTCTTGGCGCTACTGCACGGTGTTCTCGGCAATTGATTCCTCGAGATCGCGGTGTGCTTCGTCGAGCCGATCCCGGGCTGCGGTTAGGTCTTCGACAGTTGTGTACGTCGGGTAAGAGGGGCCGAGATATCGGTCGTACTCTTCGCGCAGGGCGTTGTAGGGCTTCTCGAGAACGGTTGCGCCATTGTCGAGTGCTCTCTCGGCGGTCTGAAGCGTTTGACGAATATCCCGCGTAATCGCGACCGTTTCGTCAATGAGTTTGAGGACATCGTCGTTCTCGGTCCATTCCTTAACCCGGAAGATCATGCGGTTGGTGCGTTCTTGGTCGGCGTGGAGTTGACGAAGCGTTGAGCTTTGCACGGTGGCCGCTGCCCGATACTCCTCGGTCGATGCGTCGGTCAGGTAATTGGGAAGTGAGTGCTCCTGTAGAGACTCCCGGTATAGGTTCAGCATGTCGCACCAGACTTCCTGGGAAAACGTACGGCATGTGGAGGCAAGGAGCGTTGCTTCGAAGAGCTCGGACTCGGCACTGCGCAGATCGATCTCCAACATGTCGTAAGCAATGTCGTACCTGCCCTGCTGATATGCCTTTTCGTCCCGATCATCCAGGTAACTGGGTATAAGTGAGAAGGCCGCAATAAGCGCCACGACAAGGATCACGGCGCAGATGCTTATCGCGACGAATCTTCTCGAGATAGCTGGCGTACGTTCGGTGCTGGTGGGGGCCATGACTGCTCCTTGGATTTATCCCCACTATGGCATGACGAAACAGCCAACCCGGAGGAATTCGCCGGGGAGTCCTCGCCAAATGGACCGCCGGGGTCCCGGCTAAGAGACCCGGCTGTGTTTCCTACTCGGGAATCTCGATGTCCTGGGCAACATCCCATTCGGTGTACGCGGTCTCCACGGTTAGCGGGTCAGCACCATCGGAGCTGGATGTCGTTGTTGACTTCAACTGGTGATAGTCCGACCCCACCCACATCGTTACCTCGGAGGTATAGCCCGAATCCTCAAACACGCCCTTGAGGATCGTGTACTCAACGCCATCGATAACCTCGGTTCCTTCAACCGTGTAGGTCGTGCCCTCGGGAATCTGGGCCGTTGTAATCGCGGGGTTGTGAGCATTCCGGTAGGTCGGCAGAACCTGCGTTGCTTGAGCGACCAGGTAGTTGTCGGAGGTGGCATCACCCTCCTGCCAGACGCCGTCTCCCTCGTTCACCCAAGCGTTCGTTTCGGTCGCGATGATCGTGACACCATCCGGATACGTGACCTCCACGGTGAACGGATCCGTGTTGACCCTAAGGGTGCTCGTTCCGCTGCCGGACACGGTCGAGGTTGTTGCATACCCTTCCGAATCGGCCAGCGTCAGCGTCGTGCACACCAGGAGGTCGTAGGTTAATACCTCTGTGGGATTGCCGGCCAACGGATCGGTGCACTCGTAACTGGCGGGAGCAATCGACTCGGAATCCTGAGTCGGCTCCGCCGTATCGGTGGATGCGTTCGTTGAGGCCGTTTCAACCGGAGCTTCCTCATCGCCGCAGGCGCTGAGAACAATAAGGGCGGCGATGGCCGTGGCAGATACTGACGTAAGGCGGGACATGGTGCCAAGACTACGGCAGGTCCAGGGCCGTGAGGTGTGCACATGGATGTGAATCACGCTCCGAGCGCGAATACTCCCACCAACCTCCAAGGAAACCTGTGAGCCCAATCATCGAAGCGGAGCTAGTAGCCGAGTGATGGGATTGTTGGAACGTGTCCCCACTGTGCTGAGAGGCTCCGGCCGCCTGGTTAGCTCACCTGGTTATGGCCTGGAACCGGCGGGTACAAGCCGTCCGGAACGCGGTCGGATAGGATCGTGTCATGCGCATCCTTATCGTCTGCACGGGTAATATCTGCCGGTCTCCCATGGGAGAGATTGTTCTGCGAGAGAAGCTGGCTCAGGCCGGGATCTCCGCGGAGGTCGATTCGGTCGGCGTATCGTCCGAAGAGCATGGACGGGGCGTTGACACTCGAGCCGCACGAGTCCTCCGTGAAGCCGGATACGACGTGCCGAGAAGGAGCGCGCGTAAGGTTACCTCGCAGGACCTCGAGGATTCCGACCTGGTGCTGGCCATGACAGTTGGGCACGCCAAAGAGCTCGGTGCGCTCGCGGAACGTCACGGAATCTCGACCGACAAGATTCACCTGTGGCGTGAATACGATTCGTCCTCGAGCCTCGGCGTGGCGCCCGGGGAGTGTTTGGGGAAGGCGGATACCTTGCTACCAAAAAGTCTGAGGATCGAGGCCACTCAAACCTGTACATGTCCGATGGCGAATGGGACGTTCCAGATCCGTGGTACGGCGGACAAGAAGGCTTCTACGACACCCTTGCTGTTGTCGAGAGCGGTGCCGACGGGATTGTCGCGACTCTCGACTGAGCGGGTTTAGTTCAGCGCCGCGTTGCCCGTGTCTTCGGCTTCCTGCAGGCCCTGGTCGACGGGAAGCTCCCCGTTGATGATGTCCCAAATAATTGGCTGGATCTCTTCGAGGGCGGGATGAATATCGAGTGAATGGGACGAGATCGTTGTGGCATCCGTTGAGCTCTCAATAAACACTGAGACGTCCACGCCTTCTTTCGCCCAGTAGTTCACGTACGTGTCTTGACCGGTGATGGAGGCGGGGAAGGCCAGTCCGTGGCTCGCGAGCGGATCCTGGCCCTGGTCTGAACCGAGCCAGACGAGGAGCAGTGCGGTTTCCTCTGGGTGTTCCGACTCGGCATTGCCAGCAACGGCTATGCCGTCAACGACCGAGATCTTGCCGTTGGGCCCACCCACGATCGGGGCAACGCCCCAGGTGAAGTCCGCGCCTTCGGCGATCAGTCGGAGGGCGTCCGAGTCGCCCTGATAGAGGGCGATGTCCTCATCAATAAACAGGTCAGCTGCGCCATGCTCGTGGGACGTGGTTGCTTCCAGCGGTGGGGAGACGTCGTGTTCGTTGATGAGGTCGGTGAGGTACTGAGTGGATTGCTCACCTTCATCGCTCGCAAAAACAAAATGGCCGTCGTCGTCCTGGAACTGCCCGCCTGCCTGAACAAGGAAAGGAACGAAGGTGCGGGTCAGGTCGGGCTGAACAGCGTACCCATATCTCGCGATCGAGTTCGGGTCGAAGTCTTCGGTGCCCGCGCTGTTGCCGTCCTCGTCAACGGTGAGGGTCCGGGCGACCTCGAGAAGAGTGTCCTCTTCTTCGTCGGGTGACCATGTCAGATTCTCGACGTTTGTTTCAATGTCGGCGTACAGGTCGCGGTTGTAGTAGAGGGCAACGGAGCGCCACATTTGGGGCACTCCCCAAAGCTGGTCTTCAAGAGTGAAGAGCTGAACCAGGGACTGCGCCCATCCGCCGCGGTCTGCGGTGATCTCAACAATCGTGCCGTCTTCGGCAAGAGCGGCCACGTTGGAAGGATCAATCCAGTATGCGTCCGGCATCGTGCCATCCGCAGTGTCGGATTCGGCCCGGTCCCAGTACTGGTTTTCATCCACCGTTTCGATGGTGACGGAGATGTGCGGGTTTTCGGCTGTGAAAGCATCGAAAGACTCTTCGTATGCGTCCTCCGCCCCGATGTCCCAGATCCGGAACGTCAGCTCAACGGGGTCCGGTGCGGTTGTGGCGTCGGTTGTTTCGTCACCGTTTGGCGCTGAGGAGCAGGCACCCATGAGTAGGGCAACGGCCGTGAATGCCGCCAAGAATTTCCGCGTCATCGGCCCTCCTCTTCGAGTGAGCAGACAGCCGGTCCGCTCTGACACAAGAATATCGTATGTCGGATAGCCGAAACCTTGTTGAATGCACTATTTCATTGAGAGCTCAACGGAAAAAGAAAAGTTCTCGGTGCTGTGACGGCTCGGAAAACGTTAGAAGAGCGTGTCTTGTGGGACCTCGGTTTCTTCCGCAGCCTGCTTCTTGGTCTGCTTCGTCGAGGGAACATAATTCCAGGTGAGGAGGTGTTTTTCGGAGAAGGTTCGGGAGCAACGACCGCAGCTCAGAGGCCGCTTTGGCCTGCGATATCTGGCGTGCACGTGACCGGCGGAGCAGGTGCCCTGCCAGGGGGCGTCAGCCACCGGGAAGTCGGGTCCGGTACATCTTCTCGGGCTTGTGCCAAGTTCTTTTGCTTTTGCCTGCCACACGGGGCCGTGCCCGTGGCCATGGCCGACGAGGGCGTGTGCGATCTCGTGGAGGATTGTGTGCCTCACCTGTTCCTCCGTGCACAGCTGTGTGAGGTGCTTGGACAGGGTGATGGTGCGGGTTGTGAAGTTAGTCTGACCGGCACGCTTCTTTGCTCTATCCCATCTAAAGTTCCACGACAGGCCGTGCTCAGCCATGAGGTTCAGGGCGAGTTGGCGTGCAGGCACAAGTTCCATACCAATATTTCACCACGTTCTGAGCATGATCGTCCGAGGCTGGGATATGCACTACCTTTAAAGGGTGACATGGATGGGTGAGATCGCGCGGACCTCGAATGATTCAGGGATGAACGCGTTAGTTCCGGGTGCCTGGAGTCCATCCGGGCCGGGCTGGGGCACGCAACCCGCCTGGCTTTCCACCAGCACCGGCCCGAAAGATTCCACAATCCAGCATCGGGTCGATGTCCTTGTTATCGGTGCGGGACAGGCCGGCCTCGCTGCCGCCCACGAGCTTCACCGCGCAGGAATGCGAGGCTTTGCCGACGGCGTCGATATCACCGGCACGTATCTCGTGATTGATGCTGAAGTGCGCCCGGGAGGCGCCTGGCAACACCGTTGGCCGACGCTCACCATGGAAACGGTTAATGACATTGCGGACCTGCCCGGACTGAAAGTTGGGGAACACAATCCGACCGATCTGGCTTCCCATGTCGTCCCCGAATACTTCACAAGGTACGAAGAACACTTTGACTTCCCCATCATGCGGCCCGTCTTCGTCTACTCGGTTGAGCGGCACGAGGGCCAGTACCTCGTGAAAACCTCCGGTGGCACCTGGCTGGCCCGAGCAATCATTAATTGCACGGGAACGTGGACCCGCCCCTTCGTTCCCTACTATCCGGGGCAGCAGTCTTTCCGCGGTATCCAGCTCCACACGCAGGATTACCGTGGCCCAAATCAGTTCACGAGGCGCCGTGTTGCCGTGGTCGGCGGCGGTATCTCCGCCACCCAACATCTTGCCGAACTTGCCCCGGTCGCTAAATCCACTGCCTGGTACACGAGGCGTGAACCCAACTGGATTGATAGTGGCGGGAAACTGAAGACCGGTATGCAGGTGGAGGAAGCGGTGAGGGCCCGCGTTGAGGCTGGCCTGCGTCCCCTGTCCGTTGTTGCCGCGACCGGCCTTCTCGTGACCGACTCGGTGCGAGCAGCTCGGGAGGCCGGGGTCTTTAACCGGAAACCCATGTTCAAAGCGGTCGAGCCGGACGGTGTTCGGCAAGCCAACGGGAAACTGTGGAAAGCCGACATCATCCTGTGGGCCACGGGCTTCCGATCGGAGCTCCGCCACTTTGCACCCCTGAAGCTCCGTACGTCAGATGGTGGAATCATGATGAAGGGCACAGCGGTGGCCGGTGAACCCACGATTCAGCTGATCGGATATGGGCCAACGGCCTCAACAATTGGGGCCCGCTGGGGCGCTCGGAAGGCCGTGCGGGAACTGAAGAGCATCCTCAAGATAAGCTAGGGCCATTATGGCCTCTACTGACGTTGTCAAAAGCATTACCTCTGTTGGTCTCGTCCCCGCTAACCGCACGCGGGACCACGTGCAGAGGATCTTCTCCGGACTGTTTTTCGGTTCCTTCATAGGATCGATGATCGCGATCCTGTTCTTTGATGAAAATATGACGTTGCTCGGCTACGCCGTACCTTTCATCGGTGCATTTGTCATCGCAATCATCGGATTTGTGCTGTGGAAGTTGGCTAAAGGTAAGGATGTTGATGAATCCGTGCCCGTTGTCGCGAAGGTCCTGGGAACCGCTGAGTCGGTAGCCGAGAGAAGCGTCCGTACCGGCGGCATTCTCTGCCCCGTCGTGGTGCGCCCCCTCGAAGGCGAGGACTTCCGTTCCGTCGTCCTGTCCACTTCGGAAACGAAGGAACCCCCGAAAGACATTGCGCCCGGAACGATCATGGCTCTTCGTCAAGTCGAGCCCGGGCTCGGAGATCTGATCTCCGCCCCGGCCAATGATGAGCAACGTGCCCTCATGGAACGTTGGGCGAGAAACCCGAAGCTTGTCTCCAACCGAGCACCGGCACTGCCCACCAGGCGTGGCCCGCTCGAACGCAAGCCGGCCAGTGCGGCCATCGAGTTCTACGCTTCGATTGGCATTGGCGCGGCCCTGCTTTTCAGCCTCGTCCAACTTGTCTGATTCGCGGATTTACGCTCTTCGACACCATTTTGTGAAGGAAACAGGGGGAGGTTCCGTGAACCTCTCCCCATCGACATTGATGCAACTGTCGCCGCTCCGGCTTACTCTGAGATGAAGAAAGGCAGGTCTGCGTGGTACTAGGCGATGAAGATACGTGGGATCCAGAGATCCACGGCTCCCCAGGAAGTGACCAGGGGGATTCACGCGAACCTGCCGCAGACCAGCAGCCCGCCACACCCCAGCAGAACCCCGAAGACTCATTCTCGTTCCTCACCGATAGTCCGCAGGAAGAAAACCGGAACCACAACCAGCAAAATCCTCACGAACAGCAGACACCGGACCAGCAGCGGGGCACGAATCAACAGCAGAAGCGGAGCCCGGCCCACAGCCAAGACCGGCCCCAGCAATGGCCGCTGGCCCCGGCTTCCGGGACGCCTGGCTCGGGAACGGTGGGGGATTCCGTCCGCGGGTTTGTGGCCGGTCCCGGCTGGCAAGGTCCGCCCGGCTCCGCCAATAACGATTCTCCCGGCCGTTCCCAGCAGCCTGGTCACCAACAGCCTGGACCCCGGCAGGGGACCCGACTAGGAGCCGGAGGGAACCGGCCCCTAGACCAGGCTGCTGGTGGCGGGCGTATGCCCGGATATTCGCAACAGGGAGTAGCACAGTCAGGTAACGCGGCCCCGCAACGGGCTCAGAGGCCGGCCGTTAACGAGTCGCAGATGCCCGGCAGCAACCAGGCGCAACGTCCTGCCGGTCGCCAGCCGCAGTCGGGCGCACAGACAGGGGAGGAGAACACTTACGGGCACTATCGGGACTGCGGCATCTTGCCCTGGTGGGCATGGTCCGCGATCGGTGCCACGGTTATCGCCTGCGGTGCGCTCGTATTTATCGCCGCGAGCCCCTCGAGCCTTGATCCGACCAGCTCCCAGGGATTCGACCCGGCGTTTCACGACAAGTATGAGGGCATGGCAGTTCTTGGCCCGGGCGCCGAATTCTCAGAAACGGTTGATGATGTGCCGTGGGATGTCTCGATCGCTGAAGTCAATTGGCACGCGACCGAGCAGGTCGCGTCCGAGACGAGTATGTCCTCCCCGGCTAACGGGATGCGATACGTCGGTGTCAGGATTGATGCTGGCACGAACTACTTGAATTCCACCCCCGTTGAAGAGGCTTTCCTGTTCTACTACATCACCCCGGCAGGGCAGGAATACACCGAGCACTACTGCGGATGGGGATGCTTGGAAAGTGCCTCGACGTCTGCGACCGAATTTGATGGGTGGGTGTACTTTGAGGTTCCCGCGGAAATCCCCGAAGGGGGTTACCTCCGGGTCAACCTGCTGTATTCCGGCGAGAACGATACCCTCATGGAGATGCAGTGAAGCTTCCAGATATCCCGCAGTACGAAGAGCCCACGACACCGCCGGAAAACTTCCGGCCCCGGTCGGTAGCCCCGGTCGAACTTGGCCCGATCCGTGAAGAACAGGTTAGCCACCCCGAGCGGCCCATGGACCGCTACCTAGAGGACCTGTACGGAGACCGTAAGCCCGTCATAGAAGCGGAACCCGTCGATGAGGTCCACGTCCAAAAGTTCCCGCTCATCATGTGGGGATGGGCGGTGTGGACGCTGGCTTTTGCCCTCCTTGCTATCTTCCTCATCCTCTTCCTTTAAGACCTGACCGGGCTGAAACCAGAGTCGGCCAATTCCCCAGCCGATTGAACAAGTCCGCACGCTCCTCGGCGGTTCCCCGCCACCCTGAGCATCGCGAGAGAAACTGGAAAGTGCTGAACTCTCGGGGATCTGGCAGTTTCTTGGTGTTACCAGGCAACCGGAGAACTGTTGAACTGGCTATGACAGAAGCTTGGCGATTCTCTGCAGGGAGACCTTGACCGAGGTGCCGAGCTTTTGGGCCCAGAGCGAGACGCGGAGTTCCTCGATAAGCCAGCGAGCCTTTTCCGCGGCGGCTTCGGCTTCAAGAGAATCCGGCTTGAACTTCTCAAGCATCTCTTCGGCCTGCGCTACCTGCTCTGCCTTCGCGTCATCCTGGTCGAGGCTTGATTCGAGCCGGACCGCCGCAGCATTGAGGAAGCGGGGGAGGTGGGCGAGCCACTCCGAAGGCGTCTTCTTCAGGAAACCGTCGTAGACGAGTGCGTCTGCCTGGTCCTTCACTTCGGCTGCCACCCCAAGCATCGATGAGGGGGCGCGGTCGATGGCGACAAGCAGTTCCCGCCACGAGCCAAGAATGCGGCCCGTAATCTCGGCGAGACGATACACCTCGTCCTCAACTCGGTTCCGAATCTTCTCCGCGACAGCATCGAGCTCTTCCTGTTTCCTGATCTTGACGACCGGCCCAGCAAGGTTCCGTACCGCCGCCCACTGGAGGTCTGCGACAAGCGATTCTGTTGTCGCATAGGGGGACCCCGCCATCGTCAGCGACAGGGTTGGTGACCACCGGGAGGTGATTCGTGCAGTGGGAAGGGAGAGCTTCTCCGTGAGCTTGGCGAGCACGCCCAGGCGATGCTCGCGGGCCTGCTCCCGTGGAGTATCGAGCACTTCAACGCGCACGTTCCCGCCACGGTCAACGAGGGCGGGATAACCCTTGGCTCCGCCCGCCTCGACGGAGGCGGGGAGGCCGTCCTTACCGAACCCGTCCTTCGGTAGCGTGGGCTGGATTGCTTGGGCCACAGCCTTCTTTACGGCTGAGGAAACGGCTTGCTTCGTGTCGGGCTTCAGTTGCTTTTGCAGGTGGGTGATAGATGAGCCGGAGGCAAGAACCTTCTTCTTGTCGGACACCACCTTGAAAGTGACAGAGAGGTGTTCCGGTAGCTCTCCCCACTCGTCGATCTCCACGCCGCGCAAATGCAATACAGCGGCAGCGAATGCTTCCCGGTAGGTGGGTACATCCGCCTGGCCTGCGGATACGTCTTCCCACGCTGGGAGGACCTCGAGGACCGCCCTGGCAACATCGGGGGCGGGAACAAGCTCCCGGCGGAGCCGTTTTGGCAGGGACCTGATTGTGGCCTCGGTGAGCTCTTTCAGCATGCCGGGGACGAGCCAGTCGAAACCGTCGTCGGTGAGCTGAGGGAGGATCGTCACGGGAACCGTGATTGTCATTCCGTCCGACCGTCCACCCGGGTTGAACCGGTACTCGATGGGAAGCTCAATGCCGCGCTGCACCCAGGTGTCCGGGTAATCATTCTCGGAAGCCACCTCCTCACCGAGGAGAAGAGAACGCGGATAGACAAGATCGACGCGGCTCTTGTTCTTCTTGTACCAGGCATTGAAATGAGCGGCGGAAACGATGTCTTTCGGGACCCGTTCGTCAAAGAACTGTTCAAGTTCCCGTTCGTCCGCCACCAGACCGTGCACGCGGCGGCGCCGCTCGACCTCCCGAGCTTCCTCAATCGCGGCCTTATTTTTCTTGATGAATGGATGCCAATTGTCGCGCCACTGATTCTCCACGAGAGCGTGACGGATAAACATGTCGCGAGCCAGCTCGTGCGCTTCCATTGTCCCGACCTTGGACAGGAGAACCTGCCGGTCTGCAAACAGCGTCATGCCGTACAGCATGACCTTCTCGTGGACCATGGCGGCACCAAGCTTAGTTGACCAGAACGGTTCGGAATGAACGCGGTTCATGACGTGGGAGGCCAGCGGCTCCACCCATTCCGGTTCAATCTGGGCAACCGTTCGAGCGAAGAGCCGGGATGTTTCCACGAGCTCCGCCGCCATCACCCACGACGGGTGCCGCTTGGCGAGGCCGGAGCCCGGCCAAATAATAAACCGTGAACCACGGGAGCCCTCGTAGTCCCGCTTCCTCTCATCCCACGAACCAAGCGACGACAGGAGGCCAACAAGGAGGGACTTGTGGATCTCGTCGGACTTCGACCTGTCGAAGGCGCGGACAGCCGTTGCCACGTCGCCTGCTTCGCCAATGAGCTTCCGGGACGGAATACCAATGCGGTTTGCCCCAAGGGAGCGACCTACCTGACGTAGCTGGGTGACGACGTCACGCCACTCCCGGTAACGCAGGTAATTCAGGTATTCGGCCCGGCACAGCCGGCGGAAAGCCGACCCGGACAGGTCGCGTTGCTGAACATTCAGGTAGCGCCACACGTTGAGGTAGGCGATAAAGTCCGAGCGCGGGTCGGTAAACCTGGTGTGGTAGGCATCAGCCTCGGTGCGCTTCTCCGAGGGGCGCTCGCGAACATCCTGGACGGAGAGTGCCGCAACGATGACGAGAACCTCGGAGATCACGCCGTTGCGCTGGGCTTCCAGCAGCATTCGTCCCAGCCGCGGGTCGATGGGGAGCTGGGCCAGCTTCGACCCAATTCGGGTGAGTTTCCCGCCCCTGATGGCACCGATCTCGTCAAGCAGTTGGAGCCCTGCCCGCACCGCTGTCATCTGCGGCGGGTCAACGAATGGAAACTCGGCAACCTCACCAAGCCCCAGCGATGCCATCTGCAAAATAACCGAGGCAAGCGAGGTGCGTTGGATCTCTGGTTCGGTGAACTCGTCCCGTTGCTCGTAGTCCTCCTCGGTGTAGAGGCGGATCGCAATGCCGTCGGCGACGCGACCACATCGACCAGACCGCTGATTGGCGCTCGCCTGCGAGACCTTCTCGATCGGCAGGCGCTGTACCTTCGTCTTGTTCGAATAGCGGGATATTCGTGCCGTCCCCGGGTCGATGACGTAGCGGATCCCGGGGACCGTCAGCGAGGTCTCGGCAATGTTGGTGGACAGGATGATCCTCGTCCACCCGTGGTCCTGGAAGATCCGGTGCTGCTCGGCGGCACTCAGCCGGGCATAGAGGGGAAGTGCTTCAACTGAACCTGGCTTGCCCTCGCCGGGCGCCGCATAGTTCCTTAGAGCGTCCTGGAGGGCCTTGTCAGCATCCCTGATCTCGCCCTCGCCGGACAGGAACACGAGAATGTCTCCCGGGCCTTCAGCCATGAGTTCCTGCACGCCGTCGACGATTCCGGTGACCTGGTCACCATCCTTCGGTTCGCGGTAGCGGAGCTCAACGGGATAGGTACGGCCGGAGACCGAGATGATCGGCGCGGCTTCTTCCGGTGTTGCCTGGAGGGGGCCGAAGTGCTCGGCGAACCGCTCCGAGTCGATCGTCGCGGACGTAATGATGAGCTTCAGGTCGGGCCGCTGCGGTAGTAACTGGGCGAGGTATCCGAGGAGGAAGTCGATATTGAGGGAACGCTCGTGCGCCTCGTCAATGATGATCGTGTCGTACCGGGATAGAAGCGGATCGCCCTGAATTTCGGCAAGGAGGATGCCGTCGGTCATGAGCTTCACAAGAGTCGTGTCGGAGACCTGGTCGGTAAACCGCACCTGGTAACCGATCTGTTGGCCGAGCTCCACTCCCATTTCCACGCACAGTCGTTCGGCAACGGAGCGGGCGGCGATCCGGCGGGGCTGGGTGTGCCCAATCATTCCGTTGATCCCTCGACCGAGTTCGAGACAGATTTTTGGTAACTGTGTTGTTTTTCCCGATCCGGTCTCGCCCGCCACGATCACGACCTGGTGATTCGCTATTGCTTCCGCGATTTCGTCCCGGCGGGCCGAGACGGGCAGGTCGGGATACGTAATCGGGGGAACGGCGGCGCGCCGTAATTCAGGGGTACTCATATCAGCATCGTCACCTATTATCGGCTCTGAAGGAGAATGGATGAAATACGTATATTCAATACTGGTTGTCCTCATCCTCGCATTAGCGGTGGCTACTCTTGGTCCCAGCCTGATCTCGGCGGGCGATCACAGCCTTGCGCTAACCTACCCGGTTAGTCAGATGATCGCCATGCGAGGGGTGGTGGCACTGGTTCTCGGTGTCCTCGCCATCGTCATACTCATCATCGCAGTTATTCGCTTCGTGATGCTTCGCAGGGGCCTGTTCCTTGCGATCCTCGGAGTTGGTCTCATTGCGGTTGCTGGCGGGCACTATCTCATCCTTAACGACCGGGGGCTGGACACCCCGTCGGCCCTTCCTCCCGACTACGGGGTTACCCACGTTTCCCAGGGCAACGGGGATGTCACAGTCCTCTCCTACAACACGCTCGGTAGCGAAACGAGCATGTCGGACCTCGAACCACTCGTCGTCGACAACGGCGTTGATATTGTTGTTCTCTCAGAAACCTCGGAAGAGAGCGCTCAGCAACTTGCCGAGTCCCTCAGCGGCCGCGGCCTGTCCTTCGCCGTCTACTCGTCGGGGGCTGATCCCTATAACCCGGAGATTGAATCAACCTCCGTTCTTGTCGCGTCCTCGCTGGGCGAATACCGTCAGGGTCCCTCCCTTGACCTCACGTGGGGTTCGGTGAGCCTCAGAGCACTCGGGGATGGTCCCGACATTATTGCCGTACACCCGGTTGCTCCAGTGCAGGATCTTCAAGATGCGTGGCGCGAGGAGATCACCGAGGTCTACGGCATGTGTTCGTCCATGGATGATGCGATCATGGCGGGGGATTTCAACTCGACCGTTGACCACATGCATGGCACGGGAGCAAGCTGCACCTCGGCTCTCGACGGCACTATCGGCGGATATGGCACCTGGCCGACCTCGTTCACGGGGCTCCTGGGATCCCCGATCGACAACGTCTTCACGGATCTTGACCCCACGGCCACCGCAATCGTTGACGTGGGCGACTCCGACCATCGCGGCATCCTCGTCAGGCTCGCCCGCTAAGTAACCGGGCCCGCCAGGTAAAGAATTAGGACTGCCGGCTTCGTCATCGAGTCCATCCACTCGGTTGCCGGGTGGGCCTGCCGGGTAGCCGGGGCTGCGCCCCGGTATCGAAGGTACGAGAAGCTCGGCGCTACGTTGTTGAGTGCCGGGAACGGCTTTAATCCCCGTCGCTGAGGATTGCCGCGAGGCGAGCGAGCGCGCCCTTCCAGAACTCCTTTGTTTCCACCACTTCCTCGCGCTTTAGCCGAGAGTGCTGGAGGGAGATCTTGCATCGGGGCCGACCCGCCTTTGTCGGTGGTGCCGCGTCGAGATAGAAGGAGACGCGGCTACCTTCCCCACCGTCGAATCGAATTGATTGAGCGGATTGGCTCCGCGGATTTAATTCAAGGTCAAGCCACTCCCGCCGAGAGTCCTCGTCAACAAGATAGGGCCAAACGTCTTCCACGTTGGCAGGCAGGGTCTTGGAACTACTTGCATCAAATGATCCGTCGGGGCGCTGCCCCGGCTCCCGCAGGCCCCGGGACTGCTCGTAGCCGACGGTGACTCCCTGAGCCCACCAGCCATCGACCTCATGCTTACCGCCGAGCCAGCGCGCGATCTTAGCGTGGTCCCACTCCTTTGCGCCCGCCTCGTCGAGCATCTCGTACCACTCGTCGCGGGTGCGCCCCGTGGCGTCTACCAGCGCCCTGTCGGAGACCATCGAGGACTGGGCCCGCACCGGCGTACCCGTGCCGGGACGTGCTTCTTCGCCACGATTTTCAGTCATATTCCGACACTATCCCCTGGATAGATGAAAATCATCGGAACGCTTTCCCGAACCGGAAAAACGGTTGGAAAGAGCGGAACTTGGCATCTTTTCGCGACTTTCTATGGGACCAATATCCTGTCAAAGTTTCGGCTTACCGAACTGTGACTTGGTTTTGTGATTGCTCTTGCATTCCCTATCCGTAACCGTGACTTCCCAGGAAAATGGCCCACAATAGTTCGGTGACGATTGGGAAGAGTGCAAGCGAGAAGCAGCTGCAACAGTGGCGCAAGAACCTTGCTGAGGAGCGAGCCGAGTACAAGATTTACAAGCGGCTCGCAGAAACACGCACCGGCGAAGAGCGGGAGATCCTCCTCGAACTAGCGGTGGCAGAGAAACGCCATGCCGAGCACTGGCGCACCCTCCTCGGTGACAACGTCGGCAAGCCGCTCCATCCCTCCTTCCGGTCACTCCTTCTCGGCTTCCTCGCTCGCTGGTTCGGCTTCGTTTTTGCCCTGGCACTCATCCAGGTGTCGGAAGAGCGAGCCACGAAACGCGGCGCAATCGAGAACAACGGTGCGACGGCGGCAATGGCAGCCGATGAAGCTGTTCATGCCGAAGTTATTCGCTCGCTCGCTACCCGCGGCCGTAACTCGATGTCGGGAACGTTCCGTGCCGCTGTCTTCGGAGCCAACGATGGCCTGGTGTCTAACCTGGCACTCGTTCTCGGTGTGGCTGCCGCAAATGTCTCGAACTCGACAGTTCTCCTCACCGGCTTCTCGGGCCTGCTTGCCGGCGCCCTGTCCATGGGTGCGGGGGAATGGGTGTCGGTGCGTTCCCAGCGGGAACTCCTCGATGCCTCCATGCCGGACGAGTCATCCAATGAGCTCTTGCCGAATCTCGACGTGAACGAGAATGAACTATCCCTTGTGTACCGGGCCAGGGGAATGTCCGAGCACGAAGCCGATGCTCGGGCGAGCCTGGCACTTGAGAAGATCCACTCCCAGGAGTCCATCAATGTGCTCCAGGTACATCACGCCAGCCACGAAGAGATCGGTTCGCCCTGGCGTGCCGCAATCTCATCGTTCTTTTTCTTCGCAACGGGTGCGATTATCCCGATCCTGCCGTTCCTCGTAACCTCTGGAACTCTCGCGATCGTGATTGCCGCGGTCTTCGTCGGTATCGCCCTTCTCTTCACAGGCGGCGTTGTTGGCATCCTTTCGGGGAAGCCGCCGATGCCGCGTGCGCTCCGTCAGCTCGCAATCGGCTACGGAGCAGGAATCGTAACCTTTGCTCTCGGTCTGCTTTTCGGCACAACTGCTTAACAATTGCTCACGGAGTCTTTAAACTTTGATTATGGAGACTCCTGAATTAACCGATGCCGTGAGGAAGCGTGCCCGGGGGACGCTCCTTGCCTCAGCCGTGGGAGACGTGCTTGGCGTCCCCTACGAGCTCGACACCATTGCCCTTGAGGGCGATCCGCAACCTATCGGAGGCGGGCTTGGCGACTATGCGCCGGGCGAATGGTCCGATGACACGCAGATGTCGATCTGTATTGCGCAGGTGGCGGCGACCGGTGTCCGCCTCACCTCGCAAGCCGCCCAGGACGATATCGCAACAAAGTTCCTTGCCTGGTCAAAGGACGGTGCGACCGATATTGGGATCCAAACATCTCGCGTCCTGTCCGACGCTCACCGCAGGGAAGGCACAGCCTCCCAGCGCCTGAGAGCCGCTGCCGCCTACTTCTCTGCCACCTCCGATCGTGCCGCGGGCAACGGCGCTCTCATGAGAACGGCACCGATTGGCCTGGCATTCCTCTACGACCGCGATCTGACGGCTCAAGCGGCACGGGAGATCGCAGCCCTCACGCACACGGACCCTATGGTGGGCGACACGTGCGTCCTCTGGTCCGAAGCAATCCGCCACGCGGTAACGACGGGCCGCATCGATATTTACGCGGGCCTTGACCTGCTGCACCCGGACGTGCACGCTTCGATGATCGCCACACTGAAGGAGGCTGAGGAGCCGAGCTTCAAGCCCGAATCGAACTCCTTCACGATCACGGCGATGCAGTCCGCGTGGCATGCGGTTGTCATGGCGAAAGACACGGATGACCCGATCCGCAACGGTCTCTTTGAGGCAATCCGCCAGGGCTCCGACACCGACACCACAGCGGCCGTTGCTGGCGCACTCCTTGGTGCGGCCTTCGGTGAGGACATGGTTCCCGACTACGAGGTGCATGGATGGCCGGGGCTCACCGGTAAAGATCTCGCCAACCTTGGTGAGACCATCGTCGAGAAGTGCCGACCCCGGTACTAGTCCTCACATCGACCAACACGTCAGCACTGTGCCCGCCTCACGGCGGGCACAGTCGTCTTAAGGGAAGGGACAGCTCCGGCTATCCTTCCGCGGAGAACAGGTGCTCGCTCACCGGACTCTGTCCGTGGTCGAGCGATCAGGCACCGACCCGGTTCTCGACGGAAACTCTTGCGAGCGCCGCAGGGTGACTCGCACAGGTTTAGTTACCCTAGCCGGTGCACGAATAGCTCGCCGGGAAGCATATACTCCATCGAAAACACGGGCGGGCCCGACGGTACGGGGCGGGTCCGCACGTGGGGAGGCAGCTTAGTTTTTGGGGGTCTGCGGCCTGTTGTTTTGGTCGTTGAGGGAGGAGAGTAGCTCGTAGCCATCCGCACCGTAGATGATCGGGACGCCGTGGCGTGCTTCGTCATCAACCGAACGACGATCCTCGATCGCTTCTGTCATGCCGTGCGAAAGGACCTGCTCGACCGGGTTGAGCTGGCGGATTGCAATACCGGCAATGTGGCGGGGGTGTTCGCGTGCCAGCTCGTCAAAGATCAGCGGGTCATGCTGACCGTCGTCACCAATCAAGTACCACTCGATGTCAGGGAACGTGATGATGAGGTTCCTCAGCTGGGTCTTCTTGTGTTCCTGCCCGGAACGGAAGACCGAGGTGGGAGTGGGGCCCCAATCGGTCAGCAGGAGAGGCCCCGTGGGGAACCCGTTGAGGGTAAGGAAAATGTCGAGAGTCGGCAGGGTATTCCAGGCACCCGTCGACAGGTAGAAGACGGGAGCATCGGGGGCGTCGTCGAGGAGCTCCCGATAAAACTTCGCCATCCCGGGCACCGGTTTCCGGGTGTTTGTGTGCCGCACCCACGAGTTCCAGGCCGCGAGGACCATGCGGGGAAGCCAGGTGATCATGACCGTGTCGTCAATATCGGACACCATGCCGCGGCGGGCTTCGGGACGAACAATCAAGACCTTCGCGATGATCGGCTCCGCTGCCGCAGCCTCGATTGTTACTTCGTGCCAGCCGGGCTCCAGCCCGTGGTCGAGAACAAGGACGTCAATATATCCAGAGCGGTCGGTCTTTGTTGATATGACCTTGTTGCCCGCACGGATCGTGACCGGAAGGAAACCCACCTGGGTTGTGAAGAACTGGCGCCACCCCCGCTGGGCAGTGTCGGACAGTTTCTGCGCCTGCTCGAAGGCCTCCTGGACGGTGCCAAGGACCGTGTGAGCCGAGGGTGGTAGTCGGAGTGGTTTGAATAGTGACTTACTGTTCGGGTCCGCCATAACAACCCGGCCAAGAACGTGCAGGGACGTGACAGACCCGTATCCGGTGAAGCCGATGATGGAGGGCCGCCATCCCTTTTCGACACGCTTAACGGTTCCCCTGCGGTTGAAGGAGTCCTCAAGCTTCCGTGCGATGTCAGCGATGGCCATGGGCCTAGTTTACGGTCCGCCGGGCGCTGTGGGATGCAAATGAGCGCTTAGCAAAACAACATGTCTTGCCATCTCGGAACCGGGGACTTGCGCACGACGTGCGGGCGGCCCGGCGGGAGGAAACGAGGCCGAGAACGGCAACCGTGCGAAGGCTTTGAGGAACGCAGTGCAACAACATATGCCGGTGGGGTGACATATGTGCAGGCTGGAGAGTTATTGGGAGAAAATGGCGGATATGTCCCCAAAACTGGTGTCCAGACTGGAAGGAGCCTGGCACACATCAGGGGAGTTTCCCCCAATTGTTGCCCGCGCGACCCCTTCCGTCGTTAGACTCCTTGGCGATGACAGTACTCACGAAGACCGAGCCGGATACCGAGCTGTCCGTTGCCGAGCCCAATGGCCTTGACGCACCCCCGTCATACAGTCATCGGAAAGAGATCATCACGGTCGTTTCCGTTATCGGGCTTCTCGCAGGTCTGAATTTTCTTGCGCACTTCACGCCGCTCTCCCTTTGGTTCTTTACGATCCCCGTCGGTGTCGGCGTCATTCTTTTGCTCGGCAGAGCCATGGGCCACACGATGGCCGATATTGGTATTTCCCGAAGCACCCTGAAGAAGGGGCTGAAGTATGGTTCTATCGCCGCCGGTATTGTCCTCCTCGGGGTTCTTATCGGAGTTCTCTTGCCAATAACGCGGGACTTCTTCCTCAACGACTCCTATTCTTCGGCACGAACTGCGCTACTTGCGGCCTTCGTCCTCATCCCCATCCAAACTGTCCTCCCGGAAGAACTGGCTTTCCGCGGGATCCTGCATAGCTCCCTCCAGAAGCTTGGCGGGATCCGGGCCGTTCTCTTTGCCGGTTCGATCCTCTTTGGCCTGTGGCATGTTGCCTCGTCCCTCAACCTGACCGCCGGCAACGAAGGCCTCACTGCAATGCTTGGCACAGGAACCTTGGCCCAGTGGGTTGGTATAGGCCTCGCCGTTATTGCCACGTCCTTCGCCGGTGCCGCCTTTACCTGGCTGAGGCACAGGTCGGAGTCGGTCCTCGCCCCCATTGGACTTCACTGGGCACTCAACGCCTTCGGTGCACTCGCCGCAGCAGCGGTCTTCCAGATGTAGCGCGTTAACTCAGAAGCCGTTCAGCACGAGGCCCGCCCCACGAAGGGGCGGGCCTCAGTACTGGGTTATGTGGGGGCTCTGTGCCGCTAGAGACTAGGCCGCTAGAGACTAGCCGTTGAGGGCGCGGTCAACGACGTCCTTTGCGGCTTCCTGAACCTGCGCGAGGTGCTCGGGGCCCTTGAATGACTCGGCGTAGATCTTGTACACGTCCTCGGTGCCGGATGGCCGGGCGGCGAACCAGGCGTTCTCGGTTGTGACCTTGAGGCCGCCGATCGGTTCGTTGTTGCCGGGCGCGTTGACCAGCTTGTCGGTGATTGGTTCACCAGCAAGCTCCGTGGCCGTGACGTCCTCGGGGATAGGTTGCCCAGCTTGGACTTCTGCTCTTTTGTGGCGGGAGCATCGATGCGGGCGTAGGCGGAGGGGCCGTACTTGTCGACAAGCTCCGCGTGGAGCTGTGAGGGAGTCTTACCGGTGACTGCCAGGATCTCTGCTGCCAGCAGGCAGAGGATGAGGCCATCCTTGTCGGTTGTCCAAACGGTGCCGTCGAAGCGGAGGAAGGAAGCACCTGCGGACTCCTCGCCACCGAAACCGACAGAGCCGTCCAGGAGGCCTGGGACAAAGTGCTTGAAGCCGACCGGGACCTCGAGGAGGTTCCGTCCCAGTTCGCCTGCAACACGGTCGATCAAGCTTGAGGACACGAGGGTCTTACCGATCCCGGCGTCCGCATTCCATCCAGTCCGGTTCGCGTACAGGTAGGAGATCGCGACCGCAAGGTAATGGTTCGGGTCCATGAGCCCACCATCCTTCGTCACGATTCCGTGGCGGTCAGCATCCGCGTCGTTACCGGTAGCAATGTCGTACGGCGCATTCTCGCCCATGATCTGGAGGAGGGAAGCCATGGCGTTCGGGGAGGAGCAGTCCATGCGGATCTTGCCGTCCCAGTCGAGTGTCATGAACCGCCACGTCGGATCAACCTCCGGGTTCACAACCGTCAGATCAATTCCGTAGCGTTCCGCGATTGCGGCCCAGTAGTCGACCGAGGCCCCACCCATCGGGTCAGCACCGATCTTCACGCCCGCCTTACGGATTGCTTCCATGTCGACCACGTTCTCAAGGTCATCGACATAGGCAGACAGGTAGTCATGAGTTCCCGTTGTCCGCGCAACGCGTGCCTGCTCGTACGGCATGCGAGGGATTGAACGCCAATCCTTCATGAGCTCATTGGCGCGAGCTGCGATCTTCTTCGTCGCATCCGAGTCGGCCGGCCCGCCGTGCGGCGGGTTGTACTTGAAGCCACCGTCACGGGGCGGGTTGTGGGACGGGGTGATAACCACGCCGTCGGCTAGGCCCGGTCCCTCGACGCGCACGCCCGCTTCCGTACCCGCACCGTTGGCGCGGAGAATTGCAAGGGAGACCGCTGGGGTCGGGGTGTAGCGGTTACGAGCATCAATGCGAATCTCCACACCGGCGGCCGCGAAGACCTCAACTGCGGTCTTCTGAGCGGGCTCCGAAAGTGCGTGAGTGTCGCGACCGATGTAGAGAGCTCCGTCGTAACCGAGCTCCTGGCGATATTCGATGATCGCGGCAGTAATCGACGCGATATGGCCTTCGTTGAAGGCGCCGTCGAGCGACGAACCACGGTGCCCGGACGTTCCGAACACGACTGGCTCGACCGGCTCGCGGTCATAGTAGGCAGAAACAAGCTCATCGATATCGATGAGGTCCTCTGGAAGGGCTGGGGTACCTGCGCGTTCATTCATGATTCAATCTTGCCACTCAAATCACATTTTTGGGCGGGAAGTAGAGGAGGTGCGCCAGATACGAACATGCTGTCCAGGACCTGTGGACTCAGCATTGAGGAATCGTGGAGGAAACGTTCAGGGCAAATTTGTTGACGCAAGGAGATCGCAGTGAAGGTTGCCTTACTCCGCGGGAACGATGACTTCCCAGCGATCGTCCGAATAGATTGTGTCCCAATCCCCGCCGAAGCGTTCCTCCGCCCACGGTTCAGCTGGCTCGCCAAGCCGCCACCAGTTCACGGCAATAGCATCCGGCTCCACATCGCCCAGGGTCCCGTACCAGTACACGTTCGTGTGCGGCACCAGGTAGGCAAGGAGGGAAATGTCGGCAGCCACAATGTCGTACTGGGATGCGGCCTCGATTGCCCCGGAGGAGTCGCTAACGTAGCCCTCGTGGTCCCACAGGAGATCGATCTCGGTCTGCGGAAGCATGACCAGCGAGGTGCAAAAAGCAATGAGTGGCGCAACGGTGCGCCAGCGCTCGGTTGCAACATCGATCAGTGAGATAGCGGCGACGGGGATGAGAACCGCGGAATAGTGGAACTCCCAGCCCCAGTAGTAGTCCACGTTCCCAACGAACCGCCACGCCAACGTCGGAACCATGATGAGCATGAGAGGAGACTTGAGGCCAATAACTCCCGTGCTCAGAGCAAGGATGACAAGGATCAGGGTTTTCATGCCCGCCCCGGCCATAACCTGGTCTAGCAGGGACAGGTTATCCGTATAGTCCCACTGGCCCTGCGGGTTCAGAGCGGGAAGGATGACCATGGTCGACAAGACGAACCAGACAATCCCCCACACCGCAAGGAATACGCCCGTTTTCAGGTTCCGGTCGGTGCGCTCGCGGAGGTAGAAGGCGGCGCCGACAGCGGCGACGGTTAGCCCGAGATCCTCCTTGACGAACACTAGAAGGCTAATGGCAATGATTGCGGGAACTGTTCTGCCTCTGATCCACCAGACGAGCCCGAAAGCAAGAAGGGGGACAGCGAATGCGATCTCGTGGAATTGCGCCCACACCGCGTTCAGAAGCCCCCATGAGAAAACATAGGAGCCACCCAGAAGGGCGGCCGCGGGCTTCCCAAGACGTTCTTGAGCCAGCGACACCACGGGCCATGCCGAGACCGCAAAGAGTGCCGCCTGGATGATGAGGAGGGTTGAGCCCGACGGGAACAGCGCGTAGAACGGGCCGAGTAGGACCAGGATCGGGTGGAAATGGTCTCCCAGCAGGTTGTAGCCGTCGCCCTTAATGTCAACGATCGGGGCCTCGAGATTTCCGTAGGCCTTGGCAAGCTGCGTGAAGATCCCCAGATCCCAGGAGGGTGAGATCGTGTTGCTCCACATCACCCAGGACAGGGCGGTGTAGAGAACGAATGCAACAAGCGTGAATGCCGCGGGGAGAAGCGCCGAGCTGGCGAGCAACCCGCTCACAGTACCCGGGCCGGACTCGGTGGAGCCGGCTTCTCGTGAGCTGATTGCTCCGCTTGTACCGGCTACTGCGGATGTTTCCAAGTGGCCTGGGACGCCACGATCCTGCGCGGCGGCGGTAGCCGGGGGTTGCCCCCCGGGACCGGTGGGTGTCCTGTGCTCGGTCACACGAGGTCCCGGCGCTGGAGGAAGCGGAGGGCGAACCAGCCGAACGGCACCCTGCCCCAGAAGGTCAGCAGTCGATAGACAAGCGCTGTGGACAGGGCGATCGAGTAGGGGATGCCGGCAACGGCAAGGCCGCCCGTGAGGGCCGCTTCGACGGGACCGATACCACCGGGGGAGGGAACGATCGAGCCGAGCGTGTTCGAGATAAGGAACGTGAGAGCGAGCGTCATGATCGGCAGGGTATAGCCGAACGAGGCGAGCGCGAATCCAAAGGCGGCGATAAAGCCGATCGACTGGAGGGTCGAGCCGACAATGCCGAGAAGGATGCGCTTCGGGCGGGTGGCCAGCCAGACAACCCGCGGCCACACCTGGTCAAAGGTTGGCTGGATCTTGGCGGCAAGCCATGCGCGAAGCGGCTTGATGAGGAGAAGGGCGACGATCACAAGGATGACGCCAACAATCGTCGCAATGAGGGAACCCGAGGGAAGGGATAGGCGCCCAATCTCGCCTGTGAGGAGAGCAACGACGATCAGCGTGATAATCGTCGTGAGCAACTGCGCGATCTGCACGAGAGACACCGTTGCCAGTCCCAGGGTTGTTGAGACGCCCTTCTTGTTGAGGTAACGGAGGTTGAGGGCTGCGGGGCCAATACCTGCTGGAACAACAAGGGTAATGATCGAGGCGGCGACCTGGACGGTCGCGGTCTCGGCCAGCGGCAGCTTCTCCGGGGTGTACGCCTTGAGGTGGAGGGCCGCACCGAAATAGGTGAGGATCGAGCCGGCAACGAACGCAATGACAAGGTAGACGGGCTGTGCCTGCTTGAGAGCTTCCCAGACCTCACCGAAGTTAATCGAACCCAGCAGAATGTAGATCGCAAGGACCGCAATGGTAACCGTGATCGCGGTCTTGGGAGAGAAGCGACGGAACTCCACCTGAGCATTCGACTCCGCCGTTGGGGGAGCTTTCGCCGTAATCGCTTCCTGAAGCTCTGCCGTCTTCTTCTTCGACATTGTGGCGAGCGTCTGGTGGGGCATGACGGAACGCTGCATGACAGGTGCTGTGGTCATGAGCATTTCGTTGCCGAGCATCCGCTCAAACGAGGCGATGGCGCGGTCGGTGCCGACCAGTCCCGCCATCATCAGCAGTCCCTGACCGAGGTCGATCCTGCGGGAAATCTCCGACGAAGCAATGGTGCCGTCGTGCCAGTTCGTGATGATGAGCTCGCCGTTGTCGAGAAGAATCGTGCCGGCGTGAATATTGCGGTGCGCTAGACCGCTCCGGTGCGCGGTCGTCAGGACCATCCACAGCTGGTCGATGACGTCGTCGGTCAGGTCCTCTTCGGGAACCGCGTCAAGCGTGGGGGCACGGAGTAGCTTGGTGGCAATCACGACGGAGTCATCGGAGGACGCAACGCCAACCAGGTCGGGACCGACAACCCCGTTTTGCTGTGCCGCGAGCGTCATGAGGGTCACCTGGTTAGCGGTGTCATGGATCGAAGCATCGGAGTGGCGGTACTGGATCCGCAGGCGGATCCGGGACCACATGGAGGAAAGCCAGGACAGGAGCTGACGGTCACCGTCGAGCACGGCCGCGTGATAGGCGAGGCCGCCGGAGTCAATGATGACGTAATTGCGGGACACCGTTTCGGAACGGGGAACCGTGAATGTCTGATAGTCCTCGTAGACCGCGATCGGGTCGACAAGGGCCTCGGGGATCACCGACTCGTTCTTCGAGTCCTCTTCGACAATCTCCATCGGGTCGAAAGCACGGTTGATGAACTCTTGGAGTTGGGCAATACCGAAACGGTCGAGATAACCAATGGGGGAGCTGGTTGTCACCCGCAGGGCAATCAGGTCATCGATCGTAATGCTGCGGTCAACGCGGACAATCTCGGCCGCGTCGACACCTGCGCGGCGGAGCAGGCGGACAAGGTTGAGGCCGTTGGCGCGCTCGGGAACGGTGCCGAGCAGGAATAGGACAAGCTGGCCGACCATCGTGCCGAGTAGAACGATGGAAAGAGCTCCGGGCAGGGTCTGCTGACCCTGGAGAATGGAAAGGACAACGGCGATCCACAGGAGCGGCCACGTCCACCGCACGCTAACGAGGGAGCCGCGGGTTCCCGCGGCCGTGCACAGGGCAGAGATGATCGCCATGTACGGCACGAGAAGAACGATGGCCTGGCCCTCGATTGCCACCGCTAGAGTATTCGTCACCGGAGCATCCGGCAGGTATTCGCGCAGGAACCAGACGATGATGTTCGAGAGAACCGCGGCGAGAGCCATGGCCAGGATCGAACTGGATAATGCCCGCCATCGCTTTGTCCAGGTCAGTTCTATCAGAACGGCAAGCGGTGCGAAGAACGTCAGTAAACCCTCGAGGACGTTGATCGGCATGATGAACACCGTCGTCAGGAAATCGTTCGTTGCTTCGCGAACATCCGTCGTCACCGCAACCGCGGTGGATGACGCATACACGGAGAACATCAGAATAAAAACAATCCCGATGAGGGAAAGAAGCGCGCCGAAAAGATCGCTGGGTCTGCGGATCCACCGATCCTCGGCGTCGACAAGGAGGGCCGCTCTCCTGTTCATGACAGGTGCTGGCTACTTATCGACGTGGTAGGGCTCAAGCCCCTCCCGCTCGATGTCGACAATGGAGTAGGCGCCGGCCTGCTTGACGGCCTCTGTCAGCTCATCATCGGATGCCTTGCCTGTCACGATAACGGTGGCACGCGAATCCGTACCAAGCGTCACCATGATCTGGTTAGTCGATCCGATGTTTGACAGTTCTTCCGTCAGTTTTGCGACGTCGTCATCTCCATTGATTCCCGAGACAATTAGTTGAATCATGCCTGTTCCTCGAGTTGATTGGAGTTTGTGGCTTTGAAAAGCTTCCCATTGATCGCGTCAATCAGCCAGTCCGGAGTCTGGGGAGCGCTACGCGGGAACTCCTCGAGGTCCTTCTTCCACTCATCGACAGGAACCTGGCTCGCCCATGAGGGCTGAGCCGACTTGTTGAAGCCAAAGTTGCCGGTGCCAAGCGAATCGAAGGAGAACTTAGCGACGTAGAAGCCGCCCTCGTCCGCATCGTACGTGTTCTTCTTCAGCTGGCGGGTGTAGTGAACAACCGCGGTCGGAATCGACGCGAGGCGTTCTTTCTTGCCGTCCACCTCGTATTCGCCGAGGAACACGAAGTGATTGCCCACCACCTGCATGAACAGCGTGATTTCCGTGAACCCGTTGGGAACCGCATTGACGAGCAACTTGTAAATGTCGGGGATGATCGCACGAGTGTCGGTCAGGTCCTTATCGACCATGTCATCCGCACGTGCCGGCGAGATCTCCTCAATTTCCCACGTCTTCGGGGTGGCCTTACGGGCCTGCGCCTTGACGCCCTCGATCGGAATGGCCTTTACGAATACTGCGGGGGCATACCGGGAGTAGCCGTTCGCGCGGCAGTACGGAGCGTCGGGCAGAAGAGCCTGAACCTCGAGCAGGGTCTCACCATCGCGACGGATGGGGCGTAGCACGCGGGCGGGAACGCCGTCGACCTTCGCGATCTTCTGCGATTCGTAGATCTCCATGTCCTCCGTGTAGGCAATGCGCTTTGCCCACAGGCCCGACTCGATCTGTGCGAAGCCCTCTTCACCCTTCGGGTCCGTGGGAGCTACGAGAGTGACAGCGATGGGCTTATTATCTTCAACTTCCACGTCGCAGGGGATCTCACCCCAGGAACGCTTAATGACGGTGCCCAGGAAGTTGGAAGGAACAATCGCCTTGAATCCTTCTTCGGTCTCCCAGCCGTAGGCAATGCCGTGGTAAGCGGCCACCATGGACGGCTCCGCCTCATCGGCCGTGTACTTCCAGATCGACGACCCGGCGGTGAGACGAGCGGGCTCGACCCAGAGCAGATCCGTTTCCACGCCGGCGGCCTTGGCGCGTCCCGTCCCATCGAAGGGAATCACCTCGAAGATGCCGCCGAGGAAAGCGTCCTCATCGAGGGGGCCGACGGCCTTGCGGGACTGAACGAGAGGACCTGCCTCCAGTTCAAGGATGTAAAGCTCCCCGTCCTTACCGAAGGGACTTCCCTTGAAGCCCACCTGGAAGAGTTCGACAATGTCTTCAATCTTCGTGAGCTCGTCAAGAGCCTCCGAATCTACGGCGAGACCGGAAATATAGTCGAGTCCGCTCTTCATGAAGCCGTTCAGCTGTCCTGGCGTCAGGGGGAGAGAGTAAGTATTTGACACGATTCCTCAATCTTTTGGGTCCATAACCGAGAGTACTGCATTAGGCTGTCTACATGCGTCTTGGAGTACTCGATATCGGATCGAACACAGTCCACATGCTCGTCGTGGATGCTCACTACGGTGCCCGGCCCGCCCCTGCGGCCGACGATCGCACCGTTGTGCGCCTCATGCGGTATCTGGACGATGACAACATGGTGACGAAAGATGGTGTGATCGCTCTTCGTGAAGCCGTGAAACGAGCGATGCTCTTCGCGGAGCGCTTCGGTGCCGGTGAAGTCATTGGCATGGCGACCTCGGCTCTTCGCGAGGCCGCGAACGGCCCCGAGGTGCTCCGAGAACTCGAAGAAATTGCGGGACTGAAGTTCCAGGTCCTCTCCGGCAAAGAAGAAGCCAATCTGACGTTTCTTGCCGCTCGACGCTGGCATGGCTGGGCCGCCGGTCGCCTCCTCGTCCTCGATATCGGTGGCGGTTCTTTCGAAGTGGCCTACGGAGTTGACGAAAACCCCGAATTCTCCGCATCCGTGCCTCTCGGTGCAGGCCGCTTGACTCGTCACTACCTCAAGCACGATCCGCCGCTCGAGGACGAAGTCTCGGTCATGAAAGCGCACATCAAGGATGAGATGAAGCCGCTGGCGGAGGCGCTCAAGCAGCTCCCCACGCCCGACCACGTCGTCGCCACCTCGAAAACCTTCCGCTCGCTGGCGCGGCTTGCCGGTCAGCTTGTTGCCGTAGTGGGCCCCACGGAACGCCGCCGCATGTCCCGCTCCGACCTGGAAGATTGGGTAGGTAGGCTGGCTCAGATGCCGGCGGCGGCACGTACCGCACTCCCCGGCATTACCCCCGAGCGCACCTACCAGATCGTTGCGGGTGCCGAAGTTGCCGTGCGCGCCATGAAGTCCTTCAAGATCAGCAAGCTCGAGATCTGCCCCTGGGCGATGCGCGAGGGCGCGATCCTCAACTACTTGGAGGGGCAGCGCGACGCCTGATCAAGTCGCGAGCTATGGGTCAAGCGAACAGACATGGCTAAGCCTTTTCAATCAATTCGCCTCGCCCGGTAGAAACTGGCGTAGCGCTGCTTGCACTGACGCAGTGGCCTCAGCAACTGAGGAAGGGCTGCGAGACGTTTTTCGTCCGCAGCCCCTCCTCCACTCATGTCCGTCACATTTCAGGCTTGTCAATTTCGGTTCCCGCCTGCCTCGGTCGCAATGAGGTTTCCCTTGCTAGGCGTGTTCTTCAGGTTCGGTGGTAGGCGGATCGAGTTCGGTACTGTTCTGCTGACGTGAGTCTGTGGCGCCAGAGTGACCGTCTGCGTGGGAAGCCGACTCTTCTGCTTTGGTCTCTGGGTGCGGGTTCTCGGAAGCACCTGCTGTCGTTGACCCGGCGGAGTTAGCGCCAGAGCTCTGGGCCGTGTCCGTTGCCGGGGCTCCGCCCGTCTTCTGATCGGTGACCTCCGATTGATCGGTGCCTGCCACCTGATCAGTGTCGTCCTTGCGGTTCTTCCTTGTCGTATATATGCGGTGGGCAATCCACCAGATGACGAAGACGATGACGGCGACGAGAACGATCCGGGAGAAGATCCCAACCCAACCTTCAACCCTGGTCCAGTTCTCACCAAGGACATAGCCAAGGGAAATGAGGACGGTGTTCCAGATCAGGGAGCCAACGAGGGTGAGGGCCGTGAAGATCGGTAGCTTCATCTTCGTGACGCCCGCGGGGATCGAGATCAGGGAACGGAAGATCGGGATCATGCGGCCCAGGAGCACGGTCCACGTGCCGTGCTTGCGGAACCAGGCCTCGGTCTTGTCGATATCGCTGATATTGACCAGGGGAAGGGCCCCCATAATGGCACGGGTACGGTCGCGGCCAAGGGCGTAGCCAACTCCGTAGAGCAGCCAGGCGCCGACGACGGATCCCGCGGTGCACCAGACGATCATTTCGACCATGCCGAGGGTGCCAAGGGACGCAGTGAAACCTGCGAGCGGCAGGATGATTTCTGAGGGTAGTGGTGGGAAGAGGTTCTCTAGGCCGATCAGGAGGAAGGCGCCGAAGCCGCCGAGCGACTCCATGACGTCCACCGCCCACCCGGCAATTCCGGTGAGCTCTTGATCCATTATTCTCCCAGGTAGGTAACGAGCTGGCTGGCCAGTCCCGTATAGGTTGCGGGGGTCAGCTCCAGCAGGCGGGCCTCCACATCGGCGGGGATGCCGAGGGACTTAATGAAGTCACGCATGATCTCTTCGGTGACCTGCTGACCGCGGGTCAGGTCCTTGAGTCGCTCGTACGGATTGTCCATGCCGGTTGCGCCCTTGATGGAAGCGACTCGCATGGCCTGCTGGATTGGTTCACCAAGAACCTCCCACGAGGCGTCGAGGTCACGAGCAAGGGCATTCGCATCAACGTCCAGGCCAGCAAGGCCGCGGGTGACATTGTCGATGGCGAGGAGAGAGTGGCCGAAGGCCACACCAATATTGCGCTGAGTTGAGGAGTCCGTGAGGTCCCGCTGCAGGCGCGAGGTAACGAGCGTGGATCCGAGAGTGTCGAGCAGGGCCGAGGATATTTCCAGGTTCGCTTCGGCGTTCTCGAAGCGGATCGGGTTGACCTTGTGCGGCATGGTTGACGAACCGGTTGAACCCTGGGCTGCCAGGTTCTGGTGGAAGTAGCCGAGGGAAATATAGGTCCACACGTCGGTCGCAAAGTTGTGAAGGATCCGGTTGAAGCGAGCAATGTCGGAGTAGAGCTCGGCCTGCCAGTCGTGCGATTCGATCTGGGTGGTGAGCGGATTCCAGCTCAGACCGAGCGACTCGACGAAGGACCGCGAGTGGGAGGGCCAGTCTGTCTCGGGCAGGGCCGTCACGTGCGCACCGTAGGTGCCGGTGGCGCCGTTGATCTTACCGAGGTATTCGGTGTCGCGGATCCGCTGGAGCTGGCGGGACAGACGCCACGCAAACACCGACATTTCCTTACCCAGGGTTGTCGGGGTGGCGGTCTGTCCATGGGTGCGGGAGAGCATCGGCTGGTCCCTCTGCTCGCGGGCCAGAGCCGAAATGTTGTTGACAAGGCGACGGGCCGCCGGGAGCCAGACCTTCTCGACAGCATCCTTGATGGTGAGGGCATACGCGAGGTTGTTGATGTCCTCCGACGTGCAGAGAATATGAACGATATCGGGGTACTTTACGCGCTTACGCAGGTAGTACTCGACAGCCTTCACGTCGTGGCGGGTTTCCGCCTCGATCTCGCCGAGCTCCTTGGGATCGACCTCGATGCTTCGCATCTCGTCCCGCTCCTCGGGCGTGAACTCGCCGGGCAGGATCCCCGTGTCGACAAGGTAAATGAGCCATTCGACTTCGACCGTGACACGGGCCCGGTTCAGGGCGTCCTCTGACAGGTGATCGACGAGTGGGGAAACGTAGGATGCGTACCGACCATCAAGCGGGCTGAGAGTGCTCATGACAGCCATGCTAACCGCCCGGGGAGTGCTCGGTCGTGATGATCCCACCTTTGTGGCGCGATCTACCGGCAGGTAGCAAGCGCATAGTGAGCGCGAATTGGCACTGATTAGGCGTGAATAAGGGCCGTTCTTGGTGAGAGGTGCAGATCGTCCAAGACGGATGTTTTGAAAACTGTCGTTAATTGGAACGGTGATGTTTTCCGCGTGGAATGATCTAGCAATGGCGCCATGAATTGGTCGAAGATGAATGTATGACACAGAGCCATACCCCTTGGACGAAGAACTACCAGCCGGGAGTTCCCGAACAGATCGAGACCCCGACGGACTCGCTCGTTGAGCTTTTTGAGACGGCTGTTGCCGGGGGAGGCGACTCCCCGGCCATGACGTTCTTTGGGAAGCAAACAACGTATCGCAAGCTCGGTGAGCAGGTGGTCGCGGTCGCCGAGGGCCTGCGTAAGCTGGGTGTGAAGCCGGGTGACCGCATTGCCATTGTGCTGCCCAACTGCCCGCAACACGTCGTGGCTTTTTATGCGGCGATGAGGATCGGGGCGATTGTGGTGGAACACAATCCGCTCTACACCTCCCGTGAACTACTTGCCCAGTTCCAGGACCACCGAGCAAAGGTGGCGATCGCCTGGGATAAGTCGGTGGAGAAGATTTCCGGTCCTGAATTCGGTATCGATACGATCGTTGCCGTCAACATGCTTGACGAGTTCCCAACCGTCAAGCGTCTCGCGCTGAACCTTCCGATCAAGTCGTTGAAAGAAAAGAAGGGTGCGTTGACCACGAAAACGACGGGCACCACGCCGTGGTCGACACTTGTGAAGGGGCCCGCAATTGCTCCGGACTACCCGAAGCCGACCGTTGATGACACCGCGGTTATTCAGTACACGTCTGGTACGACGGGCTCACCGAAGGGTGCGATGCTGACGCACCTTAACCTCTACGCGAATGCTCGCCAGGGTGCGGCATGGATGCTGGGAGCGGAAGAGCGGAAGGAAAATTCTTACGCGCTCCTCCCCATGTTCCACGCCTTTGGTATGACTCTTTATTTGACGTTCGGGATTATGAAACAGGCGAATCTCGTGATCTTCCCGCAGTTCAACCCCGACATGGTTCTTGACGAGGTGAAGAAGTATCCTCCGACGATTTACTGCGCGGTTCCCCCGATCTACAAGAAGACTGCCGAGCGTGCCCGCGAGCGCAACATCTCGCTGTCGGCAGCGAAGTACTGCATTTCGGGAGCCATGAAGCTCACAGACGACATTGTGGAGGAGTGGGAGGCACTGTCGGGCGGGCTACTTGTTGAGGGGTATGGCATGACTGAGGCATCGCCCGTTGCCCTGGGTAATCCCTTCCACGAGTCGCGCCGCACCGGCACGATCGGTGTTCCCTTCCCGTCGACGTACATGAAGGTCGTTGACATTGAGGATCCCTCGATTGAGGTTGCTCAAGGTGAGGAAGGCGAGTTGCTCCTTAGGGGCCCGCAGGTGTTCTCGGGCTATTGGGAGAACGAAGAAGAAACGACCAAGACTCTGTTACCGGGTGGCTGGCTGCGTACGGGTGACATTGTCACCGTTGATGAGGACGGCTTTGCCACAATCGTTGACCGGGTGAAGGAACTGATCATTACGGGTGGATTCAATGTGTCCCCGTCCGAGGTGGAGCAGGTTCTACAGCGCCACCCGGCGATCGAGGAGGCAGCGGTTGTGGGAATCGAGAAGGATTCCGGTGAAGAGGTTGTGGCGGCCGTTGTTGTTGCCCCGGGGCACACGCTTGATGCTGAGGAGATCCGGGAGTTCTGCCGCCAGTACCTGGCCCGCTACAAGGTGCCCCGCCGCATTACGGTCATGAAGGACATGCCGAAGTCGATGCTTGGCAAGGTGCTGCGCAAGAAGGTGAAGGAGCAGATTGCTCCGTCGCTGATCTAGTGCATCTTCGAGCGACTCCCTGGCAAGCTATGTTCCGGTAAGAGCAACGTGAACAGCTCGGAACTAGAGATAGTTCTGGGCTGTTCGCACCGTCTGTCTGCCGTAGCTGCCGCCGAAGAGCGAGGCGTGGACGATCAGGATGTGGAGCTGGTGTAGCCCAATCCGTTCGTTCCATCCCTCCGATAGTTCCTTCACCGATTCATATCCTGCGGTGATGTCGTCCCAGTGGGGAGCGCCAAACACGGTGAGCTGGGCAAGGTCCGACTCGCGGTGGCCGGCGTGGGAGGCGGGGTCGATGAGAACCCCACCATCTGCCGACCAGAGGACGTTGCCGGACCACAGGTCGCCGTGGAGGACCGACGGCCGATCGTCAGTGTCGAATGCTCCGTCCCGGAGAAGTTCCGCAAGGGCTTCGATTACCTGTGCTCCGTCCGTGTCTATTGAGCCGTTGGAAACGGCGGAGCCCAGGTAGGGCAGGATCCGGTCTTCCGCATAGAACACGCCCCAGGGCCGGGGCTGTGCCCCTGCGGAGACAAGTGGGAGGCGCTCCTGCCCCATGGTTCCCTCGCCGTGCTCGGCGAGATCAAATCCCGGAGGGGCCTGCCCAAACACGCGGTCGGAGCCGTTCTCGTGCAGGCCTGCAAGCATCGTCCCGAACTCGTAGGCGGCCTGCTGGGTGGGGGATGTTTCTTGGATGGTGACGGTGGCAAGCGAGGTGTCATCGACCTGGGCGAGCTCGGCGACTCTAGCCCCACATGCTCTCAGGTCCTGGAGCCCCGCTGCTTCGAAGGCGATCTGCCTGGAGGTGCCTCTCTTGACGTAAACAGACACTACTTGCGGTACTCCTTCGGCAGGAACATGTCGATCACGATGAGGATGATGGCGATGACAAGGCCGCCGCCGACGGCCCACCAGAAGGAATCAACGGTCAGACCCCACCCGAACTGTCGGGCCAACCAGCTGGACAGGAGAAGTATTCCCGCGTTGATGACCAGGTGCCACAGGCCGAGGGTGAGGATGTAGAAGGGGATGGACAGGACGATCAGGACTGGCCGAATGATTGCCGTAACGGCAACGAAGATTGCTCCCGCACCAATGAAATAGAGGGCGAGCTGACCATCTGACTGAGCGGCCGGGGCAGTAATCCCGTCCAAGAGAAGGCTCGTCAGCCACAGTGCCAGGGCGGTCACGAGTGTGCGCACAATGAACTTCATGGGCACAACCCTACTCGGAAGGTGCATGATGAGGATATGAGCCTTTTCCGTGAAGACCTTGCGAACCTGCCCTCTTACGTGGCCGGAAAACCCTCGACCGACCCTGCGATTATCAAGCTGTCGTCGAACGAAATGCCGTTCGAGCCGCTACCGTCGATCCAGGCCGCGATTACCGAAGGTGTTGGTTCACTGCAGGAGTATCCGGACATGATGGCAGTGAAGCTGCGCCAGCGGGTTGCTAAGTTCCACGGTGTCGACAGTGACTGGGTGGCCGTCTCCAACGGCTCCGTCAATATGATTGAAAAGATCCTCGATGCTGCCTGCGAGCCCGGTGATGAAGTGGTGTGTGCGTGGCGGTCCTTCGAGTCCTATCCCATCGCTACGGCCCTCGCCGCGGCGTTGACTATCAAGGTTCCCGTCACCGATCTTGGCGAGCATGACCTGGATGCGATGGCGGAGGCAGTGACGGACAAAACCGCTGCAATCATCGTGTGCTCCCCGAACAACCCGACGGGAACAGCCGTCACCCACGCGGATCTCGCACGCTTCCTCGACCGCATCGACGAAAGCATCCCGGTGATACTCGACGAGGCTTACATTCACTTTGCTCGCATGGAAGACAGGGTCCGTTCCGACGAACTCCTTGCAAAGCACGCGAATCTCATTGTTCTGCGCACCTTCTCCAAGGCGTACTCGCTGGCCGGACTGCGGGTCGGCTACGCACTCGCGCACCCCGCCACAGCGGAAACCCTCCGCACGGTCGGAACCCCCTTCGGAGTGAACGCCCTCGCCCAAAGGGCAGCTATCGCCGCCCTCGATGCAACGGACAAGGTTGTGGCCCGAACGGATGATGTCGTTGCCGAACGGGAACGCGTCATCGCCGAACTGGCGGATCTGGGATTCGCCATTCCGCGCTCGCAGGCCAACTTCATGTGGTTCGAGATGACTAACGTGGAACCGTTCCTGGCGGCCGCCGAACGCCACAGAATCGTTGTTCGCGCCTTTGTTGGTGACGGAGTGCGCGTCAGCATCGGCACCCCTGAAGCCAACGACCGGATCATTGCGGCTGCAGCGGAGTATGCGAAAAGCCTGCGATAGCTGGAACTACGCCTCCCGATCGGCCCGTGCCAATGAGCTCACCATTTCGCCCAAGAAGAGTTCGGCATACAGCGACGGTAAGAAGCCTCGTGAGAAGGGATTTACATCAGCAGTGAGCCGGTCACCGCGACCGTGGTGATAATTTCCCAGATGCCAATGGCTTTAACGGAGACGCGGCGCCCGATCTTGGCTGAATAGGTTGACACTGCGTATGTGCGGGCGGTCAGCGCCCACCAGACGACAGCGTGGAGGATGGGGAAGACCCCCATGAATGCGAAGACTGTGGCGGCAGTGGCGAAGACCGCGTGGTAGCCGACGGCAAGCCAGAAGAAGCCCTCGTTGCCGCGCTCGCGGATGTTTGTCTTCACGTAGAACGCAGTGCCGACGAAATAGGCGGTGATTGAGGCGGTGGCCAGCCACATCCAGTCCCACGCCTCCCATCCGTGCCTGCCCTGAGGAACGGTTCCAAGCAGGGTTGCCAGGTGGAAGGCCACGGGAGTGAGCAGCCCGGCGGCTACGACCGTCACCGTGTCGTTCAGAAGGGAACGGTCCTTCCGCTGGATCGACTGCCATGCCGTGATGATGATCAGGGGCAGGAACACGGGAACCCAGATGATCAGCTCGGGAACGAGGAAGGCGAGGGGGATGCCGGCGAGGCAGGTGAGGGTGCCGTAGACGATGACCGGCTTGCGGTAGCGGACCTTCCTGCGGGACCGGAGCCATTGGCCGGTTGAGAAGAAAGCAAAGTACCCGATCCACCACACGGCGAGCAACAGGAGATGGTGGGGGTGGAACGAAGACAGGATCGTCCCTACAAACGGCGGAACAATAATCATTGCCCACGCGCCGTGATAGTTCGGTACCCAACCTCGAGATGCCATGCCCCTATTATCACGGACTAAACCGTGAAGATATGGGACGTTAGATTGTCCTGTGCGGCACTCGCGCTCTACCGGAACCCAGGGTGCCGCGGGGAGTGGAATCTAGCGCCGGGATCGGAGTAATGCAGCGCGGGGATCGAAATGGCGTGCCCGGATGGGAAACGAGCGCAGCGTGGGGTTTAGAAGGTGGTGCCGCTGTTGCGGTTCACCGTGAAGCCCTTGCCGGACAACTGGGACCAGCATTCGACAGTGCTTCCGCCGCCCGTTACTTCGCAGGCAAAGGTGTCGTTCGCGTAGACGGCGTTGGCGTTCCGGTTGTTAGAGGACTGGATGCGCCAAGAACAGAGTTCGTTCGTGTCGCTCGCTTCGCCGACCGTGTACGTCTGCGTGTACGTTTCGCAGGATTCGGGAACCGACGGGAACGTGTACGTGTAGATCGAGCAGGCAGCCTGGGTGGAATCCATCGTGCAGTGGATATTGAGGCTGTCCGTATTGAAGTCGGTGAGCGGTCGAGCACCGTCGGGGGCGGGACGGGCCTTCGTTACCCAATCTGCTTCGTCGGAGATCTGTGCGAGCGCCAGCGGCACCCCAGCCCCGGAAACCCGGTTCGCGACATCGAGGGTGAAATCCTTCGGGCAGGAGTCGTCGATCTTGTTGAGCGTGTCGACAATAAGCTGACGATCGTCGTCCCCGAGGCCACCGTTCTGCTCGGATACGGTCACGAGCTCAGCGAGAGCGTTGGTGTCGGTTTCTGCGGAATCGCAGGTGGGTGCGTCCACAATCGCAATGACGGAGGCCCTGGGCTGTGCCAGAGGATCCGGTGCCTCTTCTTCGGTGTTGTCAGCCCCGGATGTCTCTGACTCGGTTGGGGTGGCGGATTCGGCGTTTGCAACCAGGTCGGCTCCGCCGCGGATGATGGCGGACCAGATGAGGAAAATGATGATCGACAAGATAATGCCCAAGACAACGAGTACGGCTTTAAGCCCGGGGCTCATGCCGCGGTTGTGCGATGTGTTGTTCTCACTCATAGGTACTCAAATCGTCGGAACTTCCCGAACAAGGATAGGTCAATACTGGCACAGGTTGCGAGAAACGATTATTCACGAGCCGCTACGCGGGCTATCCGCGACCTTTTGCTCGCGCCGCCAACATCTCGTTGTAGGCCTTCAGCTCAGCATCATCATCCCGGTCGGCGCGGCGGTCGATCTGCTTCGCGACCTTGTCTTCCGACCTGCCCCACATGATCGCCACCGAGATTGCGAGCGCCACGGTGGGGAACTCACCGATGCCCCACGTGATGGCACCGCCCACCTCCTGGTCGGCGAGAGCATTCACGCCCCACGGCAGTCCCAGCCAGCCAAAGAACTCGTTTGCGAGAACCGACGTGGAAGAAATAACGGCAATGCCAAAGAATGCATGGAATGCCATCGTTGCGAACAGCAGGAGGATGCGAAGCGGATAGGCGGGGCGGGTGGGGCCCGGGTCGATACCAATCAGCGCGTTCGTGAACATGTATCCGGCAAGAGTGAAGTGCAGGACCATGAGGAGATGACCAACGTGGGTGGTGAGCGACAGGTAGAACAGGTCAGTGAAATAGAACAGGATGAGGGATCCTGCGAAGTTCACGGCAGCAATAACCGGATGTGCCCAGAAAGCTCCGTACTTGGAATGAGCAACGGCAAGAATGATCTCCCGACCGCCCCGCGAGCCGTCGGTGCGGGCGGGGATTGCTCGGGCCAGGAGCGATACCGGGGCACCGAGGACCAGGAGGATCGGGATCACCATGGCGAGGATCATGTGCATGAGCATGTGGGCGGAGAACAGAACGGCTCCATACACTGCGGGTCCGCCGTTCGTTACCCAGAAGAACAGGACCATGCCAGCAATCCAGGAGAAGGCCCGCCAGTTGCGCCACTCGTCACCGCGAGCGTTGAGGCGCCTGACCCAGCGCACGTACTGCACGATCCCGACGACAGCTGCGAAAGCGAGGATGGGTTCGATGCGCCACTGAGTCAGGTAGTTGATGGTTTCCGGGTAGGGCGGGATTGGGTTCTGAGACAGCAGGAAAGCCGGGGTCGGATCGGGAACCGGGTCCTGGGGGACCGGCGGAGCCGAATTCGACAGGGCGGCAGCAACACCGATAACCCCGGTCATGATGAGCACTTCGCCGACGGCAAGCTTCGTAAATGGCCGCGGTGTCCCTTCGATGGTGGCGAGGGTGCGCCTGCGGTGCGCGAGGCCCGCGAGCGCCAGCACGCCCGTCGCGAGCACCTTGACGAGTAGGAGTCGGCCATAGCTTGAGGTGAACAGCTCTGCGGGGCTGTTGAATCGGATAAAACCGGCAAGGAAACCGGAGTAGATTGTCAGCCCCAGTGCCCACGCCGCGATTGAGGAATAGCGGGATGCGTAGGCGGCGAGACGGCCGCTCCTGGGGGCGGTGGCAAGGAAGGCAATGAGGCCACCGGCCCATGCGCTCATGGCAAGCAGGTGGATGTAGATCGAGGACACGGCAAGAGTGTGGGAGGCCGCGCCGGAGGCGTGGCCGGTCAGGGCAATGGGGACCATGGCAACGGCCGAAAGTGCCATGGTCCACGCGGAGCCCGCCATGGTCGAGGCTAAGGCCGCCACGATGGAGACGATAACGGCAAGCAGGATCGACCAGGCCATGATCTGGCCGAGCTCGATCTCGGTCATGAACTGCCACAGGCCCGGGCCAAGCGAGTTATCGGAGAGCGGTACCCCGGCGACCGAAGAGTAGGTAACAATGAAGTTTGCGAGTTCCAGGATCGGCCAGATGATTGCTGTTGTCCGCCCGAATTTCATGACCCGCTGCCATTCGGGTGCGTCGTATGTGAAGGACTTGCGCGGTCTTATTTCCGTGGTGGGGGAGTAGACGGTGGCGGCGATCAGGAACGCCCCAAAGGTTAGCGCGGCAACGGTATCCCGGCCGTACGTGAGAAGCGGAACGGCCCACCGGGTTACGGCACCCGGGTCGGCCAGAAGGGCTTCGGCGTAGATACCGGTGGTGAGCCCGGCGATGATTGTTGCGGCAATACCGACGACAATGGGCCAGGAAACTCCCGTGGGATTAAGCAGGCGCTGGGTAGTGGTCACCCCACCACATTATGTCCTAACACTGGGAGGCGTGATGAAATGATGGTGTAGAGGACCTCGCGATAGGAGCAGCATGCAGGTTGCAAATGGCAAGATACCGACTGAAGACATGGCGAGGGCACGCGACGCACTGGGGCGGGTCCAGGGCATATTCTCCGCCACGGTCGTGGGCCAGCGAGACCTGTATCAGGCTCTGATCGTCTCCCTCATGGCACGGGGTCATGTCCTCCTGGAATCCGTGCCAGGACTGGCAAAGACCACTGCGGCAGTGACTCTTTCGGAAGCAATTTCCGGATCTTTCTCCCGTATCCAGTGCACGCCGGACCTCATGCCGAACGACATAGTAGGCACCCAGATTTACACGTACGAGACCGGGAAGTTCTCGACCCAGCTCGGTCCCGTGCACGCCAACATGGTGCTCCTCGATGAGATCAACCGCTCATCCGCCAAAACCCAGTCGGCGATGCTGGAAGCCATGCAGGAACGCCAGACTTCGATTGGCGGCACCATCTATAAGTTGCCGGACCCGTTCATGGTGCTCGCCACCCAGAACCCCGTCGACGAGGAAGGCACCTACGTTCTTCCTGAAGCGCAGATGGACAGGTTCCTCCTCAAAGAGATCCTCACGTACCCGACTCCCGGTGAAGAGATCGAGATCCTCACCAAAACAGCCGAACGGGCCTTCGGAAAATCAACGGCCCAGCCGGTCACCACCGAGGATGTGCTCTTCCTTCAGGAGACTGCCGGACGGGTCTACGTTGACGAGTCAATCAAGGCCTACGTCGTTGCTCTTATCAACACGACCCGAGGCGGTGGCCCCCGCCCCATCCCCGACCTGCGACACAAGGTCCGGGTTGGTGCCTCACCCCGTGGCTCCCTGGCACTCATGCGAGTCGGTCAGGCACTCGCGTTGCTCAACGGCCGGAACTACGTTGTTCCCGACGACATCAAGTCCCTCCGGCACGCAGTCCTCCGTCACCGGATTATCCGAACCTACGATGCGCTCGCGGCAGATATCCCGCCCGAAACGATTATTGATGACGTGTTTGCGGCGGTGCCCACGCCATGACCGCACGCCGAGGTAACCCGTCGTCCCGAATGGCACTCGTGCGGGCCAGGCTTGCCCTGCCCACGATCCGCCGGGCCGTTGGGCACTCGGAAGGCCAACACTCCTCCATGTTCACCGGCCACGGCATCGACTTCGAAGACCAGGTCGAATATCGGCCCGGCGATGATGTGTCATCTATTGACTGGAAATCATCCGCCCGCGCCGGCCACCCCATTATCCGCCGTTTCGAACGCGAATCGGACGTCTTCACCCAGCTCGTGTTGGACATGGGAGTGGAGATGCTGGCAACAGCGCCGTCCGGGGAACGCAAGTGCGACATCGGGATATGGGCGGCGGACGTTCTTGCCTACCTCGGATCGTCTCGGGGCGACCGTCTCGGCCTCGTGTGGGGCGACTCCGAACTCAGCCAGGCAATCCCAGCCCGCCACGGCCGCGATCACCTCGAATTCCTCCTCAACAGGGCAGCTGCCGCCTACGAAGAAGCCGCGGCACCCGCCGATGTGAGCGGACTGCTTGAACGCGTCCTCACCCTCACCCGACTCCGCACCCTCATCGTACTCGTTACCGACGAAGCCTGGCCCACCTCCGCCGACCTCGACACGCTGCGGAAGGTGCGTGCCCGCCACGAACTCCTCGTCGTCCGCGTCGCAGACATGCCGATGACAGTGAAAGGCGTGGACCGGATGGTCGATGTCGACGGAGGCATCGTCATTCCTGCCTATGCCCGCGAAGATCCCGAACTGGCCGACATGCTCCGTCACCACCGACAAACCATGATCAACGAAGCCGACAGGATGCTACGCGGACACGGCATCAAACAGACCGTTGTGAACTCCTCCGACGAGGTCGTGCCCGCCCTCGTCAACATGCTGAGGAGGGGTGTCCGTGACTGACGACATGGTCGAAGACCTCGTTGCCCCGTTTGAGGCATCCCCGTTCTACATCGTTGCCGCCCTCGCCCTCCTCGTTGTCCTTGCCATGTGGCTGGGATGGCGGATTACGTCGATTGGTGCCAAGAAGCGAGCCCCTGTCCGGGTCCGCACCTGGCAGAAAAAGATTGACGACCTGCGAGAAGAACATCGGAACGTTGGGGACAGCCGGGTCTATGCCCTTGCCCTTGCGAAGCTCCTGCGTGACTTCGGGACAGAGAAAACCGGCTCCGACATGTCCTGGATGTCCGTGCGGGAAGCGACAGCCATGAGCGGCTTTACGGAATTTGGTGAACTCCTCTCCGTGTTGGAAGAGCCGTCGTTCGGTGCTTCACCCGCGGTGCCAAGCACCGCAGGTAACGGCGTCACCGGCGGCAGTGCGGAGGGTAGCGAAACTGCCGGTGAGAGTGGCAGTACCAGCGGGGCCGAAGTTGCGGCAAACGGTGGTGCTGTCGATCAATCGGGAGCTGCCGGTGGCCCCGGCACCGCGGACACGACCACAATTGATCACGTGACGGAGCGTGCGAAGGCGGTGGTCGGAGCATGGTGAACCCTTGGGCTCTCGCTATCCCACTCATCCTCATTGCCATCGTCGCCTACAGATGGTTTAAACGGGAACGTCACTCCGGTGAGGCAGTTCTTGTTGCCCACACTCTGCCGGGGCGGGTTCTGCCGCGCTACCGGGCACGGATCCGGCAACTGCGGATCGCCACCTTCGGGTCCTTTGTTTTGCTGGCTGCTGTGGCCGTCTCAAGCGCCGTCATGGTTGCCCGGCCGCACACCGTGGAAACCCGGGCTGAGGAGCTGGCCTCCCGCGACATTGTTCTCTGCCTCGATGTATCCGGCTCCGTTATTGGCTTCGACTCGGAAGTCATGAAGGCGTTCGCGAGCATGGTTGACGAATTCCAGGGGGAGCGGGTTGCCCTCGTTATCTGGAACTCGAACTCCCAGGTCGTGTTCCCCCTGACCGATGACTATGACCTGGTGAAGGAAAGGCTCAACGAGGGGGCCGAGGCGCTCGAAACCGACGGGTATAGCGACTACCCCACAAATCCTCAAGAGTTCTACGACTTCACTGCCGGCACGTTCCTCGAATCAACGGGAGGTGCCTCCCTGGTCGGTGACGGGTTGGCGAACTGCGTCATGCAGTTCGACATGCCGGAAGAGGAGAGGGCGAGGACGATTATCCTCGCAACCGACAACGAAGTGTCCACCCCCGAAGTGCAGATCTACTCCCTGTCTGAAGCGGTGGAGATGGCGGCGGAGCAAAGCATCGTCATCCACGGAATGTACATCGAAACCTACTACGGCTCGGTCAACTACGAATCCCAAGAAATGAGAGACGAAATAGAAGGGGCCGGAGGGTACTACTTCGTGGCCGGCGATGAGGAGGCTGCGAGCCAGCTCCTCGATGAGATCGAAAGCCAGCAGGCTGAAGACCTCGAATCCGATCCCGTCACCATCCTGGTCGACACCCCCGGTGCGTGGCCGATCATTGCAGCCGTCGGGATCGGCATCCTCGTCGTCGTGGGATGGCGGTACCGAATATGAGCTTCATGAACGCCTGGCCCGCCTGGGTCACCATTCTTCTCGTGCTGGCACTCGGGGTGCTCTGCTTCGATGCGTGGCGCAAGACCCGCAAAACCTCCACCTGGCTGCGCCGCGGCCTCATGGTCGCCTGCGTGGGAATCATTGGGCTTACGCCCGCCGCCACAATCATCACGGAAGAGCGGATCTCGAACGCCGAATATTACTTTGTGGTGGACCTGACCGGCTCCATGGGGGCAGAAGACTGGAACGGTGAAGAGCAGCGCCTCGAAGGCGTCAAAGCCGACATGAGAGAGATCATCGAGCAGAACCCGGGAGCCCAGTACTCGATCATTGCCTTCTCTTCGACTGCCACCCAGCAGCTTCCGCTGACAACCGATGAGCGAGCCGCGCTGTCCTGGCTTGATACTACGAGGCGCGAATCAACCATGTACTCCCAGGGCTCCTCAATTAACCGTCCCGTGGAAGAAGTTGAGAAGGCACTTGCCCGCTCCTTCGAGAACGATCCGCAGAACGTTCGTGTCATGCTGCTCTTCACCGACGGTGAGTCAACAAACAATCGGGACTCCAGTGCCGACGAACCGGTCGAATACGAGTCGCTCGCCGAATACGTCGACGATGGCTATGTCTTCGGCTACGGCACAACGGAAGGTGCGCCAATGCTCCGCACCTTTGCCGGGGAGGAAGAGCCCGGCAACTACATCACGGACCAAAGCACCGGTGAACCGGGAATCTCCAAACTCAACGAGGAAGCCCTCCAAGAGGTAGCAAGCCAGCTCGATATTGAATACGTGCACCGCACGACGCCCGGAGGAGCCGGGGAGCTTGTCGACGACATCCCGTTTGAAATGATTGCCGGAGACGGCCGGGAAGAGCGCGGTGCGCTCAACCCGGTTCTATGGCCCGTCGGTCTCGTTCTCATTGCGCTTGTCGGCTGGGAACTCTGGTACCTCACTCCCAAGGCTGTCTCGCTATTGAGGGGGACCCGATGAAGACCTACCACCTCATAACCGCTGTTATCGGCACGTTCATTGTTGCCCTCGCCGTCTGGTCCGGCCTGATCTTCGGATCCATGTGGTTCGGTGCGAAAGCCTACGAGCGGGGCGACTACGAGGCCGCCGAAGACTATTACCAGACAGCCGAACGAGTATCTCCGCTCGATAAGTGGCGGCCCGACTTCGGTCAAGGAACAGCCCTTCTCGCCCAGGACGAGATCAACCGAGGAATCGCCAAGCTGGAAGAAGCCCTCGAGACGGTCCCGAAGGCAGAGGTCTTCGAGGGCGGGGTCAAGGACCCCGAATCCTACGAATGCCTCGTTCGTGCCAACCTTTACCTTGGCTACGCTGCGGCGGACCGGGATGAAGACGCGGAAGAAGTCATTCAAACTTGCCCGAACCCCAACCCGAACGCCACCAGTAGCGGTGAAGAAGGCGACGAGGGCGATGAAGGTGGCGAAGGCGACGAGGGTGATGAAGGGGATGAAGGCGACGAAGGTGACAACCCGAACGGCAGCGGATCGGGCGACCCCACAGACCCCAAGCAAAGCGAAATGGAACAACGCAACCGCGAAGCTGACGAGCGGCGCCAGGAAGAACAGGAATGGGGCACCGGCGGAGGATCGGGCCCCCAGAACTGGTGAGCCGACCCGGTGGGTTACTTGCAGGGTGGGATTGGTCCGATATCCGTTGGGTTTTCGGGAAACTTCGCCCCGAGGGCCTGAATCACAAACCGCTCCGTGGAGTGGAAGAACTCGGTCCGTTCCGGTTCGCTACGGGGAACCCGCCTGCCGGTTAGAGTGCCGTTAATGAGCTGAATAGATACGCGGATGTTCTGATCGGGAATCGTCCCATTATCGATTGCGCGCGTAAGGATCGAACGCAACAGATCCGAAATCTGTTTAATGTGCTCCGCCAACTTCATCCCGGTGTCAGGGCTGATGACATCCTTCAACGGGGGACCGGGCGCCATAAGATAGCTGCGTTCTGCCAGTAGCTGGCTTCGAACATAGAAGCGAAGCTTGTCGATCGAATTGTCAGCCCGGGCCAGCATCGCCTTCGTGTTTGACAGGTATTTCGACATTTCTGACTCGACATAGGCGATCAGGATGTCTTCCTTGTCGGTGAAATGGTTATAGATCGTGGTGCGCCTAATCCCGGAGTGTTCCGCAAGGTCCGAGATTGACACGTTCTCAAATCCCCGTTCGGACATGAGAGTGCTCAGCGAGTCGAAAAGGGCTCGCCGAGTGTTGTCACGGTGCTCTATGAGCGACCGCCCGGAGATCTTGGGCATAGCCGAAGCATACGTGATACGAAGTGCCAGGTGAGCCGTAGAAACTGGGTGAGCCGCCCACCGGGCCCGAACCGGATTGTTGGCATCAACTGGATGGGTGACGTGCTGTACCCCGAATACTTCGACAATGACATTGTTGCGGAGACGAAGGAGTTCTACGACCTCTTCAACCGCTGCGAACTGTGCGACGAGGAAGTTGAGGAGCTTCTCGGCAACTCGACCCTCAAGGGATAGTGACCTGCAAGCAATCGGCTTGTGAGCAGAAGATGTGGGGCCGGAACCGCGCGATCCGGCCCCACATTCACATCTGTAAACGGCCTTATTCAAGAATCTATACCGGCCTGGATTCAAGCCATGTGTGGCCGGTTGCTAGCGGGTTGACACCATCCAGTCGGCAAGCTTCTTTGCGAGGGCAACATCGCCCGGGAGCCAATCAAGCTTCGTCACGTCTTCTGCTTCGCACCAGCGAAGCTCTGAATGATCGGAGCCCTGTACGGGTTCGGAATTGACTGTTGCGAGCCATACTCGCATGGTGTGCTTGCCGATCGGCCAGTCCCCTTCCGGCCCTTCAACCAGGTCGTAAAGAGTTGGAGTGACCCCGAGTTCTTCAATGATCTCGCGGACGCATGCCTGGATGGGATCTTCGCCCTCTTCTACCTTGCCGCCGGGAAGCTCCCACATCCCCGCTAGATCCTTCGGGTACGAGCGCTGGGCAGCGAGAAGTCTCGTGGGCTTCTCGACTGAATCGACAATGGCTGCGGCGACAACGAGTGACACGCAGCCACGATACCCTAGGCCGTCACTGCGGCGGAACGAAAGGGTTCGAGCTTCCGGAACTCCGTCCTCAACCCCATTCGGCCAGCCTTAAGATCGCGGGACATAACACCCATGGAAGCGAGCTGCCTGCGCAGAATCTCCGCAATGTCCGTGTTACCGGCCTTCAGAGCCTTCGTGCGTGCTGCGGCAATCCGCTTCGCGTCATCATCGAGAATCTCAATGTCGTCAGTAAACTCGCCTTCGCCCTGCTCGGTGTGCGACGGGGTGGGGTAGCCGTGATGGATCAGGGAAGAGCGCAGGGCCTGCGGATTAACTGCGCGGGCCCGAGCAAGCTCGGTTCCGCTCTTGCTGTACAGGACGATGTCTTCACCAAGGTAAATGGAGGAAACGAGTTCCTTACGAACCCGGACGCTTGCGCCCTTCCACGTCAGCAGGACATCATCATCCGAGATCTCGGCTCTCATGGACTCTGCGATCAGAGTGCCGGTGCCAACAATGGCAATGAGTGTGCCAAGAGCTGCGGTCAGTGCGAGGCCACGGACCTCGCCAACATGCGCTCCGACTCCCAGGAAGCCCTGGAAGTCGAACAGCGACAGAATGAACTCCGCAAGCAGCCCAAAGAGAGCGCCGAGGAGGACACCGATGACAAGGAGGCTCAGGCCCAGTGCAAGGCGGCGCCTCGTGCTCAGAGAAACTGTTGTTGCGTTCATGACAACTACTTTGCCCTGTCATTGCAACGATTGGCACCACCAGGGAGGGGGAGTGATCCCCGGGGAAAACTCCCCGGAGAAATCATCCAAAGTCGGCACCCATTGGATGGCTTAAAGATGGGCTTAAGCGAGTGCCCTCAGAACGCTAATTCTGAGAATGTGGAAGGTCGTAGATGACCGATTCGACAGGACCACGCGAATAACTGGCAGGACCGGTCGATCTCATCGAACGGCAGGGCTAGCTGAGGGCGGGTGGCCAAACGCAACGCTGGGAATTAGGCCTGGCCGCGTTCGATAGCGTCAGCCAGGTCCTTGGCATCCTTGAGCCCGAGTCCCGTCCATCCCCTAATTTCTTTGACCGCCATGATCTTCTGCTTGTCGTGGACGAGGAACTGGACTCGTTCCCGCTGCTCACCGGTTAGCAGGGTTGTTTTGGCGGTGGGTGCGGCCTGGTAAATGTTCTGAGAAGGCGCCGCGGATGTTGATGGCTGGTACGTGCTGGTCGTTGGGGAGGTGAAGGACGATTCGCCGAGAGTGTTTGCCCTCTTGTCACCGCGCCTGAAACTAAGGATGAAGGCGATGGCGCTGAGGACAGCGGCAACGATAGCGAGGATTGCCAGGGTTGAATGATCAGTATCGAGAAGGGCGATTCCGAGGTAGCCGCTGAGAGCTGCGGCAAGGAAAGTAAAGAAACCCATGGTGAATCCTTCGGTTAAGTTCGCAATCAGTATTACAGATGTACGTAACGCTAGGCCCGGCGTTCGCCACTTAGGAGACCTTCCTAAGAGATAGAGCGGTTCGGGGTAAAAGCTAAAGACGAAGTTGTCCTCACGATCAGCTGTAATCTGCAATGATCTTTTGCGTCGCCCCGTCGACCGTGACGTTTCCGCAGTACGGGAGGATCCACTGCGGCCTAGTGTGCCCGAAGGGAACGCCGCAACAGATCACCGCATCGTGACTGTAGGTACGAATGGTTCGGATTGCCGTGCCGTACCTGTCGTTACGCATGGCTTGCCTGGTCTTGCTATCGGGCCGAGAAGCGTGGTCGCTGACAGGAGGGCGTGCGAACAGGACAGCACCGACCCGTTCAAGGATTCCCCGCTCGCCAAGAGCTCTCATCATCCTTTTGACAATGATGGGAGGAGTGACTTCCTCGGAAAGCTCGAGGAGAAGAACGGCTCCGTCAAGATCCGAAAGGGGGAGTGAGAAGCGGCCTGAGGCAAGGATCTCGTGAATAATCTCGACGCAGCCTCCCCAGGTGCGTCCCGTTATCGATTTTGCTGGACCGTCCCAAATCCAGGGTTCCGAGGGCTCTCTCGGCCCAAATTCCGTCAGAGCGTTCGGCTACGCCCACAGTGTTCCGTGGTCCTCCGACTCCGCCGGATTCGTGATCTCAAGCAGGCCACCATCTATTACTGCTGCGAGAAGAGATGCCCCATGTTCTTCCTCCACCTGTGGCCCGGGGCCAAGGTGAATCTGAGTTGAACCGCCGTAGAAGCTCTTGATGCCAAGGGTAGTAAGGAAGTTATGCAGATGAGTGTTGTCGGAGTAGCCGAGAAAAGGCTTGGGATTCTGCCGGACAATATCGGCATCGATGTGCGGGATTACAGTCACCTGATCGTCACCGCCGATGGTCGTGATAATCGCGGTGATGGTTGGATCCGCAAAGGCTTGTGTGATGTCGTTGGCGCGATCGATCGCATGTGCGTTAACCCGTCGCGTCGTTGCGAACTCGACCGGGGCCAGGCCGGTCAGGGCCTCAAGTCGCTCAATCCCCTGCTCGTGAACCCGGGGAGAGACCCCGGGAGCTGCGAATGACGGAGAGAGAACGGCGATGCGGTCGCCCTCACTAGCCTTGGGCGGAGAAACGAGGGTGGAAGCCATGGATTCACACTAGCGAAGTGATGAGCTGAGAAGGCTCTCAAGGCCCAATGGGTTCTTGGGAACCCACACTTATTTATGGGGTTTCTATGGGTAATGTGCCTTCACCGTTAGAGCTGGATCGTCGCGTCGTGCCCGTTGAGTTGCATCCGCCGTTTTCAAGGGATTGACCATCCGCCTGCTTGTGCCAGTCGGTACCATTCGGCGCGCGTGAGAGGCAGATCCGACCCGGCTGTTGCGGCACGGACCCGGGCGGGTGTTGTTGTTCCAAGAACCACCTGCATATCCGCCGGGTGGCGTGTGATCCAGGCTGTCGCAATCGCTTCCTTAGGGACGTCGTACGTGGATGCGAGGGAATCAATTTCATTATTGAGCTCAGGATAGGAATCCCGGTTGAACAATGTTCCCGGCTTTGTTCCGCCCTGGAAGGGCGACCAGGCCTGGATGGTAATTCCCGCCTGTCTGCAGTATTCAACAAGACCGCCGCCGTCCCGAACAGCCGATTGGCTGTCACTCAGCATATTGGCGGCGATGCCTTGCGCCAGCGTCGGGGAGTGGGTGATCGACAGCTGCATCTGATTCACGACCAGTGGCTGGGACAGCGAAGCACGGAGAAGGTCGATTTGGCCCGGGGTGTGGTTGGAGACCCCGAAGTTCCGTACCTTTCCAACGGAATGAAGCTCGTCAAAAGCGCGAGCAACTTCATCTGGTTCAACCAGAGCGTCGGGGCGATGGAGGAGGAGAACATCAATGTAGTCAGTGCGCAAGGCCCGCAAGGAGCCCTCAACTTGGGAAGTGATGTGCTCGTACGACAGATCGTAGTAATCGTCGTGAGGAAGGATCCCGGTCTTCGTTTGGATGATCATGTCCTCCCGCTCGGAGGAGCTGAGGTTTAGGGCCTCACCAAACCTCTCTTCGCATTCGTGCATGCGGTTCCCGTAAATATCGGCGTGATCAAAATAGTTGACCCCAGCGTCCCGGGCTGCGGAAACGAGATCACGGATCTGTTGGTCCGACTTCTCGGCAATCCTCATGAACCCCGAGACGATGTTCGATGCTTTGAGATCTGAGTTTGGAAAGCTTATGTGCTTCATGCCGCCACACTATGCTCCACAGGGTCAAAGCGCCACGGAATCAAAAGTTGAATTCGGAGCCCCGACTGTCTCATGGCTGGGAGTCCGAGCTCTGCGTGAGTGAAATGGAGCGGGTGACGGGAATCGAACCCGCGCTGTCTGCTTGGGAAGCAGAAGTTCTACCATTGAACTACACCCGCGTGTTTATCCATATTACCGCTTGCCGTTGCCATCCTTCAAAGACCTTGGTGTGAGGTTGCAGTCTTGGAAGTGTGGAAACGCGGGGATAGTCGGATTGTGGCAGGTGCGGGGCCCGGGTAGTAAGTGAACGAGAGGGCCTAAGGAGCAGATTTCTGGCAAACTCAATATGTGCTGCTTTCAGATAGAGATATCCGTTCACAGGTCGACCAGGGTCGGATCAAGATCGACCCCTGGGAGGCTGACTTTGTTCAGCCCTCCTCCCTGGATGTTCGGCTCGATAAGTTCTTCCGAATGTTTGATAACCACCGCTACCCGGTCATTGACCCGGCCGAGGAGCAGGAAGACCTGACGCGCCTTATCGATGCTGGGAACGAACCGTTCGTCCTTCATCCGGGCGAGTTTGTTCTCGGCTCCACCTATGAGCAGGTGACCCTTCCGGAAGACATTGCGGCGCGCCTGGAAGGTAAGTCATCGCTCGGCAGGCTCGGCCTGCTTACGCACTCCACTGCGGGCTTCATTGATCCCGGGTTCACGGGCCATATCACTCTGGAGCTGTCGAACACGGCGACGATGCCGATCAAGCTGTACCCGGGAATGAAGGTGGGGCAGCTGTGCTTCTTCCAGCTGTCCTCGCCGGCCGAGAACCCCTACGGAAGCGGAGCACCCGGTTCCCGATACCAGGGTCAGCGCGGCCCCACGGCCTCCCGTTCCTGGAAGAACTTCCACCGCACCAACATCCAGGACTGAATCGACTGATCCCCATCGGAGTTGTGGTGGGGGAGCCTGAGCCGGAAAGCCGCCGGAGATAACCTCTGCCAAAGTATGCCCCGGCAATAAATGCCCGGTCAGGTAAAGCCAGGAAAACAGTCAGGCCCCTGATCCGAAGATCGGGGGCCTGACTGCTACGTGCCAGATGAGCTCATCCACCGGATCGCTTAATTCAGAGTTTTCTCTGCGCTGATCCGCCTGTTGTTGGTACTTCGCCGGTGGGTTTGCTGTTACTTCGAGGAGCCTGCCATGAGGGCGTTGACGAAGTACTTCTGGAAGGCGAAGTAGACGAGCAGTGGGATCACCATGGATACAAAGGCGCCGGCCGACAGGATGTCCATGTTCGAAGAGAACTGGCGTAGCTGGGATTGGATCGCCACAGTAATCGGTTGTGACCCGGGGCCCGCGAAGATCAGGGCGACCAGCATGTCGTTCCAGGACCACAGGAATTGGAAGATTGCCAGGGATGCAATCGCCGGCATTCCAAGCGGTAGAGCAACACGGAGGAAGATTCTCATTTCCGAAGCACCATCGATCCTCGCGGCTTCAAGAAGTTCCGGGCTGATGTTCGTGAAGTAGTTCCTTAACAGGAACACGGCGAAGGGTAGCCCGAAGGAGACGTGGAAGATGATGACTGCCGCATAGGTTCCGAAGATGCCGATGTTGCCGAACAGGCGAGCAAGGGGGATAAAGGCAACCTGGAGGGGCACCGCCATGAGAGCCACAACCCCGATGAGAACCCAGTCCCTTCCCGGGAAGTCGATCCAAGCCAGGGCATAGCCTGCCATGGCGCCGAAGGCGACAACAAGAAGCGTGGACGGGACAACAATGATGATCGTGTTGAGCAGAGACTGCATCATCGCGTCATTGCCGAGCAGCGATGAATAGTTCTCAACAGTTAGCTGATGAACGTCTTGGAAGACCGTCCACCAACCGGTGGCGGAGTTAGCCTGCGAGCTACGGAACGAGGCAACGAATAGGCCGACCGTCGGGACAAGCCACATGACGGCAACAATGACAAGGATGATGTTGACGATCGAGTTATTGAATAGGGCAACGATCCTGCCGCCAACGGTCTTCTTGCGTTCCCCGGCCCGATAAACCTTGCCGGACCGGCGCCGCTTGACTCTCTTCTCTGTGTCCCGATCCTCGCCTTCGGCAGAAAGCTCCTGTGCTACGTGCTCGATGTTGGAGGTACTCATCGCTGGCCTCCTCTCCGGAAGTTGCGGATGTTAATAAGCATGAACGGGATGACCAGGATGAGGAGGACGATGGCGAGGGCGGAGCCCAGGCCCTGGTCGTTACCGCCACCGAACGACACGGTCCACATTCGGGTGGCGAGCACCTCTGCTTCCTGCTTCGATGAGCCAGGAGGTATGACGTAGACAAGGTCGAAGATCTTGAGCACGTTGATCATGAGGGTCACGATGACAACCATGATGACCGGCATCAGCTGCGGCACCGTGATGTGCCGGAACACCTGCCATTCCGAAGCGCCGTCGGTTCGTGCCGCTTCCTGCAGGGAGCGGTCAATGGCAGAAAGGCCGGAGCCGATCATGACCATGGCGAAGCCCGCCCATATCCACACGTAGGCAAGAATCATGACGGGGGTAATGAGGTCGGGTCCCAGCCAGTTGATTCCCGTTGGTCCGGACGTGAAGTTTGATGCTGGAACACTAAGGGTCAGGGGTTCGGTTACCCCTTCGAAGGCGAATGTGCCGTCGTCGGCCGTCACCGCCTCGTAGTCGTTCCCGGACCCATCCGTAGCGTGGATGGTGATGCCACCAAGTCCTGGCTTGCCAGCATCTATGTGGCCGGTTTCTCCGCCACCGCCGGGAATGAAGTCAAGCCAGACAGTGCCAGTCACGGCTCTATCTTGCGCCTGGCTTGGAACTGCGGGGACGGGATCGTCGCCGATGTGCTCGGGGGCAATGCCGATGAGGGGGATAAGGGCGACGTCGCCGGGCCCGAACTCGGAGGTTGAGAGAATCTCACCGCCCGTTTCCTGCTGCTCGAAAGACGAGAACTCCTCGCTGGCCCTCAACCGTGCGTCGGGATAGTGGGAGCCCGAAGAGAAGAACTCTTTAATGGTGACGGTGATGGCGTTTGCCATGCCAATGTCGGGGTTCTGCTGGAAGGCGGTACGGAAGATGATGCCCGCGGCAAGCATAGAAATCGCCATCGGCATGAAAATGATGAGCTTGAATGCCGTTGCCCATGCGATCTTTTCCATGAGCACGGCAAAGATCAGGCCGAGTATTGTGCACACGAGCGGTGCGACAAGCACCCAGATGATGTTGTTCTTAAACGCAGTGAAGGTTTGTGGGTCGGTGAAGACCTTGACGTAGTTGCCGATACCAACGAATCCGTCGCCGCGGCTGTCAAACGTCGAGCGATAGAGCGAGTAGATGATCGGATAAACAACGAAGGCAACAAGGAAGGCCAGGGCGGGGCCGAGCAGGATGACAAGAAGCCAGCGGTTCTGCGTCGACATCGGGGGCTTACCCCGGACCTTTGTCTTCTTGTTCTTCTTCACTGCGGTAGTGGACATGGTTCCTCACTTGACCGGTGATAGGCCGGTGAAGGCGGGGCGCACTTCGATGCGCCCCGCCCACTGGTTGGTTAGTTGCCGTACGCGGCCACTGCCGCATCCTCGAGGGCCTGCGCGGTTCCCTCAACATCGTCCGGGTTCTCGTAGAACTCGATGAGGACAGCCCACATGCCCTCACCCTCGGTACCACCGAAGGCGGAGGGAGTGAGGTCCGACATGTCGAACCTGAAGGACTCGGCCGATGTCAGCTGCTCGGCGATAGCGAGCGAGACATCATCCGGGTACAGGGAGGTATCGGCATTCTGGTTTGGTGAGGTGAAGCCACCAAGCTCAATCCAGATGTTTGCGGCCTCGGGCGAAGCAAGGTAGGTCATAAGAGCCATCGTTGCTTCGTCGTCGTTGAATGCGATTGCTACGTTACCCGCACCCATGACTGCCGGCTCGGAGCCGTTGATCGAGGGGAAGGGGTAGAAGTTGGCATCCTCGCCGACAACCGAATCGGTCTGCTCGGCAATGTTGCCTGCAACAAAGTCACCTTCGTAGACGGTGCCAGCCTCGGCAGGATCCGTGAAAGCGGCAGTGACCGAGTCGGGGAAGGAACGCTGTGCCCCTCCCGGCATAAGCAACGTATCGTTGCCCCACAGCTCACCGAGAATCTCGAGGGCCTCGATGACGGAGTCATCGGTCCAGGGGATCTCGTGTGCGGCAAGCTGGTCGTACATTTCCGGACCGGCGGTACGCAGGTAAACGTTCTCGAACCAGTCGGTCAGCGGCCACCCAACATCGGCACCAACGACGAGGCCGGGAACACCGGAGTCTGAAATGAGCTGCAGCGTGGCAGTGAAGTCTTCCCAGGTTTCGGGAACGTCGGCGCCAGCATTTTCGTAAACGCCAACGTTGTACCAAACGGTTGACTTGTTTGCGGCCTTAAACCACACGCCGTAAAGCTCGCCGTCGTAGGTCGATAGATCCTTCCAGGTCTCCGCATAGTTTGCGTCAACCGCAGCAACGACTTCGTCGGTCATGGGGACGATGTCGTCGGACTCGACCAGCTGGTCAACGAGACCGGGCTGGGGGACAAGCGCGATATCGGGTGCGCCACCACCTTCGATCTGGGTGCCAAGAGCGGTGGACACGTTGTTCCCAAGCGAAGTGTAGGTGACCTGCGCACCCGTTTCTTCCTCGAAGTAGTCGAGGACCTGCTCGAAGTTCTCCTGCTCCGCACCCGACCAGTCGGATGCGACGTCAATGGTTACGCCGGACAGGTCCGGGTAATCCCCACCGTCGGCACCATCGTCGGTTTCTTCACCGTCGGTGTCTTCCGTATCTTCGGTGTCGTCAGTGGTCTCGCCATCGTCGGTCGAGTCGGTCGTGTCCGCACCACCGTCCGTTGGCTCGGTGTCCTCCACCTCTTCGCCGCCGCAAGCGGCCAGCAAAGCTGCTGATGTAATAAGGGCGGCCGTAGCCTTCATGCTCCGTCGCATGGTTCCTCCCGTGTAGTCGTGGTGTGAACTGATGCACACACCTTTCAGGGATAGAGTAGGCCGTTCTTGCCTCCAGTAGTAGCGAAATGAACAATGTTCTTATGTGGACGGCGTTAATTGTTGCAAAGTGACGCATTTTTGATCCATGTTTATCAGATGTATGTTCAATTGTCGTGATTTCTTCACTCGAAAAACGAGATAATTTCGAAATTGATTTCCAGGTGACGGCGCGCCGGGCCTTTGCGGATGGTGCACCCGAATAGTCGGTACCCGGAGAGCATGCGCTGGTAGGCGGTGGGAAGTAGTGCCCACATTCCGAGTCGGACAATACGGTCCACGTGGAAGAACAGCAGTCTTTACCATGTATTCTGGCAACGAATAGACTTCAGCAGATCTCGATCTATCGACAAGCGAATATCGCAGGGGAAAATAAAATGTCAGAATTCAACGGAGGGCGCCGTCCAGAGGATGGCGAGCAGCCCGAGAACACTGCTGACGATACTCAGCAGTTCCAGCCTCAGAACGACCAGTCGGCCTCTGCTAACGAGGCCCCGCAGGAGCCGTGGGGCACGCAGGACACGCAGTCTTATCAGGCCGGCTCTGCTAACGAGGCTCCACAGAACCAGTGGGGCCCGCAAGATACACAGTCCTACCAGGCTCCGAATCAGGACCAGTTCGGCCAGCAGCCCACGCAGTCGTTCAGTGCGGATCAGGCAGGCTACGGCCAGCCCCAGCACGGCTACGACCAGCAGTACGGTCAAGAAGCCGCCTACGGACAGAACTACGGCCAGCAACCACCCCAGGCATACAGCGCCGAGCAGGCCGGTTACGGCCATACCACACAGCCCTATCAGGCTTCCCATCAGGAGCAGTTCGGCCAGCAGCCCACGCAGTCGTTTAGTGCGGATCAGGCGGGTTACGGCCAGCCGCAGCAGGGCTACAACCAGCAGTACGGTCAGCAGTATGGCCAGCAAGGCTACGGGCAGCAGGGATACGGCCCGGACTCCCAGCCCTCCTCGTACCCACCGGCACAGGCCTCCTACGGTGGCGGACAGTACGGCGGCGGTAACTACGGTGGCTACCCGCCCCAGGGCGGTGGCTATGGCCAGCCCCGAGCAAGGGCAAAGGCCCGCTAATTGCCTGGATTGTCCTCGGTGTCATCCTGATTGCGGCGGTTGTTGTCGGCATTCTCTTCGCTACCGGAGTCATCGGTGGTGGCGATGATGACGAAACGACGGGTACGGAGACGACAACCAGCCAAGAAGAAACCACGGAGCCCGAGACCACGGAGCCCGAAACCACGGAGCCGGAGACCCCCGGTCAAAGTACCCCTGAAACGGATACGGGAATGTACGGCTCCGATCCGGAGCTCGACGCACTCTATGATTCGTGCGAGGGCGGCGACATGGCTGCGTGCGATGAACTCTACTTCAACTCCGGCTACGGAACAGAGTACGAGGAGTTCGCCATCACCTGCGGTGGAACAGATACAGACAACTACGGTTCCTGCGATTCCTCGGGTTCCACCAACGGCTCAGGCGCCATGAACTACGGCGACGATGCGGCCCTCGATGCTCTCTACGACGAGTGTGAGGGTGGCGACTTGGCGGCCTGCGACACCATGTGGTGGGATTCCGAAATTGGCTCCGAGTACGAAGAGTTTGCCGAAACCTGCGGCGGACGCACCGACTACGCTGCCGGTACGTGCGAGATTCGAGAAGAGACCGGAACGCTGTAAGACTACGCGCACCAATAGGTCGCGCCAGCAAATAGGAATGGCCCGGGAGGTAACTCTTGGGCCATTCCCATACCCAGATTGGATCGGCTGTATCAAGAGGGCCGCGGGAGGGACTGTCGGGCTTGGTGCAGATGTGCGGGAAAGCTTCGCCGACAGCTTGGCAACGCGTTCGTTGCAACGATCACGTGAATGGTTGGCGGGGCTACAACCGCGTCTAGCGCAATCAAGCGGGGCTGATAGGTAGCGTGTGGCTCGGCCACGCTATCGCAGACTGCCGAATGGGGTGGGGCTATTCGCTTCGGGCCTGGCCTCGCTTGACACCTTCGAGCAGAAGGACGGAGACGTCCTTCACTTCGATTTCGGCGGCCTCGCCGCGGACTCCGTCATTCAACATAGTTGTGCAGAACGGACACGCTGTCGCAATGACTTCGGCACCGGTCGCCATGGCCTGCCTGGTCCGCATACCACTGACGGAGGTGCCGTTCTTATCTTCAAAGAAGGCATGGGCGCCACCGGCGCCACAGCACATGGCGCGCTCGTGATTCAGTTCCATTTCCACGACGTCTTTGTCGCCCAAGAGTTCACGCGGTGCGTTGTAGACCTTGTTGTGGCGGCCCAGGAAGCACGGGTCGTGGTAGGTGATCTTCTTGCGGTCCTCTTCGGAGGGCGGCACCGGGGTGAGCTTGCCTTCGCGGACGAGCCGGTTGAGGAGCTGCGTGTGGTGAACGACCTCGTAGGTGCCACCCAGGTCCGGGTATTCCTTCGCGATCGTGTTGAAGCAGTGGGCGCAGGACACCACGATGCGCTTCGCGCCAACCTCGTTGAGGGTCTCGATGTTTTGGGCGGCCAACATTTGGAACAGGACCTCATTACCGGCACGCCTGGCGGGATCGCCGGTGCAGGATTCACCGTCGCCCAGGACCGCGAATGACACTCCAGCGGTGTGGAGGAGCTCGGCAACGGCCGCGGATGTTTTCTTTGCTCGATCGTCGTAGGCTCCGGCGCAGCCGACCCAGAACAGGTAGTCGACTTCGTCGGCGCTTTCCACATCGACGCCGACCTGGGGAACATCGAAGTCGAGCTTCTTGGCCCAGTCGAGGCGCTTACGGGGGTTGAGGCCCCACGGGTTGCCTTTGTTCTCCATGCCGGTGAACATCTTGCCGAGCTCTGCCGGAAAGGTCGATTCCATGAGGGTCTGGTGCCGACGCAGTCCAACAACGAGATCAAGGTGCTCGATGTCGACGGGGCACTGATCAACGCATGCCCCGCACATCGTGCACGCCCAGAGAACGTCAGGGGTGACAACGTTCGGCATAAGTGGCGCATTGGGGCCCCGCTCGGGATCCGATCCGATTGCACCGGATTCCATGAGGGCGCCCAGAACATCCCCGCTGTGTGCCTCTTCCATACTGACTGCGGCCTTTGCGAAGGGTGCGGAGGCAAAGGCATGGTCGCGCAGTGCGGTGACAAGGAGCTTGGGGGAGAGTGGCTTGGCCGAGTTCCAGGCGGGGCAGAGATCCTGGCAACGTCCGCACTCGGTGCAGGTTGCCGTATCCAGCAGGCCCTTCCAGGAGATGTCGGAGATCGTTTCGATTCCGAGCCTCTCATCCCCTTCCATCTCCTCAATCATGTCGAGCCTCAGTGGCTTACCGTCGACAAGAAGATCGGGTAGGGGCCCGAGCGCCTTGGAGCCGTCAACGTTTGTCTTGGCGTAAACGTTGATGAGGGCAAGGAAGCGGTGCCAGGCAACACCCATGGAAGGAACGAGGCCGATCACGACGAGCCAGGACAGGGAGAGGACAAGCTTGATGATGGCGAGGATTGTGATGATCCAGCCGATGGTGCCCTGCGAAAGACCGGTCAGCAGGCCACCGATCCAGGCTGTGGTGGGGAAATGTACGAGGGTCGCGTACTCGGCTCCGGCCAGGTAGGCGTATTCGGCCCCACGGATCAGGAGAACGCAAACGACGACGCCGACGATTGTGAACTCGACGTAGCGGGCCTGCCAGTTGATCGACCCATAGAAACGGGAGGTTCTCGGGAACTCGTCGCCGCTTTCAAGTGTTTCACCGGAATTCTTAGCCCTGCCCGTGCGGGTACGTACCCAGGTGAGATAGAGCCCACCGATAAGCCCTGCCCATGCGAATATTTCGATCAGCCATTCCCACGGTGCCCAGTGCCCGATGATGGGGAAAGCCCAGGCAGGGTCTGCGAGCTGGTTAAAGGCTGTGACCAGTGTGAAGAAGAGCACGGGAAACGAGATCATGACGCACCAGTGCGCGACTCGAATCCACGCGCGGTTCTTAAAAGCGCTGTGTGACAGTATCTCCTTCATCGTCATCCACAGGCGCGGACCGACCGGTGTGAGACGACCGGGGGCAACCGTCCCCATCCGCGCTACCGTCACGATCTGCCACAATCCCCGCAGGAAGATCCCGGCGCACGCGAGGGTGATCAAACCGGCGATGATGAGTGACCAGGTGGGTAACACAGCGGCCTTTCTGGAGGAAAACTGTCTTATCTCAAAATAGCCTGTTCCGTTCCGTAAATTAAACAACTTGCGAACAAGGGTAGGGAACCCATAGTGCCGTCCGTTAAAGTGGGATGGGGACTACTGGGGAGTGTGAATGGTTCAGATATTCATTGCATTTATGGTGGTTGCTCTGGCAATGCCAGTCGTAATGAAGTGGCTGGGCCGTGAAGGATTCTTCGTAGCATCAATCGTTCCGCTCGTCGGATTGATCTGGACAATAGCGCAGGGGCCGAGGGTTTTGGCAGGCGACTATCCAGTTCAAACGGTGACGTGGGTTGCCGAACTTGGCCTCGCCGGAGACTTCCGGCTCGACACGCTGTCGTGGATCATGTCGCTACTTGTGAACGGCGTTGGCGCGCTCGTTCTGATCTATTCGGCTCGATATTTCTCCCGAAAAGCCAGTGGCCTCGGTAGATTCGCGGGCTTCTTCGTCGCGTTTGCCGGAGCGATGTTTGGGCTTGTCACGACGGATAACACTCTCATCATGTACATCATGTGGGAGCTAACAACGGTCTTTTCCTTCCTCCTTATCGGCCACTATCGGGGTCGCAGAGCGTCCCGCCGTGCCGCCATGGAAGCGATTATTGTGACGACCGCGGGTGGCCTCGCAATGCTTGGCGGCATCATCCTTCTTGGAGAACTCCCCGGTGGTTCCTACTCCTTGACGGAACTTGTCCAGGCCGGTGCGGATGGCACGCTCCTCGAGGGAGCCAGGGCAAGTATGGGAACCGGTTACGTAGCAACCGCCGTTGTTCTCGTTCTTCTCGGTGCTCTTTCGAAGTCCGCAATCTTCCCGTTCCACTTCTGGTTGCCAGCTGCCATGGCAGCCCCGACGCCGACCTCGGCATATCTCCACGCGGCTGCGATGGTGAAGGCTGGCGTGTACCTCGTTGCCCGTATGGCACCGGGCTTTGCCGATCAGACGGTGTGGATGTGGGTGATTCTTCCCGCGGGCCTTTTCACGATGATCATCAGCGGTTATCGGGCGCTCCGCCAGAACGACACGAAGCTAATTCTCGCCTACGGAACCGTGTCCCAGCTGGGTTTCATGATGGTGCTCGTCGGATACGGAACGGCGGAGATGGCGTTAGCCGGCCTGGCCGTCCTCACCGCCCACGCGCTCTTCAAGTCCTGCCTCTTCCTCTGCGTCGGCATTGTCGACATGTCGACCGGCACCCGCGATTTGCGGGAACTGTCCGGTGTTGGAAGGCGGCGCCCCTTCCTTGCGGTTGCCGCGGGCATAGCAGTGCTTTCCATGGCGGGAATCCCGCCATTCGCCGGCTATGTCGGTAAGGAAGCTGCCCTCCATGCGCTCACGCACGGCTCCACACAGGACATGGTGGTTGCCTGGGTGATCGTTGTGGGCTCTGTTCTTACTCTCGCTTACGGCCTGCGTTTTTGGTGGGGTTGCTTCTGGGACAAGCCGGGTGTGGAGCCGATCGAGCTGAAGAACAAATCGCGGATTATTCTCACGCCCCCGGTTCTCCTCGCCATTGCTTCCCTGGCTCTCGGTCTCGTTCCGTCCTGGTGGGAAGGTCTTCTCAAGGGCCATGCAAACCTCAATCCTGGCGAGCCCGGTCACCTGACCCTCTGGGCAGGGTTTGGCCTTCCGGTGATCATGACCGGTCTCATCATTGCCGGTGGCATCATCCTCTTTGTTATCCGCAAGCCCTTCGAAAGGTTCCAGCGAAGGGTTGCCGTTCCGTTCTCGGCCGAGGGTGGCTACCGGAGGACCATTGTTGGCCTCGAGAACCTTGCCGGTGACATCACGGGCCGCACCCAGTCCGGTTCCCAGCCCATGTACCTGACGATCACCCTGATTGTCATGGCGGCGGCGGGTTCAACGGCGCTGATTTTTGGCGGAACCAGTATCGCGGCCGACTATCGCTGGTATGACACGGTTGCTCAGGTACCCGTTGTCATTATTGCCAGCATTGCCGCGGTCCTCGCTGCCCGGGCACGCAGGCGTCTTAAGGCGGTTCTGCTGCTTAGCCTGTCCGGCTACTGCGTTGCTCTGATCTACGAGCTTCACGGCGCACCGGACCTTGCTCTCACCCAGGTGCTGGTTGAGACCATTACCCTTGTCGTGTTCGTTCTCGTACTGCGCCGCCTGCCTGCCTACTTCTCGAACCGGCCCATGGCGACCTCCCGCTGGTTCCGTGCCAGCCTCGGCGTTGTTGTTGGTGTCTGCGTTGCCGGGTTTGCGTTCTTCGCGGCAAATGCTCGCCAGCATCGCCCGATTTCCTCGGACTTTGCGAGCGAGGCCTACGACTTCGGTTACGGCCAGAACGTCGTCAACGTGACCCTCGTTGATATTCGTGCCTGGGACACGATGGGCGAGATTTCCGTCCTCGTGGCCTGTGCTATTGGCGTGGCTTCCCTGCTCTTTATCCGTGACCGCAAGGCTCGGACAGATCCGCTCCGCAACATTGCTCGCCCCGGCATGCATGACCGGGTGTGGCGGGTGGAGGAAACTGATGATCACACGAAGGTGCTTGATGAGCAGAACCTCAAGTACGTGCAAGATCACCAGGTCCGCGAGCCGGGACGAAACAATCTGTGGCTACCCGCAGCCAACACACTGGCGGCCGCACGCCGCTCCGTGATCTTCGAGGTTGGTACGCGGCTCGTCTACCACACGATGCTCATCGGGTCCCTCTTCCTCCTGTTCTCGGGCCACAACCTGCCCGGTGGCGGCTTTGCTGGTGGCCTGCTTGCTGGCATTGCGCTCACCCTGCGTTATCTTGCCGGCGGGCGCTACGAGCTCGGTGCCGCTATCCCGATGCATCCGGGAGTCCTCATGGGTGGTGGCCTCATGGTGGCAACCACGGCGGCGCTGTTCCCGATCCTCCTTGGCGGGTCGGCACTGCAGACCGCCGCCTTCGAGTTCACGCTCCCCGTCTTCGGGGACGTCAAGTTTGCAACCGCCATGGTGTTCGACGTTGGTGTCTATCTCGTGGTTGTTGGCCTGGTTCTTGAGATCCTGCGTTCGATGGGAGCGGAAATTGACCGCCACGGAGAAATTGAAGGCCTGGATGATGATGGCATGAGCGTTCCGACGCCACAGTCTGACCGACGAAAGGAAGCTGTGACGAAGAGAGATGCTGTGGAGGGGCTGAAATGATCGATACCTCCCCGTCCCTGATCCTCGTTGCCCTGTGCGCTGTTCTTGTGGCAGTGGGCGTCTACCTCATCTTGGAACGCTCCCTGTCCCGAATCATCCTTGGATTTTCGAGCCTCTCGAACGGAGTGAATATCGGATTCCTCATCGCCGGTGGCAGGGCAGGCGCCCCGCCGATCGTGGGCCAGTCGGAACCGAGCGAAATGTCGGATCCGCTCACACAGGCGATGATCCTGACCGCAATCGTTATCACGATGGGAACAACAGCCTTCATGCTGGCCCTTGCCTACCGCTCGTGGCAGCTCGACGGTAACGACGAGGTCCAGGACGACATTGAGGACCGCAGGCTGGCAGTCATGGCGGAGCGCGATGAGCGCCTCGTCCGTGACGAGCAGTCAGCAACAGATGATGATGCGGCCGACGTCCATGACGAAACCGAAGTGGATTCGGACGATCGCACCGTTGTTGGAGGTGAGCAGGTATGAACTGGCTCGTAGCTATCCCCGTTGTCCTGCCTCTCCTCGGCGCAGGTATTACCCTTGCCTTCTCGAACTTCCGTCGCGTCCAGTGGCTCATTTCGGTTTCGATTCTGACGATCTCGCTGGCCGTTGCGTTCGCCCTTGTCATCGCCGTTAACGACGGCCCGCTCGTCTTTGATGTTGGTGAATGGGCAGCCCCCGTTGGCATTACGCTTGTCGCTGACCGTTTGTCGACACTGATGTTGCTCGTGTCGATCGCGGTTACTCTTGCGGTCCTGATCTACTCCCTTGCACAGGGTGTTGAGGACGGCGAAGAAGCAGCCCCAACCGCGGTCTATCACCCGGCCTACTTGATTCTGTCCGCGGGCGTTTCAAACGCCTTCTTGACGGGTGACCTCTTCAATCTGTTCGTTGGCTTCGAGATCCTCCTCGCGGCCTCCTTTGTGCTGATCACGATGGGTGGCACGAGGGCACGAATCCGGTCGGGAACCGTGTACGTTGTCGTGTCGATGCTGTCGTCGATCATCTTCCTCGTTGGCATTTTCATGACCTATGCGGCAACGGGAACGCTGAACTTTGCTCAGCTCGCGATCCGCCTCCAGGAAATCGACCCGGGGGTGAGCCTTGCCCTGCAGGCCATGCTTCTTGTGGCCTTCGGTATTAAGGCGGCTATCTTCCCGCTGTCGGCCTGGTTGCCGGACTCCTACCCGATTGCTCCCGCTCCCGTCACCGCGGTCTTCGCGGGCCTGCTGACAAAGGTCGGCGTCTATGCGATTATCCGCACCCAGGTGCTGCTCTTCCCGCAGGGCAGGCTGGACGGGATACTTGCGGCCCTTGCAATCCTCACGATGGTTATCGGCATCATGGGTGCGGTGACCCAGCGAGACATTAAACGTATGCTTTCGTTTACGCTGGTCTCCCACATTGGCTACATGATCTGGGGTATCTCGATCTCGACCGAGGCCGGTCTTTCGGCAACGATCTACTACGTCGTCCACCACATTACTGTCCAGACAGCTCTGTTCCTTGTGGCTGGCTTGATTGAACGACACGGCGGGACAACGTCCCTGCAGAAGCTCGGTTCGCTCGCGAAATCTGCTCCCGTGATCGCCGCGCTTTATCTCATACCCGGATTGGCCCTGGCCGGTATTCCACCGATGACGGGCTTCCTGGGCAAGGTCGGGCTCATTTCAGCGTCGGCCCAGTCGGGGGAGACGATCGACTGGTGGCTTATCGGAGCCGGTCTCGTCACGTCTCTCCTCACGCTCTACGCGATCCTCAGAGCCTGGAACCTGGCCTTCTGGCAGGAGCCGGAAGAGGAGCTGGAACACAAGAAGATCCCGGCAGGCATGTACGGTGCGGCCGCTTCCCTGGTCATCATGTCCCTGGCCATTGCCGTGTTCGCCGGACCGATCTACGGCTACGCTGAAAGAGCGGCAACCGACCTGGAGCGGCGCGGCCCCTACATTGTGGCGGTCCTTCCCGACGGTAGCCGCGGGACGGGAACATCGGAGGACGAAACCGATGAAGAATCGGCAGATGACCTAGAAGAGCAAAGCATCAGCCCGGACGAGAAGGAGGGCCAGTGACAGAATCCAATGCGCGGATGCTGATCCGCAGAGCAACCTATCGTCCCGGGCGCTTCCCCCGCGCTACCGCAGGCATGATCATCTGGCTGACGATCGTCTGGGTGCTTCTCTGGGGTGACGTGACAACCGGCAACGTTGTTGCTGGCTTCCTCCTCGCCCTGGCACTGACGACAATTACGCCGCTTCCGGCCGCAACGTTCGACGGTCGTTTCCGCCCTGTCGCACTGTTGCGCCTCGGGGGTGTGTTCCTTCTCGACGTCATCAAGGCTTCGATCCAGATCTCGTCGTATGCCTTGCGGGGCAAGCGGCCCCGCGGTGCCGTGATTCGTGTCCAGACCCGCGGCCACTCGGACGTGTTCCTCACGGCAACGGCGGGTTTCACGTCGCTGGTTCCCGGTTCGGTTGTCGTCGATGCTCACGCGGCGTCCGGCACCCTCTATATTCACGTCTTCGACATTGATATCGCCGGCGGTCTTGAAGCTGCCCACCAGGCGGTGCTGGACCAGGAGGAGCGGATCCTCCGGGCCTTTGCCTCCCACAACCAGCTCATCGATGCTGGGTTCGTGCCGGGCTCGAAGATGGGGCAGCGGCTTCCGGTTCCCTACGCTCCCGCGGCAGGTGATGACAAATGACCATAGTTGCCTGGATCTGCGGAGGCCTGCTGTTCCTTGCTGGCCTCGGCGTCGTCATTCGTGTCTCCAAGGGACCGACGATGCTGGACCGCATGGTGGCCGTCGACCTGTTCACCTCAACAATCGTCTGTGCGATTGCCGTGATCTCGGCGCTCACGCGCCGTACCGACCTCATCCCCGTCCTCGTCGTTCTCGCCATTGTCGGCTTCATTGGGTCGACCACGATCTCACGCTTCCTCGCACACGAGCCGACCGCCGACAAGCGGATCCTCACGAAGGAAGAGGTTGCGAAGATCCTTGAGGAGGAGAGGATTCGTGAAGACGACGATGACGAAGAGGTCCACAACCCCGACGTAGATGATGATGTGGAAGGGGAAGTGAAGGAGGAACAGGATGCTTGACACTGTCTACAACGTGATCGGCGGAGCGTTCCTGATAAGCGGATCGTCGCTCGTCCTTATTGCGGCAATCGCGCTCCTCAGATTCCCGGACCTGCTCTCCCGGCAGCACGCGGCCACGAAGCCTCAGGTGTTTGGACTGATCTTGGTCATGTGCGGCATGGCATTGATCGTTCGGGACGTGTCGCTGGCCTGGACGGCGCTCCTTGTTGTCGCCTTCCAGCTCATTACATCCCCGATTTCTGCCCACATGATTGGCCGTGCAGGATATCGTACGGGTGGTATCGTTCCTGAAGACCTAGTCGTCGACGAACTCGGTGACGACCTCGACTCAGCCCGTGTTGACCACGTCGGCCCGGGCCGTACAAAATCCAAATAGCAAAACTATCCAAGTAGTAAAACTCCGAAAGGACGAGGCATGGATATTGGTTGGAAGATCGTCAGCACGGTAGGCGGCCTTGCCGCTGGCTTCCTGGCAAAGCAGGTAGTAGAGCAGGGCTGGAAGTTCGCAACGGGCCACAATGCCCCCGATGAGGATGACTTCGAGTCCAACCTGGTCGAAATCGTTGTGTTCTCGGTTGTTGCTGGAGCAACCCGCACCGTTATCCACAACCTTGTCATGAGGAAGGCCAATCAGGTTTACGGCCGCGGAGCTAAGTCCGTCTCGGACTAGCAGATAACTGAATAGAGCTCCTCACAAGGGACTCTTATACTGGTCGGGATTTCCCGCCGGTGGCTTCCTTCCGTGTGCTGGACTAGCATGGTGGGTACGACAGGGGAGCGCTACGGCGCTGAGAGTGCATTAAACGATGCAGACCCTCGAACTTGAACCGGGTAACACTGGCGGAAGAAGTCGGGAATCTCTCGGACCCCTGCCCATCGGGCAGGGGTCTTTCCCCTCCTTTACACGGAGGAAGTATGAAGAAGACATGTGCGAGCCTGGCGCTCGTTATGGTCCTTGCAGCGTGCGGATCAGAAACTGAGAAAACCGAGACGGTCACGATCCTCACCCACGACTCGTTCGGAATCACTGAAGAGCAGATCGCGGTCTTTGAGGAAGAAACCGGATACGAACTCATCACGATCGCGCCGGGGGATGGCGGGGTGCTTGTGAACCAGCTGATCCTCAACAAGGACAATCCGCAGGCGGACGGGGTCTACGGCCTCGACACCTTTATCGTCGGCACGGTCCTGGAAGAAGACCTGCTTGACCCGTACACGTCCGGGAATCTGCCGGACTCGGCAACCGATCTCGTTGTAGACGAGTCCCTTACCCCAATCGACCAGGGAGAAGTCTGCATCAACGTTGACACCGCCTGGTTCGAAGAAAACGGGATAGCGGAGCCAGAGACCCTCGAGGACTTAAGGGAACCGCAGTATGCCGAACTGCTTGCCCTTATCGATCCGGTTAGTTCCTCCCCGGGCTTCGCATTCCTTGCGGCAACGGTGGCCGAGTATGGCGATGACTGGGAAGAATACTGGACCGACCTTTTCGCTGGTGGTGCGCGCATCGCAAGCGGCTGGTCGGATGCCTACTATGCGGACTTCTCCGGAGCGGACGGAAACGGTCCCTATCCGCTGGTGCTGTCCTACTCGTCAAGCCCGGCCGCGGCCCCAGACACGGACTACCTGCCAAGCACCTGCGTCCGACAGGTCGAATACGCAGGGGTGGTATCCAATGCCGCGAACCCCGAGGGTGCGCAGGCCTTTATCGACTTCATGCTGACCGAGGATGTTCAGGCCAGTATCCCGAACACCATGTACATGTACCCGGTTGACGATAGCGTTGCCCTGCCGGAGGAATGGCAGGAATCGGCAAGCCTGTCAGGCGACCCGATCATTGTCGATCCCGGAACGATCGATAGAGGCGGCTGGCTGGAAGCCTTCACGGAGCTTCGTTGAGGCTTTGGAAAAGCGCGTGGAGCGCGGCCATCATCATTCCGGCCGCGTTCCTCGCCATCTTCTTCCTCTACCCCACAGCCACGATGCTGTGGAGAGGAATCTGGGACGGCGGGCTCGATCTGGGCGGAGTCGGCAATGTTCTGGCCGAGTCCCGCACCTGGAAGGTCGTGTGGCAAACCGTCCTCCAGGCCGCCCTTGGTACGGCGGGGGCAATCCTTCTCGGAGTCCCGAGCGCCTACATCCTGTACCGGGTGCGGTTCCCGTTCCAGAAAGTCGCACGAGCGGCCGCCACCATCCCGTTCGTTCTTCCCACGGTCGTTGTTGGCGTGGCCTTCCGCGCGCTCCTTGGCAGGGGCGGACCGCTCGAATTCCTCGGGCTTGATCAGACCGTCACCGCGGTCGTTATCGCACTCACCTACTTCAACTATGCGGTCGTTGTTCGCACCGTGGGCACCATGTGGCAAACCCTTGATCCGCGCTCCGCCCAGGCCGCCCGAACCCTCGGGGCCTCTCCCTCGCGGGCGTTTCTGACCGTCACCCTGCCGCAACTCGCGCCGGCAATCGCCTCCGCCGGTGCCATCGTCTTCCTATTCTGTTCCACCAGCTACGGACTGGTCCGAACCCTCGGATCCCCGGGGTATGGAACTCTTGAGACGGAGATATGGCGGGAGACAACCGCAATGCTGGACACGAGGACGGCAGCGGTCCTGTCGATCCTCCAGGTCGTCATTGTCATCCTCACCCTCATCGTTTCCGAGAAGCTATCGTCGCGAACCGCGGGCAGACTCAACCTGCGTAGCCACCACGTTTCCCCGATTGGGAAGAGCGATGCTCCCGCGGCCGTGTTCACCGGCCTTGTCCTTGTCGTCCTCATTACCTCTCCCATCATTTCCCTCGTCGCTCGCTCCCTCACGGTGGATGGCGAGTGGAGCCTGAAGAACTACCGTCTGCTGGCAACGTCTGGGCAGGGCTTCTCGGGAGGATCCAGCGTCCTCGAAGCCATTGGCAACTCCCTGCGAATCGGTCTCGTCGCCACCCTGATCTCCCTCGCTATCGGCGTCCCCCTGGCGCTGGTTCTCTCCCGTCAAGTCAGAGGGCCGCTGAGGACCGGCCAGTCGTTCCTCTCCGGGGCGATCCTCCTGCCGCTCGGGGTTAGTGCCGTCACGGTCGGTTTCGGCTTCTCCATAGCCCTCGACTCCCCACCGCTCGACCTGCGGAACTCCCCGCTTCTCATCCCCATAGCCCAGGCCGTTGTTGCTCTGCCGCTTGTCGTCCGCTCTCTCACCCCAACGCTGTCCTCCATCGCCCCCGGCAGAAGAGAAGCCGCCGCGACCCTCGGGGCCTCGCCGTGGCGCGTTCTCGCCACGATCGACGGCCCGTTCCTCGTGCGAGGAATCGGTGTCGCTATCGGTTTTGCGTACGCCACGTCGCTTGGCGAATTCGGAGCGACCTCGTTCCTGGCCCGGCCCGACACTCAAACGCTGCCGGTCATGATCGTCCGGTTGCTCGGTCGCCCGGGTGGCGACAACTACGGGATGGCGATGGCGGGGGCAGTCATCCTCGCCATTCTTGCCGCGGGAATCATGGCGGCCGCGGAGGCTGCCCGGAAGGACCCACAATGATTGAACTATCCTCGCTCACCGTCTCCTACGGAGAGACAGTTGCTGTTGACCGCGTGGACCTCACCGTCAAAACCGGTGAGATCATGGCACTGCTTGGCCCCTCGGGATGTGGAAAGTCATCGCTTCTCCGCGGAATCGTGGGCCTCGAGCCCTCCACGGGCGACATCCTTGTCGACGGTAAATCTGTACAGAATGTTCCCGTGCACCTGCGTCGTATCGGCATGGTCTTCCAGGAAGCCCAGCTCTTCACCCACCGGGACGTGGCCGGCAACATCGCATACGGCCTCAGGGGCCTGCCCAAAAAAGAGATCGCCGCCCGAGTCACCGAACTGCTTGCCCTGGTTGGCTTGGAAGGCATGGGGGAGCGGAGCGTCACGACTCTGTCCGGTGGTCAGGCCCAGCGGGTGGCGCTCGCACGTTCCCTTGCCCCGCGCCCGTCGGTGCTACTTCTCGACGAGCCGCTCTCGGCCCTTGACCGGGTGCTTCGGGAACGACTCTCCGGTGATCTCCGAGAAATCCTCAAGGCCGCCGAGGCCACCGCCGTTTATGTCACTCATGACCACGATGAGGCGTTTACCGTGGCCGACCGAGTCGGGATTATGGATTTCGGCAAACTCCTCCAGGTCGGAACCCCCGCGGAACTACTCGCCCGTCCCGCGGATTCCGCCGTCGCCGGGTTCTTGGGAAACATGCCGTTACTGGAGGGCAGGGTAACCGAGCGGTCAGGTGACCGCACCCGCCTCACACTCCCTAACGAAATCGAAATTCCCGGCACGGTTGACACCGACACGGTGAGGCTCAGAATCAAGCCGCTACCGTAGCGGTGCCACGATAGCCTCGAGAGAATACCTCTAGCCTCGGAATCGCCTTCAAGTGACTGGTGGAGCGTGGTTCAGAGGGCGTCGACAAGATCGAGGGCGAGGCCGGGGCGGTCGGTGAACAGGCCGTCAACACCCTGCTGGAGGAGACGCTTGAGGTGCTTCTCCTTGTTGATCGTCCACACCCGCACTCCCATGCCCAGATCATGGCTCATGGAGATCAGGCGGTCGGAGAAACGCTTTGACTTCATGAGAACAATCCCGCCGGGCTTCCAACCAATGTGAACCCAGGAGCCCGCAACAAGATGGGCAGGAGGGTGAATGCCTGCCTTGGCGCAGGCCACGAGAATCGCCAACTCGTGCCATCCCAAACTTCTCTCCAGCTCGGGGCTCGTGAGTTCCCGGACGCGGTCCAGCCACGAATCCCACGAATGTGCGACACAGACGCGAGCTGCGCCCGCGGTTTGGTTGATGGAACGGGCGAGGGGGACGATCGAGTCCCCGTTCTTCAAGTCAATTGCCCACGGCATTTCCGGAAACGCATCGAGCAACTCGGTGATTGTGGGGATCTTGCCGGTTTGACCGCACTGGCCAAAGACGGTGGCCTTCCTCAGTTCGTCGAGGGTGTAGGCCCGGATCGGACCCTTGAGATCGGTGACCCGGTCCAGGGTTTCATCGTGGAACGCCATGGCAATGCCGTCAGCGGACAGCTGGACATCGGTTTCCAACATGTGCGCACCCATGGCAACAGCCTGAGCAAAAGCTTCTAGGGTGTTTTCGGGTGCGAGATCTGCACCGCCGCGGTGTGCGATAACGTGGGGGCGGGCACCGGGCTGCCTGGACAGGATGCTGTCGGGGGCCGGCGTGGGATGGAGTACCGAAGGCAGGCTCACGCTCCCAGTGTATGACTGGGGAGCACTATCCGGGAGAGTCCATGCGGTCTTGTAACGAACTGTTTATCCTGGCGACGCCGGGATGTCACGGAGAAAGGCCCTCATGGACATTCTTCTGAGCGGACTCATCACCGTCTTCGTTCTCGGCGTCGCTTTTCTAGTGGGCAAGATGGTTATCCGCCGGAGGGTACAGAGAGGCGGTGGGCACGACTACGCGGGGATGCCACGAGGCTTCACCGGGGAAGACGAGAAGGAACAGCTCGCTCGAGCAATCCGAGGGGAGGCACCCACCTTCGGGGTGACGAGGCACGACGTCATGACAGGTCCCGACGGTCCATTTCACGTTGGAGTGATCACCGACTACGGGCCGTCGTTCTCCTCGTACGGGAAGTCGACGAGCGTTCACGGGGAAACGTGGAGTTTCCTGGCGATCCCTGTACCGCTTCGGGCGCCGCGCACCGAACTGAAGCCCGAGCAGGGCCGTCCCTACGATGATGTGAATACGGAATGGGATGCGTTCAACCGGGCGTGGGACGTCACGACAGCCCGGGGTGTATTCGCTAATGCTCTGCTCACGGGACCCATGCAACAGTTCCTTATGACGGCGGTTGGCAACCGCATTGTCATCACCCAGGGGTGGATCGCCGTCCTTCGGCCAGGAGAGCAAGGTTCGATTCCTGCCCGGGAGGGCCTGCGGATCGTCTACGGCATCAGAGCCAACATTCCCGGCTTTCTCTGGCAAGAACTGGCGATGTGAACCGGGTCGTGAACATGCACGCGAGCTTACTGAACATGTCACGCAGGTGCCCACCGAACATTCCACACAAGCACATTCTGCGCTTCCCAGTACGTCTCGCTAGTCCGTGCAAGAATAGGGAAACGACCTGTAAGGAGAACCTGTGCAAGTAAATTTCTTCATCATCGTCGTCATCGTTTTCGGTCTCATCCTGGTTGTGGCAGAGCATTTTACGAGGAAGAAGCACGAGAAGAACTTGGCGTATGCGCAGTCGAGAGGCTGGCGCTACCACAAGCAGCATCCCACGCTAGCCAGGGTAGCTGTACAGGTGGTTGGAGGCGGGCGCAGAAGCAACAGTTTCCGAATGGTGTTTGAAGGGCAATCAGCGGGGCGTCCATTCCTTGCAGGTACGGCACGGTGGACTGAATCCAGTGGCTCCGGTAAGAACCGTAGCTCCGAAACCCATTACCGCAGGGTGGTCCTGCGGCCCATCGAACTTAATGTTCGCGATGTTCGGATGGTCAAGGAAAGGTTCTTCAACAACCTGTTTAACCGAGATATTAAGGCCGAATGGGAAGTGTTCAACGAGCAGTGGAAAGTGACGGCACCCGACGAACGGTTCGTGCACGCCCTGCTGAGCCCCACCATGCAGGAATGGCTCATGCGGCACTCTGACCTCAATCTTTGCCTTGATTCGGGCTGGCTCGCCTTCTACACCAACGGTCAGCTTGCAGCCGAGGAAGTTGACTCCATCGTTGCTCGTAGCGATGGGTTCCTTGCCCAAATCCCGCGGTTCCTGTGGCAGGACTACGGATATCCGGGTGGCCGCCGCTAACGAACTAGTTCGATATCTCGGACTCGTGGGGTTCTTCGTTGCTTCCCTCTGAGACTTTCAGGCCGATAACGCACGCGATCAGGACGGCGATAAGAGTGATCCGGAGAGCGGAGAACGGTTCGCTTCCCGTTGCCATGGCCCACACCACCGTGAGGCTTGCCCCGATTCCCGTCCACACGGCGTAGGCCGTTGCCGTTGGGATTGACTTCATGGCCAGCGCCAGGCCGACGGTGGAGACGATAAGGGCAACGAAGAAGATGATCGAAGGAGTTAGAACCGAGAGCCCGTGTGAGGCCCCGAGTGCCGTTGCCCAGATGGCTTCAAAGAAACCGGATCCGATGAGTAGCACCCAGGGGTTCATGACGTCACCTTCAGTCCGACAACGCAGGCAACAATCCCAAGCAGGCACAGCAACTTAACCGTGGTGGCTTTCTCAGCTCCCGTAGCTAGTGCCCACACGGTTGTCGTCACAGCCCCGATCGCCGTCCACACGGCATAGGCCGTGCCGGTCGGAATACTCGTCATTGCCCAGGCGAGCCCACCAAGAGAAATGATGGAAGCGACAACGAAGATGAGGCTGGGTATGGGCTTGCGTAGCCCGTCTGATTGGCCGAGAGCCGTCGCCCAGACGGCTTCGAACAGACCGGATGCTACGAGAACAAACCAGTTCATTAAGTGCGTGGTCCTAGAAGAAGTAGTTGCCGGAGGATCCTAAACGTAACAGGAGTCCCTAGAGGTAGGGGTTGTATCGCAGGGAGTTGACCTTGCAGGCGCACTCGGTTGCAATGTTCAGCGACGAAGCAATCTCTCCGTTGGCCCTGGCCTCGAGGAGGCGGGGAACGACCCTGTCTCGGAGGGTCCACGGATCGATCGTGTTCACGTAGATCTTTGTGCCGCCCTCGAACCCGGCCAGAGTGGAGACCCGCCACTTGAGCAGAATCCGCCACGGCATCGGCATATCAACATCGATCGGCTTATGGTGCCACTCTTCGTTCGTGGCAACAAGCGGGCCGGTCGCAACGTGGAGGGCGTGAAGCATGTCGGACATGCCGCGTTGCTCCTCGGCGGTCTGCAACCACGGCATGGGTTCGGCCGCCTTCGAATACACCTCGAGGGTGGGGTAGCGGTGGCCGAAGCCAGCAAACGCCACGGCGTGCCGGTTTTCGGCAATGATGAGATTCTGGAAACCCGCGTAGTCGACACCGAGCTCGTTGTAGACATTTGGGTTGCTCCGTACCTTCGCCACCTCCATCTCCGCGTTGACGGACCGCTGGTCGATACCGACAAGCTGCTTGTGGAGGTGATCGAAGGATGCGCCAGCTGGTTTCAGCCAGTTCTGGAACACCTGGACGTAGCGCATGTACCGGTTTGTCGCGTACAGGTCCCTCATTGCGTCAATCGTGAGCTTCATGTACATCTCGTGCTCGGCCGGCGTGAGAGTGGCTGATGCTGCAAGCTCGTTGTTCATCTCAGCGCCTTCAACAAAGTGGCGCTTTGAAATGATGACGTCATGCCCGCCGCCGAAGAAAGCATTCGCGCCTTCCAGGCGTTCAGACTCGGGAATTCTGATCCAGTCGTCGTAGCTCATGCCGGAAGCGGTGGCCTTGGCCTGGAGGACCTTGAGGACGTGGGCCTTGCCGGCGGGGTCCGACAGGTAGCGGTCGCGACGGTGCGCCGCCTCCGGAGGAAGCTTGTACCCGTAATTCTTGGTCCAGTAGTCGAAGGACAGGATTTCGAAAAGATTCGGGACCCGGCGGAACTCCCACGGCTTCATCAGGTCATCTACACCGGTTGAGGCGAGAATCTTGGAGCCGTTATCCGTGGCGACGATGCGGGACTTCTCGGGAGGCGAGTCTAAGACGCGCTGGGTGCAGAACGCGCAGTGTTTGCCGTGGGCCTCGTGATCAATCGGTTCGGGATGAGGGTTGGCGAGAGTCAGCGGACGGTTGGCACGTCCCGGGACTGTCCAAACCTCTGTTCCAGAGAACGGGTTGATCTGCTTGACCGTCCCGTCAGCCATTGTCGTGAGCGGTGCGGGCTGTGAAAAATGAGGCTGTGCCATGACTTAAGCGTATACGGTAAGTGGCCGGCATCCGGGAAGGAGGCAGAAAACCCAGACACCGGCCACTAGCCCCACGCCGCCGTGGATGCGGCTATCCGATCAGAGTCGGAGGATTTGGCTGGCCTCGTCAACAAGACCAGAAACTACATGGATTTCGTACGTTGAGGCCCGTGTTGTTGCCACCGTGCTGAAGTCGCGCTTGCCACGCCACACGGCATGGCTAATGGCGCCGGAAATGGCACCAAATATTGCGCCGAGCAACATGGAGACAAGGATGACCCGCCACGCAATTACGGGAGCGAAGATCGTGAAGATCAGGCCAAGGAAAAGTCCCATCCAGATACCGGAAAGGGCACCCTGCAGTGCCGCGGTCCACGTGGTCTTTCGCCCGGTGACCTGCTCAACCGTTTCGAGACCGAGGCCGACGATGCGGACGTTCTCGACGGGGAACCCAGCATCCGAGAGAGTATCAACGTGGTGTTGCGCTTCGGAGTAGGAGCGGACGGAAGTAAGGACTCGGTAGTTGATGGTCGACGCGTGCGAACCGCGCGGAGCATCATCATGTGCAAAGGGGGACTGCGACTGGGGCGCCCCGGGAGTCATCTCATTTCTGTCCATACACCTCACGGTAAGGACCGTCGCTGTACCAGGCGTTCAGGTTGCCTGAATGTTTGCTGGACAGTGTCCCGGTAGAGAAAATGACTAGGCTACGGAGAAAAGCAAGTCCTTGACTGGGAAAGAAGGCCTCGACTGGATATGGTTCGAATCCCTTATTGCGCGATTCCTCAAGAGACTGCGGGCCGACTCTTGCCGAGGAAGATCCGGTCAAGATAGGGGGTGCCGAACCGACCCTCCGGGTCGGTTGTTTCCACGAGGTCCCGGAACTGCCCGAGAAGCGGATAGGCAGATTCAAGATATTTAGAACTTCGGGAATGGATCTTCCCCCAGTGGGGGCGGCCCCCGTGGCGGGCCAGGATTTCCTCAACAGCGGTGAAGTATTCCTTGTAGGGATCACGAACAAAACGATGAACGGCAATGTAGGTGGAGTCCCGCCCGTAGGCAGTCGACAGCGGAACGGTGTCCGCGCCTGCAATACGCACTTCGATTGGGAACGAAATTCGCCAATCCCCGCCGTCAATCATCGTGCGAATCTCGGTGAATGCGGCGATGCCGTTCTCGGCGGGGACCGCGTACTCCATTTCGTTGAAGCGCACCCGGCGGGGTGAAACAAATACTTCGTGCGCGGGACCGCGGTACGTGCGGCCACTAGCAATCTTCGTCGCTATCCGGTTGATAGTTGGCACCACCTTGGGGAAGCGCGAGCCGGCCTCGAGAGCCACCCTCAGCCCACCATTGTCAATAACCTCTTCGGAGAGAGTCCGTGCGAAACGGGAGCGGAACGGTGCCCCCGACAGCTCCGCTGGTGCATCGGCTCCTCCGGGCACGCGAGTATTCGACTTCAGGAGAACGTGCTCGGAGTGCGGAAACCAAAAGAACTCGACATGATCGGTTACCTTTGCTCTGTCCACGAAGGTCTCTTCGATCTCGGCAAGGGGGAGCTGTTCCTCAACCGCGATGATGTCGAAGGCAGGAACGCACTGGATTTCGATTTCGACAAGAATGCCAAGGAGACCAAGGTGCACGACGTAGAACGGGAAATTCGGATCGGAGTCGGCCACGTCAACAAGCTCGCCGCTAGCGTTAACGATCGTTACGCCGGTGACCATCCCGGCGAAGCCCGTGAACTGAAGCCCGGTTCCATGGGTTCCCGTTGAGACCGCGCCCGCGAGTGACTGCGCGTTGATGTCGCCCTGGTTCGCAAGTGCCAAGCCGTACGGTTCCAGCAAAGCAGGGATGTCCCGTAACCGTGTTCCTCCACGGAAACGCACCCTGCTGGATTCTCGGTCGGCGGAGACGATCCCGCTGAGGCGGTCAAGGTTGAGCAGGGTGCCCGATGTTGCGGCGACGGGGGAGAAGGAGTGACCTGCACCAACGGCACGAATGCACTTGGAAGCCCTGACGATGTCCCGGACTTCGTCGACGGTGTCGGGCTGTACGAAAGATGCTGGTGTGACGCGCACGGAGCCGGACCAGTTCTTGAACTCCATCAGAATCTCCATCCCCTGCCCCGATACGTCTTCCACGTGTCGACAATTGACCCTCCCGAAACCGCCGTAACGCTCGGGAAGTGCTCGAGAAGCTCCCCGGCCTTGGCGTGACGGAGGAACACGTGATCGCCAAGATTCAGCGTATCTGCGGCCTTTCCTTTCAGCGGGGTCTGGACTTCGCCGGGGCCTTCGGTGGGCGAATAAGCAAGGCCGCGGGGCCAGTCGATATGAGGAAGGCGGTCCGCCCCTGCGGGGCCGGAGGCGATCCATCCGCCTTCGAAGACCGTTACCCAACCGGGGGCCGGTCGACGAACAACGGGAACGGCAGCGAACAGGGAGGGCTCGTGGCGGAAATGTTCATATCCGTCAAACAGGCCGGGGGAGTAGATGCCGGAGCCGGCAGCAACCTCCGTGAGGCTACCTTCCCCGGCCGAGGATTCGAGCGAACCGGTTCCACCACCATTGACGAACTCCAGGTCGACTCGGTCTCGCACAGCGCGGACGATTGCCGTGCGGCGTTCCGTTAGGTCAATGGCTGACCTCCCCTGCATGCCCCGCACCGCACGCGCCTTCGCCCCTTTGCCTGCGTTGCCCACGCCGGCGATCTGCCCCTCGTAACACATGAGGCCAACCGTGGTGAACGGACTGGACTCAATTCTGCCAAGCAGGTCAAGGGCCTGCTCCGGGATGCGGATCGGGGAGCGACGAGTACCAATGTGGATCGACCCGATCCGGAGGGATCCATCGATATCGATGCAGAGGCGGAGCGGAACATTCCCGACCGCGTGCTCGAGGAACTCGATGTGCTCGACAGAGTCGATCATGAGGGTGATAGTGGCTAGAGCATCGGCGGAGCCTGCGAGCGAGGCGAGCGCCCTCTTGTTGACCGTCGGGTAGGCGACAACTATGTCGGTGAAACCATCGTTGTGAAGCTCCAGCGCCTCGGGAAGAGAGAATGCCAGAATCCCCGCATAGCCGTCGAGGGCAAGGACCCGTTTGAGGAGTTCCGGAACGCGAATTGACTTCGAAGCGAGCCGGATTGGAACCCCACCGGCTCTGCGAATAAGGCTCTCGGCATTGCGGTCGGCAGCATCCAGGTCAAGGACGGCGAGGGGCCCGTCGAGGCCAGCAACGGCGTGACGTGTGCGGGAGGTCACCATGATGGGAGTGTAACGGGAATCCAGCATAGAATGTGGCCGGATTTGAATTGAGGGATGTGTGAATAAAACTCGGATGCCCAGGGAAATCTGGGTACTCGTGGCGGCTGCGCTGGCGGTGGCACTCGGCTATGGAATTGTCGCCCCGATCATTCCCCAGTTTGCTCGGTCCTTCGACGTTTCGATCACCGCCGCCAGTGCACTGACGTCGGTTTTTGCGGGTACGAGGCTCCTGTTTGCCACGCCTGGCGGAAAGCTCATCGACACGTTCGGTGAGCGAAAAATGTACATGACGGGGCTCTTGATTGTTGCCGTCTCCTCCGCCGCCTCCGGCTTTGCGCAGTCCTACGTGCAACTACTGGTGTTGCGCGGCTTGGGCGGAATCGGATCGATCGTGTTCTCCGTTTCCGCCATGTCTCTCATCATTAAGCTTTCCCCACCCGACCACAGGGGAAGGGCCTCATCGCTCTACGGTTCGGCCTTCCTGCTGGGCAACATCCTCGGCCCCTCGCTTGGCTCACTGCTTGCCGTGTGGGGTATGAGACTGCCGTTCTTTATTTATGCAGGAACACTTTTCATTGCGTTTCTCGTCATTCTTATTGCTCTGCCCGAACCCGAGCGCGAATTGCCGGGCAAGGACGGGGTTGCGGAAGCCCCGATGACGGTGGGAGAAGCCATAACGTCTCCCACCTACCGGGCTGTTCTCGTCACGGGCTTCGCCCACGCGTGGACAAACATGGGAGTGCGGCTCACGATGATCCCACTCGCAGTGGGCGTGGCCGCAGGCTATGACGACTGGGTATCGGGTGCTGCCCTGACCGCCGGTGCAATCGGCACCGCGATCTCGCTCCTGGTAGCCGGAAGCTGGTCCGACCAATACGGCCGCATGAAGATCATCGTTCCAGGTCTCTTTGCGTCCGGCCTCATGACCATCGTCTTCGGCAACCTTGACAACCCCTACCTTCTTGTCGGCGTCTGCCTGCTCACGGGCCTGGGAGCCGGTCTCATCCAGCCCGGCCAGCAGGGTGCTGTCGCGGATGTTTTGGATGGTCGGGCGGGCGGCAAGGTCGTGTCGACATTCCAGATGGCGGGAGACGTCGGCCAGATCGTCGGCCCCCTTCTCGCGGGTCTCCTCGCGGACCATCTCGGATACAGCGCCGCCTTCACCATCTCCGGCATCATCCTCATCGCGGCAATCCTCGCTTGGCTTCCCGCACGCGGCGACGCCTACCGCGGATACCGCGCCTCGGAACAGTAAGCAGGCTCCCTCTCAAGCGGTAGATTCTCCACCTCTGAACAGCAGGCAGGCTTCCGCTTGAGCGGTCAATGCCCTAGATGCCAAACCGTAAGCAGTCTTCTGTCGAACGAGAAAAAGGTCTTCCAGTTGATCCGTGCGCGGTCCCTCGGCGGTGCCGTAAGTGGCCTTCCGCTCGGGGAGGAGTGTCTCGCATGAGCGATCCGCAACCTCCTCTCCAAGTAGAACCACCTCTTCTTAACGGAGTGGGCGCGCGCAAATAGCGGGGATGCGTGGGTTGTGAGGTGCCGTACCGACTGCTCTAATCGGACATTTCGCCCGTCATACTGCGCAAAGATCCCCTTTCGGTGGAGAATCTGTCTTAAATTTGCAAGAAACATGCGAATTGTGCTCCGTATCACCTCATTGTGTGCCAAACTACCAGAATGTTGATGGGCGGACGCCGTCCCGAGGATAGGAAAGCATATGAAACAGCTTGAGGAATCAGTGGAGTCCTTTCTGGGCACCCTCGGCGGGATTATCTGGGGGCCCTGGGTTCTCATACCTCTTCTCGCAATCACGGGACTTCTGCTCACCATTCGACTTCGTGGCATCCAGTTTACGAAGCTGATCCCGGCGCTCCGGCTCGGTATCAAGGATAGGAAGGATGCCGACGCGGAAGAAGGTGATGTGTCCCAGTTCCAGGCACTCACTACCGCGCTTGCTGCCACGGTCGGTACCGGCAATATTGTCGGTGTTGCTACCGCGATCGCTCTCGGCGGTCCGGGTGCCGTGTTCTGGATGTGGGTGACGGGAATTCTCGGCATGGCATCCAAGTACTCGGAGGCTTTCCTAGCGGTTCGGTTCCGGACAAAGGACGATGCTGGTGAGGCCTCGGGCGGTCCCCAGTACTACCTTGAGCGTGGCATTACTTGGAAGATCGGTAAGGTTTCGGTCGGCAAGGTCCTTGCCATTATGTTTGCCGTCTTTGCCGTCATTGCTTCCTTTGGAATCGGTAACCTCACCCAAGCCAACGCTATCGCCCAAAACGTTAGCGCCTCCTGGAATATTGAAACCTGGATCATTGGCCTCGTTCTCATGCTTGGTGCCTTCGCGGTTCTTGTTGGCGGAATCAAGTCGATCGGCAAGGTGACCGAGAAGTTTGTTCCCTTCATGATCCTCGTCTACGTTCTTGTCTCCATCTGGATTCTGATCGTTAACGCCGGAACAATTCCCGAGGCTTTCGGAATGATCTTCACCGATGCCTTCACGGGCACCGCTGCCACGGGCGGCTTTATCGGTGCCACGATTGCCGCAGCTATCCGCTTTGGTATGGCGCGAGGAATCTTCTCCAATGAATCCGGCATGGGATCCGCGGCAATTGCAGCAGCCGCTGCGAAGACAACGCACCCGGTCCGTCAGGGACTTGTCTCCATGACCCAGACCTTTATCGACACCATCATTGTCGTTACCTGCACCGCACTCGTTCTTATCACCACGGGAGCGTGGCGAACCTCGGAAGAGGATGCTGCGTTGGCTACCGGTGCGGGCTTCTCGACGGGCCTGCCGGGCGAGTGGGGCCACTGGGTTGTCACCATTGCACTTGCAATGTTTGCGTTCTCAACCCTGCTGGGCTGGTGTTACTACGGTGAACGCTGTGTTGAGCGGCTGATCGGCAGAAAGGGTGTCATGCCCTACCGCATTATCTTCTGCCTCGTGGTCTACGTTGGTGCCACGACCTCCCTGTCGCTCGTCTGGAGCTTTGCGGACGTCATGAATGGTCTCATGGCACTGCCCAACCTTGTCGGGCTCATCGTTCTGTCGGGCCTTATCGCCCGTGAAACCAGGCACTACCTCAAGAATGACCCGAAGCTCACCGCGAGCAAGGAGGAGATCGACCGGTTCATGGAGGGCCACGATGGCGGGATTGATACCTACGAAATCACCGGCCGCTAGCATCAGCCGCTAGCGCCGCCAGTCCGCACCGGCCCAGTGTCGGCGCTAATTGCCCGTGGCAACGAGGGAGCGAGCGCCCCTCTGTCAGCGAGCACGCTTAGCCCGGTAGGGACTGCCTGAACCGACCTGTCAGGAACCTGATGCCTTGACTCGCGACAGGTCGGCTGCGCCGATGATGCCTGCGTCGTTGCCGAGAGTGGCGGTCACGATCGGGATGGTTGACTCGCGCCCGCTTGCTGCCGTGTAGGAACGGAAGGCTTTGGTGATGGGGTTTCGGACAACGTCACCGGCTTCGGACACTCCGCCCGCGAGGACAAACATTTCGGGATCGAGGATCAACGAAAGGTCAGATAGTGCCTGCGCCGTATACCCTGCCATGGAGTCGATGGCGCCGAGGGCGGCTTGGCATTGGAGCTGCGCGGCCTGGGTGACGGTGTAGCCCGTGATCTGAGTGGCGTCCCCATCGACGAGGCCCAGGAGGGTTCGTGCCATAGCGGGGTTGAGTTCGGCTGATTCCTTCGCAAGCCGGACAAGAGCTGTTCCTGAACCGTACTGCTCCCAACATCCCAGGAGCCCGCACCCACATCTCTTGCCACCCGGCACAACATTGAGATGACCGATCTCCCCGGCATATCCCTGGCCTCCGGTGAGTAGCTTGCCGTTCATGATGATCCCGCCACCGATTCCGGTTCCAAGAGTAATGAAAACTATCGACGAAGCATCGGTTGCTACCCCGAACTGGAACTCTCCCCAGGCGGCTGCGTTAGCGTCGTTTTCTACCACGGTCGGAAGGCCGGTTGCTTCCTCGAGTTTGTCAGCCAGGGGCTCGTCGCGCCACGCAATGTTGGGAGCAAACACAACGGTGCGGCGAGTAGCGTCAATGAATCCCGCGGCGCCAACACCGATGGCGGAGGGACGGTGTTCCTCTGTTAGCTCCTGTGCAACCTCAAGGATGCTGGCGACAATGGACGACGCGTCCGCCGCCCGCGAGGGGCGACGAACGCGTGCAATGATTTGACCACCGTCATCGACGACTCCGGCGGCGATCTTTGTCCCGCCGACATCAATACCTAATGCAACACCCATGCTGTTATCGTCCCACGTTCGCGGATCAAAATAGGTGTAATGCATGTGAGGTGCACGAATTTACTTGGCGTGCTTGCCCTTCTTGCGGGACACGTAGATCGATCCGGCACCGGCAACGATCAGGCCAGCAGCAAGGGCGGCCTGGTATTCAACCGATCCGCCAGTGAATGGCAACTCCTCGGGCTCTTCCTCCTCGTGGGCAACAGGCGCGTTCACGGCCTGGCGGGGAATGATCGAGTTAACGCCGTAGCCCTCGTTGCGCCTGTTGTAGTTGTCCCAGACGTTTTCGATACGTTCGCGCCAGCTGGCGTCTTCACCTGGTTCGTCCTCTTCGGGAGGATCTACGGGGTCCGGGTCGACCGGGTCGGGGTCGGTCGGTTCCGTGGGGTCAACCGGCGGCTCAGTGGGTTCCGGTCCTTCCGTGGGTGGGTCGGTCGGCTCGGGTTCCTCGGTGGGTGGGTCCGTGGGCTCGGGTTCGTCTGTCGGAGGTTCAGTGGGCTCCGGTTCCTCGGTCGGAGGTTCAGTGGGCTCCGGTTCCTCGGTCGGGGGATCGGTCGGATCGACGGGCGGGTCCGTGGGACCGGGCTCATCGGTCGGCGGATCAGTGGGGCCCGGCTCGTCGGTTGGGGGATCGGTGGGATCAACCGGTTCGGTCGGCGGATCCGTCGGATCAGTAGGGCCGGTCGGAGGATCGGTTGGCGCAGGCTCTTCAGTGGGCTCGTCCGTGGGGTCGATCGGGTCCGGCTCCGGATCCTCCGTGGGATCTTCGGTGGGTTCGGGCTCCGTCGGGTCCGTGGGGTCGGGGTCGACCGGATCCGGTTCGGGGTCGGAGGGGCTCGGCTCGTCGGTGGGTTCGTCCGTGGTGGTGGCGAGAGCCGTGGGCTCCGATTCGTCCTCTGTGGGCTCCACATCGGCTGGGGTGGACTCCCCAGTTTCCGTGTCCGTTTTTACCCCGTTTTCCATCGCTGAGAGGGTTGCTTGGCCGGACTCACCGAGCTCGATCACGGCATCGATGACCGCCTCGTCGGAGGGGGTCTGGTTCACCGCCGCGAAGGCGGGGAGGGGTGCCAAGGCCATGGTGATGGCGGCGAGGGAAACCCCGCTAATCCGGGCTTTTCTGCTTGTCATTCTGCCTTCTCCCAAAGGGTTTTCGATAGCTTCTCGAGCGGACTTTTTGGACCGTCGCAGGGGCGGTCCGAGACGCTGGACTGCAACTACTTATGTTCACATCTTGTGCCGGTACGAGGATAGCGGATTGCGTCAAGTGGAAGGTGAATAGAACGTGAACAAGTCATTTTTAACTGGTGCGATGATCCGGACGCTGTGCAAGAGTTGTCACCAGGCCCCCAAGGGTCACCACCTCGGTGGCAAGTCACGAGAAACTACCCGAAAGGACTGTGACCATGGCAACCCCCAACCAGATCCAGGACGAAGACGGCGCGATTATCGCCATCAAGAACTTCATTGGCACTGCGAGGACCGACCTTCAGACCGAAAACACCCGCATCGGCGGCCAGATCGATAGCTGGCGTCCGCAGTGGCAGGGTGAAGGTTCCGATTCCTTCAACAACTTCCGCGGCGCATGGGACACGCGCTTTGCTGCTCTCATGGCGACTCTCGATGAGTTTGAAGCAAGCCTCGGTGCGACCAGTGCTGACTTCCAGAGCACGGACTTCGACTCCGGCTCGGCCTTCCGTGGCCTGACAGCAACCATCGAATAAGACGACCTCATCCACGAAGGAGTAACACTATGAAGAACATTCGGTACAACCTCGACCAGCTCCTCACCGGCCAGGAGGACATGAACAAGGGTGCGACAAACATTGACGACATCCTTGAGGTCCTCGAAGGCCAGGTCGGCCCGCTCATTGAGCGCTTCGTTGGTGATTCATCGACCGCCTACTACGCAGCCCAGTTCAAGTGGAACAACCAGTCCGCTGAGCTCAACTCCATGTTCGTCCAGGGCTCCAACCAGGTTGGTAACTCGGCCCAGAACATGAACCAGGCTGACATCACCGGAGCTAACCGCTTCCGCGCCTAAACCGCTAGAGGTGCACCGTGACGACGCGTCGCGGTGCACCTCACTCTCGCGTGGCCACCATCACCGTTCCGTGAAAGGACAACCATGAATTCGGTGAAACTAGACCCGGAAGTTTTCCTGGCCCAGCTGAACGAACTAACGGACATCACCGATGACTTCAGCAAGGCCCAGTCCGACCTGCAAACAGTCATCAGTGACTACTGGACTTCCCTTGGCGAACTTAACCAGTTTGAGGGGCCGCAGAATGCCGTGATAGCCGACCTTGTGACGGCCTTTAACGGGATTAAGGGCTCGTTTGAACACCTTGCGATTGACCTGCGGGCCACCTTTGATGGCATGGCGAACTCGGATGAGGTGTCCGCATCCGACATGGCCAGCATCGCATCCGAACTTGAAGACCTTGATGACTCGGTCGATTCAATCGGTGACATTGTTACCCCGCCCACTGGCGGTGGCGGACTCACCTACACAATGGTCTAGGAGGAACACACCTTGGGTGCCATTGAGAATATTGCCCGCGCTGAATCATTCAGCCCGGGAAGCGTTTACGGGCGCACGGCAGAGTACCGTTCCGTGAAACGCGAACTCTCCGACATTGCCGATAGGCTCACAGGCCTGATCGGCAACATGGGGATTGAAGGAAATGCCGCGCGAGCAATCGACGAGTCCATTACCAATCTTGTCGATCAGATTCGCGAACGTAGCGAAAACGTTAACCAGCTAGCCGACGCGCGTAACACGGCGACCAGCGGTGGCGATACCGCTGGGGAACGCTCCAAATCCATTCAGCCGCGCGTTATCGACGCGGAAACGATGATGCAGAGCGAGGACCCGAAAACGGTTATGCAGGGCGAACAGCTCTACATGCGTCTCGACATTGAGGCGCAGGGCGCTCTCAGTGCCCTGGCGGCACGGACCTCCCAGGCAATTGGTCAGTTGCCGGCCGTCTTCCCAGAAACCGCACCCGTTTCGCAGGGCGGTGGATCCCAGGCCAGCCTGCAACGCACCAGCTCCGTTTCGCCCGGTGCCAGCTCCGGCCCCGCAATCCGGCCCTCCCAGTCGGCAACGAACTGGATGCCGCAGGCAGCGGAGCTCAGCAACAACCCGGCAAGCGCCGGATCACGCGCCTCGCTCACCAATAGCCCGGTCACGCCGGTAGCGTCAACCAATCCCGGCTTCCAGCCCGCCGACGCAACCGCGAACACCGGTGCCGTTGGCGAGCATGTCTCGCAGCCCATTGAGAATGGCTTCGAGGTAACGAACACTCCTGCACCGGTGGCAACCCCGGGCAAGGCGTTCACCGCGACCACCGCACCCTTCGATGCTTCCCAGCACGACGGCTTTGGCGTAGCCAAGGCAGCAGCCGGAGCAGCGGCCCTCCCCGCCATGGCGAAGGCCGTTTCTCGCGCGCAGGGTGCCATGAAAGCCAACACGCGTGGTGGAGCAACCGCACGCTCCGCGGGCGCCCCGGCACGTGGAGCAACTCCTCGGGGTGCGGGAGCTCCCGCACGCGCCTCCGGCAGGTCCGGAGCTACCACCCGAGCTGCGTCCCCCACGTCGCGCGGTGGCCTTGCGCCCCGTTCGGGGCAGGGCGCGGCAACGCGAGCTGGTACACCCGCTCGTGGAGCATCCCCGAGGGCAGGGGCAGGAGCCCCCGCCAGGGGTGGTTCGGGAGCATCCTCTCGTTCCGCTGCTGCACGCGGAGCGGCTCCCGCACGGGGAACAGCATCCGCACGCGGTGGAGCACCCGCGGCACGCGGCTCGGCAGCTCGCGGTGCAACCGGCGCCGGACGCCCGGCACAGGCCAAGGGCACCGCTGGAGCACGCGGAGCTGGAGCTGCTAAGGGAGCAGGTTCCCGCAGCGGAGTGACCGCCCCCAGGCAGCAGGCCACCGGCCGTGGTGCAGCTCATGGTCGTGGCATGATGGGACGCCCAGTGTCGGCTCGCGGTAACTCGAAGAAGGACAAGTCTGCACAGGCAGGTTTCGAAACCTTCGTAGCAACCGAGCTGACCGATGACACGACAGTAACCTTTATTGAAGCCGGACATCGCGAACCCGATTTCGACTGATCAGAATGGGCTGGGCGGGGTGCGGAGAGTATCTGCGCCCCGCCCAACTGTTCCCAGCTCAACAACTTGGCAGGACCTCGTCAAGGAAGCTGCGGCCGGGCACGGCGGCACTGAGGAAAGAAGATATGGCAAGAACACGAGTGGCTATCACGACCGCACTGCTATGTGCGGGCCTCCTTGGGGCCTGCGGATCCGACGATCCGACCGATTCGGAGACAACCGGTGACGATACGACAACCGGTTCGGAGACCACGGACGAGTCAGCCCACCCCGGCGATAACTCGGATAACGATACAGACGGCACAGATTCGGGCGGACGCGATACAGACGGCACGGGTGGGGATGGGCCCGATTCGGAGGGTGCGGGCTCCGATGGCGGCGATCGATCTGGTGAGAATGCGATACCGGATGAGGATGACGTGTCCACTGGCTCTGAAGAGCAAGACCAGGGAGAAGGCGGGGCCCGCGTCACTGGTCCAGCGTCCTTCTCGGCTCCGACCATGCCGGGCGACATGACAATCGAGGTTGATGTGCCCGACGGCTGGGAGGCCTTTGGTGTTGAAGAGGCCTTCACCGATTATGACCTCGTGACGTTGGAAGCTGGAGATATCGTAGGTGATGACTTCCGCACGATCGTGGTCACGGACCAGAACCTGGGAATTGATGCCCAAGGTGTCTACGACCTCATGTTTGAAACATATGCGACGGATGAGGATTTTTCCGAAGTCACCCAGCTCGATCCGGTCGACATTGATGGCTCCGAGTTTCATGGTCTTGAGGCTGTTGCAACGATGTCCTCCGGGCAGTCCCGGGTCCAGTACTGGTTCGGTGATGTTGGAGAATCAGTCCTCGGCATCTACGTCTATTCCGCTGGAACGGAGCAGATTCCTGACGAAATGAATGACATCAGGGACGGCATCGTCTTTGCACCTGCACAGTAGTTCCAGTCACGGTCGTCACGAGTCCCCGGAGCCGTGCGGGCACGTGAGCAACCACAGGGCTAAGTCAGGGGTGGCTTCAACCGACTGAAGCCACCCCTGCTCGTTCGCTGTTGATCAGATCGTGCCAAGCACCTCGTTGAGGGCCTCCGTGGAGGACGGGTGAATATAGATCGTGTCCCGCAGCTCGGAGGCCGTGATCTTGTGCCTCATAGCAAGGGCAACAAGATTGATGACTTCCTGAGCGTCGATATGGATCAGCGCGGCCCCCAGGATGAGGTCCGAATCGGCATCCACGATCACCTTGATCATTCCGCGAGGGTCGCCAACGATCTTGGGTTTCGGCATGGCCTTGATATCGGCAACATTCTTGGATGCGACCTTGATGCTGTAGCCGGCTTTCTCCGCCTCGGCTTCGGTGAGGCCCACCTTGGCGAACGGTGGGGTGGTGAAGATCGTGGAGGGGATGGCCTGCCGGTCGTTTCTTGAACGCAGACCATCGCCGAGAATACGGTCCGTCACGATCCTGGAGTCGTCGAGGGAAATATAGGTGAACTGAGGGCCACCGTTAACATCGCCGAGCGCATAAACCCCGGGAACCGAGGATTCGAGATATTCGTTGACTTCGACCGCGCCGTTCTTTGTGGTCTTGATTCCTGCCGTGGCAAGATCGAGCGAATCCGTGGCCGGCCTGCGACCGAGGGCAATGAGAACAGCGTCCCCGCGTACCGTCTGCTCCTGTTCGTTCCACACATACTGGATCGCCGCGCAGTCCTGGGTTTGGGAGATTCTGATAACCGTGGCGTCGGTGATGAAACGAACCCCGTCGAGGAGCCCGGAGACGACCTGTGAAACATCGTGGTCCTCGCGGTGCAGGGGGCGCGGGTTCTTGTCGATGACGGTGACCTGGGAACCGAACTGGGAGAACATCGAGGCGAACTCGATACCGATGTAACCGCCACCAACAATGACCAGGTGCTCGGGCAGGGGAGCCTGTTGCAGGGTGATAGACGTGTGGATACGTCCACCAAATTCGGCGCCTTCGATATCTGGAATTACCGGAACGGAACCCGTGTTGATCAGGATTGTCTCGGCGCTGAGCTCAAGGCTGTCTTCCCCCGCTTCGACGACGAGTGTCTTGGGACCCGTGAAGCGAGCTACGCCATCGATAACGACAACGTTGCCGAGGTCCGCCAACATCGCATAGTTCACGTCCCTCATCTTTCCCGTCAGCTTATTGCGGCTGTCGACAGCGCGAGCAAAGTATTCGGGATCGTAGTCTTTCTCGGGCCGGGATTGGGCGGAATGAATTAGGGCCTTGGTGGGGATGCAGGCGACGTTGATGCAGGCCCCGCCATACATTTCCGCGGACTGTTCAATGATCGCGACCCGTTTCCCGGCGCGAGCAAGAGTTCCCGCGATTGTTTTACCGCCCTTGCCCCAGCCAATGACAGCGACATCAAATGTGTTCATGGGACTTCCTTCCGAGAGGTGTTACCCAAAACACTACTCTGCAGGGAGTTTTTCTGGAGCGATACGGTGGGAGCGTTTGGATCGCTCCCAGCCCCCACCGGCACAAATCGAGTACGGGCCTTCCGAGAGCCGTTTCGTAGCGTTCTGCAGAGTAACGATTGTCGATGAAGAAGGGCTACCTCACCGCTATGAGGCACTACTTTTCGTTGTCGGAGGAGTCGTTCCTCCCGCGCCACAGCCCGGCCGCTCCGAGGAGCAGGGCGAGGGCAAGGGCTCCGCCACCGGCTAGACCAATCCACGTCATTGGTTTCGTCATGCGTTGCGGATCGGGTTCCACGGCAATGGGCTCACGGCCAATGAACTCCGGTTCGGGCTGTTCGCCGTGCGCGGGGGAGACGGGGCCGTGGGCCGTGCCATCGTCAATAAAGGCAATGGCACCCGAGGGGTTGATGATGCCCCAAGACGTGGAAGAAGTCCTGCGGTCGGCTCCCGGCCGAATTGCCGTTGTCTCCAGCCTGTGGGCGATCTGTGCGGGTGTTTCATCGGGATGTGCCGAGATCACGAGGGCGGCTACGCCTGCAGCGTTGATCGAAGCGTTGAGGGAGGACGGGTAGGCCTTACCAACCACGCAGGTTGCCGAGGAGGAGGCGTTGCTCGCGCCGGGGATGTTCTGTCCGGGGGCTGCAATGTCGATCGTGTCGGCACCAAGCATGCCCTGCACGGAGCCACCGGCCGAGGTAACGGCCGTGACGGACAGGACCGACTCGTAGGCCGCCGGGAACCTCAGTGAAGCCTCGTCTTCATCTTCGTTTCTTGTTAGTTCACCACCGGGTGCAATGATGAGAACACCTGCCTCCTCTGCTTCCCTTACTGCTTCTTCAAGTTCGGGGGAGCCCGTGGGAAGGGCAAGTGCGGTGACGGCAATATCGATGTCGTTGTCGACCGCCCAGTTGATCCCTTCGGTGAGTCTGTCTGCCATGTCCGCCACATACTGCTGGGACATGTTCTCTGGGACTTGATCAATGATCTTGATCGGCACCAATGTCGCTTCGGGGGCGACGCCGCGCACCGGGTACTGGCCGTCGCTACTTCCTACCAGGAAGGAGGCATACGTAGTTCCCGAACCGAATTCATCATCCGTCGCATCGTCGGAATCCGTTAGGTCCACGCCCTCGTCGATATTTGCGTTCTCGAGCGTCACGTGGGAGGTGTTGATGCCGGAGTCGAGAAGCCCAATCCGAACGCCCTCACCGGTCGATAGTTCGTGGGCAGAAGGCAGGCCAAGAACATAGGAGGATAGCCGGCCCTCCGGCGGCTCCTCATCGTCCGGGCTTTGTGGGGGACACGCAATATCGTTGAATGACGTCCATCGCTCTGGCGCAGCCGGAGTCTCATCCTCGGTTGTTGCCACGGCAGAAACTGGCCACGACAACGACACGGCAAGGAGAGCCGCCGCGGCGGCTCCCCTGCGACCGGCACGGAAACTCACTGTTCGCCCCGCGATTCCTCGGGGACGGTCGCCCACGCCTGCGTCGTAGACAGGCTTGGTCCAGCATAGAACAGGTCCCGCCACTCGGGGCCCACAGTCAGGTCGTCAGCTTCACTGAGTCCCAGCGCGGCCAGAGTGTCGGCGGCAGGGTTGACAGTGAACATGGTGCCGGACTCGTCAATGAGGTGGGTGTAGCCGAGAGAAGAATCGGCGCGGGTCCGGATGATTGCACCCGACTGGGGAGCAACGTCAACCATCATCGCCGATGTGGACGGGATATCGTTGCCGACTACGAAGCGGACCTGGCCCTGAGCCGACTCGGTATCAAGGTATGCGCAGGGGGTTTCGCCCTCTTCGAGCATGCCTCGGATCTCCTCGGGCCACGTTCCTCGGGTGCTGCCGTCAATGAGTTCAAGCTGCGATAGCTCCTGGGACGTGATCGGTAGGGGATCGGAGTAGATCGCGCCGTCACCGATGGCATAAAGCTGGATCATGACGGGAGTCATGCGTTCGATCTGACCACCCTGGTGAACGACATAGATCGTTCCCTCATTCGCAGTATCCGAAACCTCGAGAAGAGTTCCCACCGCCACGTCGTCACCAACGCCGGTCATGCTGCCGGCGGGTTCCCCGAGACCGGGAATCGTGAGCGACACGAGCGGTTCACCCTGCGGGAACACATTCAGCCACGTCGCATTCGCCTGCATGGGAGCCTCAACCTGCTGGCCAAGAGCCGTAAGGATCTGCTCGGGCGAATGAACATCATCGCCAATCGGGTACCGGTAGCCGCCCGCCACCAGGTAGCTCTGACCGTCGACGATGACGTGGACGGCACGATCCTCGGGCTCCTCCCAGGCGCCAGTATTCACGCCCGTCCACGGGCCGCCGCCCGTTGCCGTACAGGTCAAGAGCGTCGGGTCGGCAACCGACTCTGGAGTCGGTAACTGATCGGGTGCCCCCGCAATCCCAACCTCGGGCCCGATGCTTGCTTCGGTCAGCGCTTCGGAGCCGGCGGATACGATCTTGAGATTTCCCGGGAACATGAGATGTGCCGACGAGGCGTTATTGACCGGATGCAGGGTACCTTCGATCGATACGTACCGGGCACCCGTGTTCTCGTCGGTGATGAGGGAGCCGTGTTCCCAGTTGGCGGGCAGGGACGGTGCGAACAGGGTCGACACCCAGGCCACACCAAAGAGCAGGATCGTGAGGATAATGCCGCCGATCAACCCGCCCCAGGGGCGGGTTGGTGTGAGCTCCCTGCCCTCTGGCATGCCCGACTGGAAGGCCGTCATTAGCCGCGCCCGGTTGAAGCGTTGGGCGTTAAGAATGTCTTTCGTCGATGCCATGGCCTACCAGAGCTTCAAAGCGAGAACGGTTGCGGGAATGATGAGGATAATCGCGAGTAGCTCGACAATGTCGGCAACCCGCCGCGTCCACGTCCAGGTGCGACCCAGAACGAGACCAAAGGCAGTGGTAGCAACCATGACGAGGAGCAGGGCAACGACAACCCACGGCCACCTATCCGGATAGGTCGCCATCACCGCCGCGGAAGCACCAACGAAGGCGAGGAGCGCCCCGCTGTACTGGATTCCAACATCAACCTTCGCGTAGGACCTTCTTGAGGCCATGACGAGTAGGAGAATGTCGAGACCGATGACGGCGATGCCGTACGGGCCGGTCTGAACTGCCGGGAGAACCACGATGAGAAGAAGAATCGATACGGACACCCAGAAGGCCAGCATGAGCCGGTGCCCGCGCGTGTAGAGCTTCTTTGCTTCCTTCCCATCAACCTTCTCGCGCTCGCGGTCCAGTCCCGAGATCCGCAGCGACAGCTGTGGAACGGCAAGGATTGCAACGCCGATGAGACCGGCGATGGTGACCGCAACATTGGGGATCGCGACGTCGAAGGCAATATAGAGCCCGCCGATGATAGCGATCGTGGCGCCCACAATCATGGGGATCGCCAGGATCTCCCGCCACTGTTTCAGAAGCGGCAGGGCCAACCCCGCCATGAGGACCATGGCAAGACCGCCAAACACCGACGGTAGCTCGGTGAGTGGATCGAGACTCACGGTTAGTCCGGTGGCACCCGCGGCGACGGAGGACAGGATGGCGATCGTTACCGCGTGCCAGGACCTCCCCATGCGTTGCAGAACCCACGACAGGCCAAGCAGGAGAACAGAGAGCACCCCGGTCATGATTGGCACGGTTGTGCCAACCTCGGGGCGCAGGCTGATCAGCAGGAAGAGTGCGGCGAGAACAAGAACAACGGTGGCGGCGACAGCCGTGGTGGCCGTGTTGGCCGGAGTCCACGGCTTGTTGAGGGACTCCGCAGCATCGGCCACGGCCTCAACAATGTCGTCGTACTTCTTGTCTCTCTCGGTGACGCGCGATGCCAGGGAGAGGACCGTTCCGTCTTTCACTTCCTGGTCAAAGAGCGACATTCCCGGCTTTAGCGGCTTGCCATCAACACCAAGAAGAATGAAACCGCGGGTGGCTCCCCGTGGCGTGAGAGACGTGAACTTACGAACGAGTGACGGCAGGATTTCCGCAAGTGGAATATTGCCAGGAAGCAGCAGATCGCCCTTGCGGTCCTCGTGAATGACGGTCACCCGGAGGAATGCCTGCGGATCGTCCCCGATGGTTGATGCAACACGGGTGCCAATAACCGTGGGAGCGTTTGACGCCTCCGGTGCGCTATGGGCAACATCGGGGGCGCTCAGCGCGGTCTCGGGCGCGCTGCGGGACGCGGGCCCACCCTGTGCCGGCGGAGCCGCGTACTGCTGGGGTGGACGACTGAAAGCCGTTGTTGCCGAAGCTCCGTGATGACGGACCTGGTAGCCGCTCTCGGGCCCACCCGTCGGCTGGCCCTGCTGCGGACCACCCTGAGAAGGCCCGCCTTGCTGAGGTGCCCGCTGAGGGCCGCCCTGCTGAGGCCCGGGTCCCTGCTGATAGGGCTGATTGCCGTAGCCCGGCCCATGCGGACCCTGGCCCGGTGCTTGGCCCTGGAACTGCCCCTGCTGGGGTGCTCGGCCCTGGTTCGGTGCCTGCCCGCGGCCCGGGCCTTGCGGGGGCTGGCCGTGCTGGGGCGGGAACTGACCCTGCTGCTGACGCTCCTGGCGGGCCCTTTGCTCCCTGCGCTGTTGGCGTCGGGAGTTGCGGTCACCTGATTGATTCATGATCCAACCTCGTGGGAGACATCAGCCCAAACCTCCGGTTCGGACAAGGGAAATGACACCGATAGCTGCAAGGGTTAACGGCAGGGACGTAGAGACGGAAAGCGTCTGCAGAATATCGCCGATTCGGGAGAAGCCATAGAAGGGGCGTCCCTGCCGCACAAGGAGACTGGCACCGAGGAACAGCAGGCCGATCAGGGCAAGACCAATGGCGAGCTTGAGAGGAGTGAAGGGGAGCGTTCCCGACCAGATGACGATAGCGAGAATGGTTGCGGCGGAGACCCGGGGGAGGATCCGGACAAGCCGGCTTGAGGAGCTACGAGGAACGAGGAGACAGGCGGCAACAGCGGCAAGGAAAGCCAGGAACGCGACGGTTCCCCGCCACCCCTCAACAGCGAGGAGGTTTGCCATGGCAGGCGTGGTGACGACAAGACCGAGGCACGTGGCCGTCACCCAGAAGGAGTTGCGGGCCGAGGAGATTGCCATGAGTTTCCCGACATCGGGCCGTGCTGCTTCTTCATCAACCGAGGCGCTACGCACCGCGGGCGCCTCGCGGATGACGGACTCGGAGTCGAGAAGAACATCGGAGGAGACGCGGATGGAGAAGCCGGACATGGCCGCAAGCAGCGGGGGACAGAGCCCAAAAACAACGGCCGCCGTGAACTCGATGGGGAGCCCCGCTGACATGACGCCAATATCGAGGAGCGCGACCGCGAGAGTGAGGAGAGCGGCGTCGATGCACACATTGCCGGTGTCCGGCCGATATCGGCCGCAGTACACCCAGCGCACGAGGGACACCATGCTCGTGCCCAGCATGGTGGCAATCAGAACCTGGTGCGTGTGATCACCGGGATTAGCAAAAGAAAGAAGGGAAGATGCTCCAAAGATCAGGGCCACCGGGCCGCCGACTTCAAGGAGGGGTTTACCGTACGGATCCCGGCACGCCAGCAGGAGCGCAAAGAGCACGAGGACGCCAATGAGAGCGAAGTAGACCCAGGGCCCGGGAACGAGGTGGGCGGCCGATTCTCCAGCCCCCTTGATGGTCAGCCCTACCGCCCCGCGAGGAGGCCGAGGAGGATGGCGAGGGTCGAGATGGTGATCGACAGGGTGGTTGCCCGCACTTCCGCGGAATGATCAATCCTGGTGATCTCGGAACCGGTTTCCCAGCCCTTGTCTCTCAGAAGAACGAGGGTTCCGGAAACAATGTCTCGGCCGAGAACAGCCTCCGGTCTCATAATTCGACCATCGATCGTCGCTGGGCTGAGCTGCCCAATACCGACGGCGGTTAGAGCCTCTTTGAGGGTGATTCCCGCGGGGAAAGCAAGATCTTCGCGCTTCCCTCCCCGGTCGACGATGAGAGTGACGAGGGAGGTTTCAGGGACTATGACGTCTGCTGTAGCCATCACCTCTCCTTGCGTCATCGTTCTCGAACCGCACGGCCGTTGGACAAGCACTAGTATGACGTAAGAACCTGACCGTTGCAGAACATGACCGAGCATTTCGGTGTCCGGTATGGACAACGAGAGGAAGCATATGGCCCGCACCAAACGACAGCGCCCGAGCCCTCCGCCTCAGGAGACGGTCACCGTCAAGACCCCGCCAAACGTTGTTCGCTCAGAGGGAATCACGGGCACTCTCGCCATGATCCTCCCAATGTTCGGTTCCATGGGCATGATGGCGGTGATGGCACTGTCATCAAACAGATCACCTCAAATGTTGCTCATGTCGGGCGCCTTCATGGTTGCCATGGTGGGCGTAGCCGGTCTCAACATTTACCGAAACCGGGTCCAGCACCGCGACGCGGTAACGGGATCCCGGCGGGAATACCTCACGTATATCGCGACCCTGCGCAAGAATGCCCGCAAGGCGGAAGACATGCAGCGGGAATTCACGCAGTGGTTCCTCCCGCACCCCGCCGACCTGCCGCTTATCCTCGACGAGGGGTCAAGAATCGCAGAACGCGAAACCACCGACGATGAGTTTCTCCTGTGCCGGATCGGTTCCGCCGATCAGCCATTTGCAACCGAGCTGGCCGTAGAAGAGGAAAGCTCGCTGGCCGAAACTGATCCGGTTGCAGAATCGGCGAGGGCTCGATTCATGGCCTCATATGAGACCCTGGAAAGCCTGCCCCTTGGTGTCAACCTTGCTTCCGTTTCAACGGTTCAGCTGACCGGGCGCGTAAAGGATGTTCGCGGCTTGGCCCGCGCCATGGTTGTTCACCTTGCCTCGTTCCTGTCCGAGGATCACCTGAAGATCGCGGTTCTTTCCAAGGACGAGAACATGTCTGACTGGGACTGGGTGAAGTGGCTTCCTCACGTCCAGTCCGAACGAATCCGCGATGCTGTGGGCCCCGCACGAATGGTTCACACCTCCGCTGACAGCCTTGTCGACCTCCTTCCGGATGGAATCTCCGACCGTCCCCGGTTTTCGCCGGATGAGGGGGTACGGAACTGCCGCACCTCGTGATCGTTAACGATGGTGTGCGGATTCCGATCGACCATCCGATCATCACCCCCGACGGGGTTCTTGGCGTCACCGTTATTGACCTCCCCGAGTCCTGGGATGCTCTCACCGATCCGTCAACGATCCGTCTCACGCTCCGCAACGGCAGGCTTACTCTCCTCCAGGTTGGTTTTGAACCGATCGCGGGTGAAGCCGATTCGATCAGCATTGAAGAAGCCGAAGCGGTTGCTCGCAGGTTGACCAGTCCGATGATGGCGGGTCCGGGCGAAGACTCCTCCGGTGAGGACCAGGATGCTACGACCGAGGCATCCGCAGAGCTCGTTGATCTTCTCGGGATCGGCGATGTGCGCGACCTCGATGTGACCCAGACGTGGCGGCCCAGGCTCAACAGGGACAAGTTGCGCGTCCCGATTGGCCTGACACCCGAAGGCAAGACCGTCTACCTGGACTTCAAGGAATCGGCCCAGCAGGGCATGGGGCCACACGGCCTCATTATCGGCGCTACCGGCTCCGGTAAGTCCGAGGTACTCCGTACCCTCGTTCTTGCTCTTGCCATGACGCACTCCTCGGAAGACCTGAACTTTGTTCTGATCGACTTTAAGGGCGGCGCCACCTTCGCCGGGATGAGCGGGATGCCGCACGTTTCGGCAATCATCACGAACCTCGGCGATGACCTCACCCTCGTTGACCGCATGGAAGATGCTCTGCGAGGCGAAATGGCACGCAGGCAGGAAATGCTACGTGCCGGTGGCAACTTCAAGAACGTCCAGGACTACGAGAAGGCCCGCAAGGATGGCCGAACCGACCTCGAGCCGCTTCCCGCACTACTCATCGTTGCCGACGAGTTCTCCGAACTTCTTGCTGAGAAGCCGGACTTCATTGACATGTTCGTTGCGATCGGCCGTCTCGGACGTTCCCTCTCCATTCACCTTCTCCTGTCCTCCCAGCGGCTCGAAGAGTCCAGGCTCCGCGGCCTCGACTCCCACCTGTCCTACCGGATCGGCCTGCGGACCTTCTCCGCTGCCGAGTCCCGCACCGTCCTCGGCGTGGCCGATGCTTACGAGCTGCCCCCGATCCCCGGCGTCGGGTACCTGAAGGAAGACCAGACCACGATGAGGCGCTTCCGTGCCTCCTACGTGTCCGGCCCACCGCCCCGTCGCAGGGTCTCCGCCGCCCCCGTCATCGAGCACGAGGAACGCGAAGAGAAGAAGGAGGTTGCGATCGTCAACTTCACGGCCGCACCGGTTCTCCTCGCCCAGTCCGAAGAGCCGGAACCCGAAGAAGTCGACGTTCTCGATCCTGCCGAGGACGAGATTGTCGATGAGCAGGGAGGGGACTACACCACCTTCGACATTGCGGTTGACCGCATGGAAGGTCAGGGCCCGGCCGCGCATAAGGTTTGGCTCGACCCGCTCAGCATGCCCGCGTCCCTGGACCGGCTCATGGGTGACCTGGGTACGGATAAGGACCTGGGCTACGTGTCGAAGTCATGGCGTGGCGCCGGTGCGTTCACAATCCCGGTTGGTGAAGTCGACCGGCCCTACGAGCAGCGCCGTGACACCCTTCTTGTTGATCTCTCCGGCGCGGGTGGCCACGCCTCGATTGTCGGCGGCCCCCAGTCGGGTAAGTCCACCCTCATGAGAACCATCATGGCTGGCATTGCCCTCACTCACACCCCGACAGAAGTGCAGTTCTACGTCATGGACTTTGGCGGCGGTACGTTTGCGCCCTTCCGGGACCTCGCCCACACGGCAGGCATTGCACTGCGTAAGGACACGGACCGGGTCAACCGAATCGTGGCAGAGATTGCTTCGATCATTGACGATCGCGAACAGTTCTTTGCCGACAATGGCATTGATTCGATGGAAACATACCGGCGCATGAGAGCAGCTGGCGAGGCGGACGATGGCTATGGCGATATTTTCCTTTTCATCGACAACTGGGCAACCCTCCGAGCCGACTTCGACCAGGTCGAATCGAAGCTCCAGAACCTCATGCCGCGCGGTCTGAACTTCGGCCTTCACGTTGTGGCCTCTGCACTGCGCTGGATGAACTTCCGCACCCAGGTGAAGGACATGTTCGGTACCAGGCTTGAGCTGAGGCTAGGCGACCCACTCGACTCCGAGATCGATCGTAAGGTCGCCAAGAACGTGCCCGAACGCCTTCCCGGCCGCGGCCTGGAACCGGGCAAGCACCACTTCCTTGGTGCCCTGCCGCGGGTCGATGGTGAAGAATCGCCGGACACCGTGTCGGTGGGTGTCCGTGACCTGATCTCCAAGGTTAACGAAGCGTGGAAGGGCGAACGCGGCCCGAAGTTGCGCGAGCTCCCTCTCGAGATCACCATCGAGGACGTGCGCGCCATGGTCGACAGGGACGACCGTCGTATTCTCCTCGGTATCAACGAATCCAGGCTCGAACCGTTTGGGATCGACTTCTGGAAGAACGACCACTTCTACTTCTACGGTGGTCAGGGCTCAGGCAAGACCGCCACACTCCGCCTTATTGCCTCCGAGATTGCCCGCGTCTACACCCCGAAACCGCACAGATCTTCGCCGTGGACTACCGCAGGTCCCTCCTTGGCGAACTCCCCGAAGGATATGTGGGTGGCTACTACACGACCGCCGATCAGGCCATGGAGCAACTGGGCGGGCTTGCCAACTACCTGAAGGTCCGCATGCCGGGGCCGAACGTCACGCCCCAGCAGCTACGCGACAGGTCGTGGTGGGAAGGCAAGGAAGTATTCATCCTGGTCGATGACTACGACCTCGTGAACACTCCCTCAGGCAACCCGGTGGCGGCTTTCCAGCCGCTCATGGCACAGGCACACGACCTCGGCCTCCACATCATCCTGACAAGGCGTTCCGGTGGTGCACAGCGTGCCCTGTTCGAACCGGTCATGCAGACCATGAACGACCTGGCCGTCCCCGCCATGCTCCTACCCGGATCGCCCGAGGATGGTCAGATCATCGGCAAGCTCAAGCCCCAGGTCGCCAACCCCGGTCGTGCCCAGTTCCGTTCCCGCGAAGTGCCCCGCGAACAGCTTCAGATCGCCTGGGAACCGCCCGAACTCATCTGATTGCCACGCGCACAGATCGAAGATATGTAGCGAGAAACAGGGGTCAGGCAAGAACAGTGCTCAAAATGGCTGAGATAAGACCTGTGCAGTGTGCCAAAGCGACGAACGATGATTGAGGGAGGGGGAATCAAACGTCATGAACACACCGATGAGGTCGCAGAGAAGCGTGTGCCTGCTAGTAGCGGCCCTCCTGTTTATGCCACTTGCCGCATGTGGTGACGATGACCCAACAGCATCGGAGACGGCGCCCGAGGCTTCGCCGCAAGGCGAGACCATCGAGGTCGACGGTAGCGTCCGCGCTTTCGTTCCCGAAGGATGGGAGGTGCAGACATCGGATACACCGGGTTTGGAAGTCTATGTCTTAGCCCTTATTCCCGAGGGCACCGAGCCGCAGGCTCTCATGCCGGGTAATGAACGAGTCGAGTTCGCGCACCTTGCTCTCTTCAATCTTGGAGGGACCCGCGGCGCCGCCGTATACGCCTCCGCTCAGCGAGAGGACGATATGGAGAATATCGAGTTCTTTTCGGAGATCGGTGACATCGAGACCTTAGAAATAGATGGCGTTACATTCCATGGCTACGAGGGGATGCTGACCAGCGGCGACCATGTCGGTCCGTTCCAGTTCTGGTACGGGGACATTGGTCGCGAGACTGTCAAATTTGAGGTCTACGGTGAACGCAACGGAACTGTCCCGCAGGAACTCATTGATTTCATGAAGACCGTTGAGTTTCTCCCATAGAGCCCTCTGCTGAGGGAAAGGAGTCTGCGGTGAACCGGGGGCTCGCCTGGAAGTTAGGTGAACACTGGGTAGCGATACCCTCCCTGGCACTGTTCCCTAAGGGCGTGGCCGATAGACTTGTGAAGTGAAAACACTCATCCATAGGACCGTTGTGGCAGTGGTCGCGGGAGGGCTCGCGCTCTCCCTCGCGGCCTGCCAAGGATCAGAGCAGACCGATCCGTCACAAGACACAGAAGGAACCGCAGTGAACACTTCCCAGCCCGACACTTCAGTGAAGACCCAAATTGATGGTTGGGAACCTATTTCTAGGGGATCAACCGACTACCGGAGCATCATCCTTGCGGAAGAACTTGTCGATGGTGACGGGAAGGGAAGCCGGCTCATCATCCAGGAAGGCATCCCGTCCTCGCAGAGTGCCGAGGAACATCGCAAAAACCTCCTGCTTGATATGCAGACCCAGGGTGTTTCGGTCAATGCCCTCCCGGACCGTGAAATCGATGGAGAAGCTGCCTCGGGGTTGGTCTACAAGAGTGGCGGAACCTCACGTGTGGTACAGACCTGGTATGTCGTGAAGGACCAGACTCGGTACACGATCCATTTGGAATCCGAGGAAGGTGCCGATGAGGTAAGTGCAGAGGCTACGCAGGTGCTCGACAACATTGTGCTCGGAGGCTGACTCAGAGCGGCGAACTCGATGAGCGAGTACGCAGCTAGCGAGTGAGTGGTGGGGGAAGAACATCTTCCCCCACCACTCCTTTTCAATCACCACAGTGAATTACCTGCGGACGTTGCGTTGCCGAGGGCTCAACAGCGCTGATTGTGCAGGTGCGGATGCCATTGGCTACGGCATGCTTCTCTTAGACTCGTCGTACGCCTCGTTCACGATTTGGGGGATGTCGTTAACGGAGTTACCCGTCCACTCGCCGTCACCGAAGACAAAGTCTTGCGCATGATTGCGGTACGTGGTCCGCTGATCTTCGGTCATGTCTTCCCATCGGAGAATGTATCCATCCTCGGTCAGGATCTGAAGGTTGGGGTCGCGTTGAGCATCGCTTTCCTGAATGTGTTCGGGCTGTGGTCCGGTCATGTTTTGCGCATCGATGTTGATGTCTCGAACAAGCTCGGAAAGCTCGATCGACACTGTTTCGGTCTCATTCTCGTGGTCCTCTGCGGCATTCGCAGCGTTCGATGTGGAGAGCCATTCGTCGTAACCCATCTCTTGTCCGCTTTTTGTTGCGGACTTGAGCGCATTCTGTGCGGTGTCGGAGAGATCATCGAAGCCGGGGATCCTACTGACCGGGAACACATCGGTTGCGAAGTCGAGTGCGCTCCGTACCGTTGAATTACGCTGATCGGTGGTCTGGCCCCTGGACACATCGGCCGCTTCGTCGGCCAGCTCAATGTGGCTAAGGAGTGCGCCGTAGTCACCGACAGCATCCTCGTAGCGGCCGAGCTGTCCATCCTCGCCGTTGTAGTCCCGGATTCGAGCGTCGGTGAGCTCAGCTCTCATGTCCTCAACGGCAGCAACAGAGATCTTCGAGAGAGCCGAGTTCGGTGCCTCCGTGGCCCAGTTCGGGTCGTCCGGCGCGGGCTCGTCGTAACTCAAGTCGTGGAAGAAGCCATTTTCGGAGTCCGTTATCGCATCGCGCAGTTCGGGAGAGAGGGTGAGGCTGTAGTCGGAGCCGTCATACCCGCTGCGCTGAGTGTAGGGACTGGCGCCCTCAGTCCCGGTTGGCGTGCGCACTTCACGTGCGAGATCGGATGCGTATTCCTCGAGGATTGAACCCGCCCAGTGGCGCAGTTCCGGATTGTAGTAACCGAAGAGGTCCTGTCCGTTCTCGTCTTTATTCGTGAACCAATTACTGACCGATTCAGACTGCAGGAGTCCGCTCTGGTTGGCCTGCAAACCATCGGTGTATCCGTCGAGGAAGCCATCGAGGATCTCGAAGGTTTCGGGATTCTGTCTCGCGTCATCCATTGATGTTGCTTCGTCAATGATCAAGCCAAGTTGAGCACCACCATCATTCCAACGGAGGTTTTCGCCCCACGGAACTGGACGATGGCTAACCAGGTAGCTTGTCATGTTCTGGTTCTCGTTACCGAAGTCAAAGCCCGTGTCACTTGCAAGGAAAGTTCGGGTGGCTTCGGGATTCCCATCCATTGCCGAAAGCAGATTGATGATCGGATCAGATGATCCATCAAATCCAAACCCGTTAATGGCCGGATAGTTGTAGGAATCTTCGTAGTCATTAGTGACAATGTTGTGTGCGACAGAGCTTCCGCTTGAGTCGGGGTGTCCGTTAAGGAATGCATCGGACAGGGCCAGGCTCTCGTGTTCCTCGGCAGCTGCACCAATGTATTGGGACAGGAAGTGGAAGCCGGGCCGCCCGTGCTCTTCCACTCCCATCTCCGTATAGTGCATTGCGCCCGCCGCGTTCATGTCGTCAAGGTAGCTACCTAGCCAGGCATCGTAATCGTCGTGCTCTCCGACCTCGAATGAGCCATTGGCTTGCTGCCAAGCATTCCATGCATCATCGGAGATGCCGACGGGGCGGGATCCGGTGGCCACCATCATTCCCGCACCCATATCTGTCAGGAAGTTCTCGGCAAGGCCCTGGTACTCCACTCCCATGTTGGTGGCTGTGTGGCTACTAAGTTTTGCCGCCAGTTCAAGGGCCTGCTGGGGAGGTAGCTCTGCCGCGAAGGCCGCTGCGAAGTATGGATCGTTTGCAAGCCGGTCTCCGTAAAGCTCATTGAACTCTTGCAGAGCCTCGGGCGTCGGGTAACCGTATTCGTCAGTCTGGTTGAGCAGTTCGACGGCCTCGGGAGCGTCCTCAACAGCCGACTCCCACTGGCTCTGTGCTCCGAGCAGTCCGTCGTTGCCGCCGAACATGGCGAGGCTGATGTCCGTGCGGGAAGGCAACGAACCGTTTTCCCCGCGCGGGACGAAACCATCTATCAGGCCAGCGATAGCAGAGGCTGTTGAGCCCGCCGCTTCATCAACGCTTGTGACCGCCTGATTGTAGTAGAGCGCAAGGTCGTCTTGAGTCTCCTCAAGGAGGTCATGCTGACGTTCAATTTCGGCCAGGAAGGAAGAATCATCGAAGGTTTCACCCTCGGGGGTGTTCTGACGCGCGATCTCCATCTCGGCTTCTGTTGCTTCAACGTTCTCGTCATGCGTGATGATCGCGTCATCCCACTGCTGCTGATAGTCCGGAATCGTCGTGTCAACAAGCGTCTGATAGGTCTCACCATAGTTGGAGACCTGGGTGCTGATGTCCGACAGGATTCCCTGCAGAGAAATAGCTTGCGCTTGAATATCGAGACTCTCGTGGGCATAGGCGCTCGCGGCCTGGCCCAGCCAGGACTCGATTTGTGGGCCCATGGCAACAACCTGTGTCTCACCAATCGCTCCACCAACATTTGTGAACGAGGAGGAGAAGTCGCTGACTGCAGGGCTTGGAGAGGTTTGCGGTAGTGGAAGTGCGGCGGTACCTGATTTTCTTGAATAGCCCATTAGCTAGCCACCTCACTCGTCAGGAAGTCGAAGTCTGCTGTTGCCTGCGCCTCTGAAGCATCAAAGTTCATGGAGGTCTCCGAGACGCCAGAGCCTAGCAGGCCACATGCGTCTGAGAACTCCTGGACGATCAGATGGATGGTCTCGAGAGCGTACTTCGCTTCGTTCTTGAGCTCGATACGGCCACCATTGTCGGTCTTGCCCGCTCCCCCGACAGTGTCCTCTGGAAGCTCAACAAAGACGCGGTTCGGCTTCCATACCAGCTCGCCCACGCCGACTGCAATATTGGTAAAGGTCTGCGAATCAGTCCAGTCCCTATTGGCGACGACACCGGCAGCATCCCGGTCGAACTCAATAATTGACATTCTTTTCTCCCAAGCACGCGTTGTTTACTACTGACCACAATAGAGAAATTTCGACCCCTGCCCATCTCGAGACGAGACCATTCACCCGGTGTTCACGCGGGTCCCCAAGCGATGGAGAGAACGTCCGACCAGCGTTTTCCGTTGCTGTAGAGCGGAAAACGGCCGTCACCTGCCAGGCGCAACGTGGCCGAACAAGGGTTGAGGCGAGGACTGGGGAGTTCTCCACGTGCAGGGTTACCCCAGGCTTGTCTCGAAGCTTTGGAACACAAGCAGTATGAATGCTGGTCACACCACCAGCCGTCCGGATGGTGGTGTCCCTGAGTCATGGCACCGCGGCGGTTACCCTATTCGGTCCTTGAGGCTCCCATGACCTGCCGGACCTCCTCGGCAATATCGCGATGTGCGATCGCGAACGTCTGGTTCTTGCGGATCAGGACATGGGCGGAGTCCACGTACGTGTTGGCTACTGCAACCAGGGTCCCGCATGAGTCAGCTTCCGAAACGTCGTATTTTTCGTAGGTTGATCCCGACCTGATCGTCAGCTGATCACCGTCAAGTAAGGCTTCGTCGATCGGTAGTTCGAGCCCATCGGCCAGGGAATTAACCATATCCGGGAGACTACCCGGCTCGATCGTCGCGGAAGGTTTCGGCTTCGTGCAGTAAGCGCCATTCAACTGCGCGACTGCGAGTGCTATTGGATCCGTCGGGTCCTCGGCTGCGGCGATCCAATCCTCGCGAGACACATCCTGCCGAAGAACAAGACCCCGAGACCCGAGCCAATGAATCTGAGCATCGATAACCGGATCGACCATGGGTGCAGGAGATGGAGCGGGCTGGGACTTGCGGCGACGAAACAGCATGTCCCAAGTGTACGGCGGGCGGATATTGATGGAGTGGGCGGACCCTGCTCCTGCCTCTTCACCATCACCCGGACATTACCAACAACACTTTCTGTTCGATTCGGACAATTTTGATCGGTTGCGTGTTTCGGCTTGCTCGTGCGGAACACTCGTCTTATAGTTACCGAGTAACTATTAGTTTTCTTGCTGAGTGGAGGTGGGTTCATGTCGGTCAAGCACGTCATTCTTGTCCTGCTTCAGAAGAAGCCGGCCGGGGCCTACTCCCTCAAACAGTCGATCGATGAATTGACGGGGAATGCATGGCCGATGAACATCGGACAGGTCTCCCAAACCATTACCCGACTGGACAGGGACGGGCTTGTCCAGTCCGCCGGTGAGGTCACAACGGGTGGTCGAGTAGCCGAGCTTTACGCGATCACGGAAGCAGGCGAGGAAGAGCTGTCTCGGTGGTGGCGGGCACCGTTGGTGAAGTCTCCGCGGGACCGCGACGACCTTGTTATGAGGGTCTTGGCCGCGGTCCATTCCGACGCCGTTGATGTCTCCGACATTATTCAGACGCAGCGGAAGCAGACACTGCAGGCGCTTGCGGAAGCAACGCGTGAACTCCGCAAGGGCGACAGTGCGGATGTTGCTTCCTATTTCATTCTTCAGAGGCGGATCTTCGACCTCGACTCCGAGTCACGCTGGCTCGATCACATTGAAAGGATAGCCCGCGCGGCATCTATCGAAAGGAAGAGCGATGACTGATATCGCCCTGCAGCTTGTCGATGTTCTGAAAACCCACGATTCGGGTGCGCAGAAGGTCGTTGCTCTCGACCGCGTTGACTTCACTCTGGAGCGCGGCGAACTCGTCGCGATTATGGGCCCCTCGGGCTCGGGCAAGTCCACGCTGTTGAATATGGCAGGGGGCCTGGACAGTCCCGATAGCGGTGACGTGATCGTGAACGGTCAGAACCTTGTCACCATGTCGGTGGCGGATCGTGCCGAGGTGCGGCGCACCCAGATCGGCTATGTCTTCCAGGACTACAACCTCATCCCCACCCTGACCGTGGCAGAGAATGTGTCTCTGCCACTTGAGCTGGACGGAGTGAAGGAAGCTGTTGCCCGGGAACAGGCACTCAAGGGGCTGGCGGAGCTTGGCCTTGAGTCACTTGCCGATCGGTTCCCGGCCGAGGTCTCTCGCGGTCAGGCCCAGCGCACCGCGATTGCTCGCGCTCTCCTTGGTGAGGGCAGACTATTGCTTGCCGATGAGCCGACGGGTGCCCTGGACTCGAATTCTTCGGAAGAGGTCATGATGTTGCTGCGTGACCGGGTTGATCACGGTGCGACGGGAATTATTGTGACCCACGAGTCGCGATACGCGGGATGGGCGGACCGGGTTGTGTTCCTGCGCGACGGCGCCATCGTCGATTCCACGTCGGAGGCGTGACATGAAAGCAATACGTCGCCTTGCGCTCCGGGACCTCAGATTCAATAAGGTCCGGGCTATTCTTGCCACGGTTCTTATTTCTCTGCCTGTCATGGCGGGCCTTGTCATTGGTTCGCTCTACTCGAATCAGTCCAGCCACTGGATGCTTGAACACTTCAGTGAGGTCGAGGATCTTCAGGCCTCCGGTTTAGCTGTCTGTGATTGTGAGATCAGGCAGGAACCCGCGGGAAACGGTGCCTCTTACCTTGATGGTGGCCGTGAAAATGGGGATGCCGAGGAAATGATTGCCGCCGTCATCTCTCCCAATAACTCGGTGGAGATCCGGCAGGACTCGATGAGCCTCATGCTCCAAAAGTCGAGCGACTACAACATTCTCCACTCGGAAGCGCAGTGGGCTGCTGCTAATGAGTCCCTCATCATTGAAGGCAGGGTACCGGAAAGCACTGACGAGATAGCACTGTCCCGCGGCGATCAAGCGTCCCTGGGAGTGGATGTCGGTGACGACATGTCGAGGATTATCAACTACGACAATCCCGAACCAGTCACCGTTGTTGGTATCACCGAGAACGTCACTCTGATCAGCCAGGACGGTACGGGACAGCGCCCCACCCTTGATGATCTTGCTGTGAGTGGCTGGGGCATGCCCCAGCTTGCGATTACCGGACCAGATCCGGTCACCTGGGAGCAGGTGAAGGAACTCAACCGGCTTGGAATCGTTGTCGAATCCAAACACGTTCTTGATAATCCGCCACCGCAAGAAGACGTTGATGCATGGACAGATGGCGGGTTCGGACCGACCTCCACCGAGATTAACTACATTGCTGTCGCGACGATTGGGCTCATTGGTCTGATCGAAGTTGTTTTGCTGATCTCCCCGCCGTTTACTATGGCGGTGCGGAGGAACGAGCGGTCTCTTGGACAACTCGCTGCCCTTGGTGCTACCGCGAAGCAGCTCCGCAGGCTCATGCTGTTCCAGGGAGCGTTCCTTGGATTCGCCGGTGCCGTTCTCGGCATCATCGGGTACTTGGTGTTCCGCTTTGCCCTTAACTCTAATGCGGGTGAACAGCTTTTCCTTGTTGCCTGGCACTACCCGGTCGCCATTGTCTTCGCTGTGATTCTTGGGCTTCTTGCCGCAGTTATCCCCGCGGTCACAGCCTCCCGGATCAACGTTGTTGCCGTCCTCACGGGTCGGGAGTCTGGCAAGTCAGTGCGATATCGGCGATCGATCATTGGTCCCGCCATACTTCTGCTCGGCATCGTCCTTCTCTTCGGTGCCATTGCGGTGAAGGATTCAGATGTCCTGTATGCAATCAGCACGATCGGGATAGTCCTTGGCCTGATAGGCACCGCCCCAATCTGCATTCGGCTTGTTTCCGCGCTGGTTGGGAAGATGTCACTGCCCGGCAAACTCGCTGGCAGGGAATCTGTGAGGAGCGTCCATAGAACAGCTCCAGGTGTTGCTGCCGTCATGATCGTCGCTGTTGTCGCCGTGTTCACTATTTCCCAGTTCTTTACGATGCTGAACCGAAACTTCTCTGAAGAGAACATTGCAGGTCCTCGAGGTGCCGCCTGGGTTGCTCTGCAAGACTGGGGTACCGGAGGTGATGATCTGGCAATCCTCGAGAACTCAATCAGAGAACTGGATGAAGAGCGCGCCGTTAAATCATGGACGCCCGTCTATGCGGCGACCGGATGGAACTCCAACGTTGAAGTACAAATCCCCGAAGATCGCATGTGCCCACTTGAAGACTGGCAGACGATGGAGGGGCTCTCCTCAGAAGAGTACGAGCAGGTACAGGAGGACGCGCAGACTGATCCGCGCTGCATCAACTACCTGGGTGGTAACCGCATGAACCCGGCTCTTCCGAACCTATTCCACAGTGGATTCCCGATCGTTGATGACGGCACGATTCTGGCTCTCCTCCCCGGAGATGTTGATGTGGAACTTGGCCAGGCCACGCTCGACAAGGGAGGCGTTCTCCTCGCATACGCGGACGGGATCGTTGGGGGCTCCGCGACCTTCACCGTTGTGACATACGAAAATGTTGATGTTATTGAAGGTGAAACGATAACCGTTCCCACTGAAGCGGTACTTGACGAAGATGGTCCTTACCAGATCTTCAGCTGGGAAGCCGCAGAAGAGCTTGGCCTTATCGTCAATCCGATCGGTGCGCTCATCGTGTTCGAAAAGCCCGTCACCATGCTGGAAACAAGTAGCATGCTCTACGACTTTGCGGGAAACAACGCGATCGTCTACGAGACCATCAACGAAGTTAATACGGACTACGTGATCGCAGCGCTCGCCGCCGCCATCATCTCCATCCTCGTGGCTGTTGGAACAGCAATCATCATTGTTGTGCTGGCGGGACGGGAAACCCGGGCCGACTACGACACGATTGATGCTCTTGGCGGCAAGCCCCGCTTACGCAGACAGGTCAGCCATGCCACGGGCCTCATTATCGGTCTAGCAGGTATTATTCCCGGCTTCATTGTGGGATCTATCCTCACCATAGCCATCGGCCAACTGCTCGACAATCAGCCACTGGAAGTCCCGTTTCTCCCGATCATCGGCCTTGCCATCCTCATCATCGCGCTCGCCACCATCATCCCCGGTCTCTTTGCGCCGCGGAAGAAGGCGCTCACCAGGCGGCTCGACTAGTCGAACAACGAGCTGAGCGGGCTGAAGGCCTGATAATGAATGTTCCCCCCGAGGCGATTGCCTCGGGGGAACATCTGACTTAGCTACCTAACGTACTGGTCTCCCAGTTTTCGTTAGTTTGCTAGTTAGCGCGGTTAACGCCGGGGGTATCGATCCCGTCACCATCCCAGTCACCAACGATGGCGCGATCGGAATCGCGGCCGTAGTTGAGGATCTCTTCAATATCTCCGCCCGCGAGGGCGTTGTTGATGTAGTAGGTGTGTCCGCGACGCAGTGCGATCGTGTCGGAACCGTCGCCGTCGAAGTCACCTGCGAGGGCAACGTCCCCGTCCCGGCCGTAACGGAACTCCGTCTCTGCCTTACCGTCAACGAGAACGTTGTTGACGAAGTAGGTATGTCCGCGGCGGACCGTTATTGTGTCCGTGGTGTTTCCGTCCCAGTCGCCAACGAGAACCTCGTCAGCGACCCGGCCGTAGTGGAACTCTTCGTCAGCGTTACCGCCCGCGAGGGAGTTTTTCAGGAAGAATGTGTCACCACGACGAACACCGAGAGTATCGACGCCGTCACCATCCCAATCGCCAACGAGAATCTCGTCGCCTTCGCGTCCGTAACGGAACTCGACATCAGCTTCGCCACCCTCAAGAGTGTTGTTGAGGTAGAACGTCTTACCGCGGTGAACACCAAGGGTGTCAGTGCCGTTACCGTCCCAGTCACCCACGATGACTTCGTCACCGACCTGTCCGTAAGCGAAACCAACCTCGTGGCCGGTCGAAGACCAGTCATTAATGAGAAGGAAGGCGTTGCCGGAGGGAACGGTCGGCTTCGGATCGGTCGGATCTGTCGGATCAGTGGGATCCGTGGGATCGGTGTCGTCCTCTTCGACTGCCGTGAACGTGAGAACGGGGGAGATGTTCTCAGCTCCGTGCTCGTCGACGGTGCGGACGTACCAGTAGTGCTCGCCTTCAACGCGGTCTTCCCACGTCACCGAAGCGGTACCGGGGGTTTCCAGGTCTTCGACGGTGCCGATTTCGTGGTCGGTGAGGACCTCGACGGTGAAGGAGTCGGTTGAGAGGACGCGCTCGGCAGGAGCGATGTCGAGCAGGTCGTAGGAGAGGACGAAGTCCTGGTACAGGTCCGGGTCCTCCGGGGGACCAACGAGCGACGCATCGTCCGAGTTGTACTGGTCGAGCGACGGCGAGTATGTGCGGACGTTGACTTCCTGGTTCTCGTTATCGAAGTGGAGGAGGCGCAGGAAGCCCTGGCCGCCCTCCGGCAGACCCTGGTAGTCGAACAGCATCGACGTAACGGTACGGTCGTTTACGCCATCACCATCATCATCGAACGAATCGTAACGGGTGTGAGCGTCATGGTAGTGACCGGACATGACAACCTGAACATTCGGGTTCGTTGCCACAACCTCATCGAGGATCTGCTGCGGGATCGGGCCAAGGCCACCGGTGGTCAGCATGTACTCGTGCAGGTTGATGAAAGCAACGCGGTCCGGGTGTTGCGCCAGTACCTCGTTCATCCAGGCAATGGACTCGTCATTCGGTCCCCAACCCATCGAGACAACAATGAAGTCGATCCCGCCGGCGGAGAACAGGTCGTAGTGACCGCGGTTGTCCCGGTAGGAACCGCCGTACCACGGGTTATCGGCGAAACGGTCTTCACCGAAGAACTGCGAGTAGATCGAGTAGTCCTCGAGGTTCTGTCCCACATCGTGGTTACCTGCGAGAACGCCGTAGGGCAGGCCTGCCTCATCGAGGCGAGCATACTGCGGATCGGCATGCTCCCACTGGTACATCTGGTCGTAGTCATCGACAATGTCACCCGTGTGGAACAGGTACTGGATGTTCATGTTCTCGCGCTGTTCAAGCACGAAGTCATGGATTGCGACCTGGTGGTCGAAGTACTGCTCGTTGTAGTACTGCGTGTCAGACTCCCAGGCGAGAGTGAAGTCGTAGGTGGACCGGTCACGGTCCTCCTCGTTGTTCTTCACAACCGCACTGTCGCGGGTTGTCAGGTCCTGACCTGCGTAGCCCTCGGAGTGCTGAACGAGAAGGGTCACGGACCCATCCGCCTCGTACTCTTCGGCGTCGATCAGAGCGGACAGCGTGAACGACTCGGTGGCGTCACCGGTAATGTGACGATCGATCTCGTCCCAGCCGCTCGCATCGGGCCGCTGTGCGTACAGGATGACCTGTGCGTCGCTGTCGGCCTCGCCGGACCAGGCCACGCGGACCTGCGAACCAGCAACCATGTCGTCAGCTACATCAACCTCGAACAGCTGGTAGGGGAACTGGCTGAACGATGCGACCTCGTTCGACAGTCCATCCTTGCTACCAAACTGTTCAACCTCGTCAGCGGTCAGAGGCTGCGCCTCTGCACGCTCAGTGGTGGCAGCGTCAACGACGGTGCCCGAGGAGGTGCGGATCTCGGAGTCGAGGGCGGGTGCGCCGCCACCGTAGAAGGTGACGTCAACAAGGTCGTTCGTCGGGTCGGTGATCTCTGCGGACAGCAGGACATCACCAACGGGAACCTCGGTGCCATCGGCCGGGGTGAAGCCAGCCGCGGTCGGCTCCTCATCGGGGATCTCGAACGACACGGTCATCGTGGAAGCGTTGCCGAGCAGGTCCGTTGCCGAGACGGTTAGGGTGTGCTCGCCAGCCTCAAGTTTGGTCGAGGTCGTCGTGTGCGGAAGCGTGGTCTCGGAACCATCGAGTGAAGCGGTGAGAACGTCGAGGCCAATGCCGGAGTCAACTGCTTCGGCTTCGATCGTGAACTCGCCTTGCATAACTCCCTCGTCGACACCGGTGACGGTGATTGACGGGCCGGTGTTGTCGACGTTGACGGTCGCGGACTTGGAGTCCTCGCCCTCAACAGCTTCGATAACGTGCTCGCCGTCTTCCACTGCCGTGGTATCCCAGGCGTGGAGCTGACCCGTGAAGGCGTCCTCGGGGATCTCAAAGACAGCGTCGTAGTAGTCGAGCTTGCCGGCGGAGTCACCCATGCGGAGCCACTCTTCTGAATCGTCGTAGCCGACCGGGGTGAGCGTCCTACCATCGGGAAGAATAAGTCGAAGGCCCTTGATCTGGAAATCGTCGTTGTTCTCGTCAAGATCGATTTCGGGGGCTGCCTTCGTGCCAGCGTAGACGCTGACAACCAGGTTGCCGTCCTCGTTGATGTGACGCTGGGGAACAGCGGTGGAGATCGTTTCGACGCGTTCGTACGTGCCGTCTTCGAAGATCCTTAGAACTTCGTCGCCAGCAAGAATGCCGTTACGGAAGAACATGTCGGTAGCCGTCACTTCCATGGCAAACACGGGAGCGGACTCGAGGGCAGCATTCGTGTCGACGGCAGTGCCGTCAACAGATAGCTCTGCAACGCGATCCACGGTGTTCGTGGTGGCAATGAGGTCGACAATGCCGTTCAGCCACTGATCGTCAGTGACGCTGAGGCGGACCGGGGACATGTCGACGCCGTCGACCATGACCTGGGTCGGATCAGTTGTCACGGAGTTCGTGCCGTCGGAGACGGTGATCGAGTACTCGTACCAGCGCTTACCGATGATGTCGGCAGCGGGAAGCTCGTAGGAGTAGCGGTCACCATCGGCCAGCAGGTTGATGACGCGGGGCTCGTCACCGGCGGAGGAAACAACGCTGACGGTCACGGTCTTGACCTGAATGTCATCGGTCACCTCGAAGACGAACTCGAAGGGCTGATCGGCAAGAACCGTGTCGGCCGTCAGGTCGGTGATAACCGGCTCTGCTGTGTCGGAGGATGGGGTGACGAGCGGCTCGGGTAGCTGGTGTGCTGCCACGGTGCCGGGGGTGGCGTGGTCCGAGCCGAGCAGGGTCTGCTTGAGCAGGTCCTCCTCGTCAACGCCCCACTGGAGACCAAGGTTTGTGACAACGTCACGTTCCGAGCCCGTGTTGTAGTAGGCGCGGTTCACCATGTGACCGGTGTTGGTCTGGATCTGGATGCCGCGGGCTGAGCCGTTGGCCATGCCACCCGCGTAGATCTCGAGCAGCTCGGTGTCAGCCTCAAGATTTGCGCCGTAGAAGGTGTTGAAGTCTTCAGCGGTCAGCTCATCGTTCGGGCCGTTCTTGATCCAGAACACGAGTGTCTCGCCCGGAGCAATGACCGCATCCGAGGGGATCGTCGGCCACACGGTTGCGTTCGAGTTCGTGAACTCGTCCAGCGGGTACAGGTAGTTGATGGCGTAGTCGGAGAAGTCGACCGGTGCGTTCGTGGCGTTCGCGATCTCAATGAACTCGTAGCCGTCCGAGGAACCCACGTTCGTGGAGTCAACAACAGCTTCGGTGACAAGCAGAGGGGCCGAGGTAGTCGGAGGAAGCAGCGGCTCCTCTTCCGTGATGTCCGCCGGATCCATGAGCTGCTCGGGATGAACAACACCGGGGGAGGGATCGGCAAGGGTGTTCAGGACCCTCATCGACCTAGGTTCAAGAGCGTCAGCCTCGGGAAGACCGAAGTCGGCCGACATTGCGGGACCAACGGAATCTGATGGGTAGTACGACCAGGACTGGATCTCGCCGTCCTTGAGGACGCGGATGCCACGGTCGCCGCCGTTGGCCATGCCACCGGCTTCAACGCGGAAGATCTGCGCGTCGTTCTCCATGCCGAACTCGTTACGGAAGTCCTCTTCCGTGTAGGAGAATGAGTCAATGTTGTTCGCGGTGTAGGACACCCAGGCAACCGCGGTCTCACCGGGCTCAAGAACGATATCAACGCCCTCCTCAACCGGGTGCAGAAGGTCGCGGCTCATGTCGTCCGAGTTCACGTAAATGTACTGGAACGAGTAGCCGTCCTCGAGAACGTTAATGGTCTCGTTGGTCGTGTTGTGAATCTCGTAGTACTCGAAGTTGTCGTGGCTCGTCGAGTTCGGAAGGATCTCCGTGATCATGAGAGCCGGAATACCCTCTTCTGCAACCTCGGGCTCCGGGGCCTCGAGCTGCTCGGGAGAAACAGCGCCAGCGGTTCCGCCCGGCTCGTTTGCGATCTGCCTCAGCCTGCGAGTATCCGCAGCATCGGCGGCGGGAATTGCGAACTCGGCGGTCTGGGTGGTGCTGATCGTGTCGGCGTCGTAGTACGCCCACGACTCAACCTCACCGTTCTTGACGACCTGAACGCCGCGGTCACCGGAGTTAGACATGCCGTTCTGTCCGACAATGCGGATAACGCGGCCGTCTTCTCCCATGCCCCACTCTTCACGGAAATCGGCTTCCGTGTAGTCGAAGGAACGAACATTGCCGTTCTCGTGCGACAGCCAGAGCACAACGGTCTCTCCGGCCTCGATGATAATGTCATCGCCCTCGTGCGGAGACAGGACAGTGCTAGCCACTTCCCCATCATCCGCTGAGGTGTAAGTGAGTGAATATCCGGCGTCGTTCATGGAGATCGCGGATTCAGTGGTGTTGTGGAGCTCAATGAACTCGAAATGATCAACCCCGCCATGGTCGGGGGCAAGCTCGGTGATCATCAGCGGGGGCAGGGAGTCCTGCTCCTGTGCTCGTGTAATCGTTGTTGGTGGTGTCGTGTTGGGCTGCGCTGCGACCGGACCCGCAAAGGTCAAGGTCAGAGCGCCTGCGGTACCCGCGGCCATAATAGCCCCCGGTATGCGCCGAATACTCTTCACTATGTCTTCCTTCTGTATCAGAAACTATGTATTGAGTTTCTGAATTAGAGTAGAAAAACAGAATGAAATCAGAATGAACGAGACATATCGGACGCGTGTCCGTCAGGAGAGCGCATCATGTCGCCCCAGCTTACGGGCGTGCTCACCGATCCGATACGTCAGCGGGCACGTGCGGCCCAGCAACGAAACCCGGAAGATCATTAGTTGTGTACTGTATCCAGCAGGTGTGGAGTCTCTCATGGCATGCTGACCCGCAACCCTTGTCACAGCTGACCTGTTAACAGGTCAGCGGCCGGGAAAATCCCGGCCGCTGAACGAGAAAGGACTAGTTGTGAACAATTTACTTTGAAGGAAGTTCTTCTATTCCGCTAAAGAGCTACTGTCGGTTAGATCCTGAGGAGCTTCAGGAGAAGCTTAATTCTGTGACTTTCCGTGGCTCTCCGTGAGTGTCTTGGAGGCTTAGATTCCGAGGGACTTCTGGACGGACAGGAGGGCCTCGGCGGACTTGTGGAGCTTCGCCTCTTCGATGTCGTCCATGGGGAAGTTCAGGGTGCGTTCAACGCCGCCACGGCCCACGATCGAGGGGACGGACAGGGCGATGTCGGAAATCCCGTGGTAGTTGTTCAAGAGGGTTGAGACGGGGAGGACGGCCTTCTGGTCGCGGAGGATCGCCTCCACGACTCGGGCACCGGCAACGCCGATTGCGTAGTTCGTTGCGCCCTTACCCTGAATGACCTTGTAGGCGGAGTTCATGACTTCGTGCTCGAGGGAATCGAGAACCTCACGGTCGAAGACGCGGTTACCTGCCGAGTCTTTCCAATCCTGGAGCGGGGACTGGCCAATCGTGGCGGAAGACCAGAGTGCGAACTCGGTGTCGCCGTGCTCGCCCACCATCATGGCGTGCACGGAACGGGGCGAGATCCCGATCTTGTTGCCAACCAGCCAGCGCAGGCGGGACGTGTCAAGAACCGTTCCGGAGGAGAGCACGCGGTGGGTGGGAAGACCGGAGATCTTCAGGGCTGCCGTGGTCAGCACATCGCACGGGTTCGTGACGAGCATGTAGATCGCGTTCGGGGCCTGCTCGAGCAACTGCGGCATAAGAGAACCCAAGATGTCGACATTCGTGCCAGCCAGGTCCAGTCGAGACTGTCCGGGCTTCTGGCGTGCACCGGCAGTGATGACAACAATGTCGGAACCTGCGACGCAGGAAATATCGGAGCCACCAATGATCTGGGAGGCCTGGGTGTACTGGCTTCCGTGCGCAAGGTCGAGGACCTCGGCATCGACCTTCTCGGTGTTGAGGTCGTAGAGGGCAACAGTGTTGGCGGAGCCGCGGATGAGAGAGGCGTAAGCAAGAGAGGATCCCACGGATCCCGCTCCAACGATCGAGAGCTTCGTGGTGCTGGCGGTATCAGTCATAGACACATTGTCTACGACAGCGGCCCGCCGCGCCAAGGGCTGAGAGAAGACGGTCCCCTTCTTCTCAGCGGCAATGGACCATAATGAAACAATGAGCCGCTTTCACGATCTCGTTGACAAGTTCGGTGCCCTCCCCATTCCGCTCGAGAGGGCACGAACCGGGGGCCGCCGGTCCGCTGTTCTCATGGCGCTCACCGATGAGGATGACACCAGGATCGTGCTCACGAGGCGGGCTCTGACCATGCGCTTTCATCCCGGCCAGGTCTCCTTCCCGGGGGGTTCCCTCGAAGAAGGCGAAACCCCGGTTGATGCTGCGTTGCGGGAAGCCCACGAAGAAGTAGGGCTTGAACCCACAAGGGTCTCGGTTCTCGGGGAACTCCCGGGCCTGTCGCTTGCAGCATCATCAAATGCAGTTACCCCAATCATTGGTGTTATCGGGCCCGGCGAACGCCCCGACGTGGTCGACGAGGCAGAGGTCGACTCCGTTCACCTGCCGACACTCGAATACTTGGCGGACCCCGATATTCGCATGACTGCACTCATTCCAGGCAGACCCTACCGGGGACCGGCCTTCCAGCTTGGCGACATATTTATATGGGGATTCACGGCTCACCTACTTGATGGTCTTCTGGAAGTTGGTGGCTGGGAAAAAGAATGGGACCACGACCGCACCATCATCGTCCCGGAAGAATACCGGCGAGAACGGGGCTGATCTTTCTAGAGGGGTGACGGAGGCTGATCTTTCGGAGGGAGAATCCGATCATTCGAGGGGACTGAACCCTAAGATTGATCTCCTTCTTAGTCTTCACGCAGTGGGCCCACGGATTCCGTCCGTGGGCCCACTGTCACTGTTAGCTCATTGCTGTCATAAGCTCCCTGCGATCATCGAGTCTGCATTCTTAGAGAGCTCCGAGGAGGACGCGTGCGACCTCGACGAGGGAGATAGCTCCCGGATCGGGGGTGCCGACGGACTTCTGGCCGAGCGGGCGGGCGCGACCAACCTTGGCGACAAGGTCCGTGGTGGAGGATGCGCCTTCTTCGCCTGCCTTTAGAGCGGCCTCTGCCTTGGTCTTGAGGTCACCCTCGGTGGTCGTCAGGGCTTCGGTGAGCGGAACGAGGGCGTCAACAAGAGTCTTGTCGCCCACCTCTGCACCACCGAGTCGCTGAACTGCTTCCCGAGCCGCAACCACTGCTTCGACAAGCTTGTTCTCGGTCGGAGCATCCTCGTTACCAAGGGCCGCGCCGAACGAGGTGAGGATAGCGCCCCAGAGAGCACCCGAGGTGCCGCCAGCACGATCGGACCACGCGTCACCCGCAGCGGCCAGGGTGGTCGACAGGCCAGCACCATCAGCAACCAGTGCCTGGGCTGCCTTAGCGGCTGCGCGGGAACCATTCTCCATGCCAATGCCGTGGTCACCGTCGCCAGCAACGGCGTCCAGTTCACCCAGCTCGTCCTTCTTAGATTCGAGCATGGTGGCGATCTCACCAAGGAGATCTGCGGCCTTGGATGCGGCGGCCTGGGAAGCTTCAGATCCGGTCTCGGTGACGGTGACCTTCGCGGCCTCGTTGTTGAGAACCGCATCGTCGCGCTCAACCTGCTTGACAGAGCCCTTGCGGTAGGCAGGGGAATCGCACGGTGCGTTCCAGTACTCAAGGAGCTCGTCATCAACCCAGGTCAGGGTGAGGGAAATGCCTGCCATGTCCAAAGAAGTCACGAACTCGCCCGACTCCAGGTCTTCAACGACAATGCCTGCCTCTTCCAGGAGGTCGTGGACTGCACCGGCGACAATGAACAGCTCCTCGTACTTCGTGTCACCCAGGCCGTTGACCATGGCGACAACGCGGTTCGCGCCCTCGGGACGTTCCTCGAGCAGACCATCAACGAGGGTCTTAGCGACCTCGTTGGCCGTACCAAGAGGTGCTTCGTCAACGCCGGGTTCACCGTGAATGCCGAGACCGATCGCCATCTTCCCCTCCGGGACGGTGAACAGCGGTCCATCGGCACCGGGAAGAGTACAGCCGTCGAAAGCTACGCCGAAGGAACGGGTCGCGTCGTTTGCCTTGGCGAAGACGCGCTTGACCTCCTCGAAGTCCTTACCTGCCTCTGCCGCGGCAGAAGCAATCTTGAAGGTCGGGAAGTCACCGGCAATACCGCGGCGCTTCTCCAGTTCATCCTTCGAACCGGAAGCAATGTCATCCGTGACAACCAGAGTGTCTGCATCAATACCCTCGGCACGAAGGCGCTCAATGGCCTGGCCGAAGTGGAGGACGTCGCCTGCGTAGTTACCAAAACCAATAAGAACACCGGCACCCCGGTCGGCTGCTTTCAGGACCGAGTAGGCCTGTGCTCCTGATGGGGAGGAGAAAATGTTGCCGCACACGGCACCATCGGCAAAGCCCTGACCGACCCAGCCAGCGAAGGCCGGGTAGTGGCCGGAGCCACCGCCGTACACAACAGCAACCTTGCCGTCACGTGTCGCGGTCGAACGGACCACGCCACCGTAGACGGGCTTCACGTACCGCTTGTTCGCGAGAACGAAGCCGCGAAGCGACTCTGCGGGAAAATCTTCAGGAACGTTCACTAGACGCGTCATTGCTCTTCCTTACGTTGGGACTGTCTCCACTGACAGATCATCGGTACCGATCATACGAGCGTGTTCCAAGCCATACAACCGGAAATTCCGGGACAATCATGAAAATTTCTCACCAACTAGTGGGAAATCTGCCGCGAATCAGCAGTAAACGTTGATAGAAGGCCAAAAACTATGCTCGCGCGTTGACTGAAAAGTTGCTGACTGCAGTGTTGACCAGTTTGGCCAAATCGGGGCAACTCGGATAAATCTCAGGATGTGGAAGGGGTCCATTGGGAGTGGGTATAAGAGGAATGTGGGAGGAACAGCCACCGTTGTTCCTCCCACACCGTGAATTTTCATCAGGCCGTCATGGCTTCACGAGTTTATGCCTCTTGACGTCGATAGGGTCAGCCAGCTCGGGTGACTGGCGGCCGAGCGCCGACGAGCATCACATCGACAACGTCCCGTACCCGGCGGCCCCGCGCAGTAAACCCGACGACCGTGCGCTACGCCAACGACGCTTTGCTATTGTGACGTGTGGCACCTTTGGGTGCAGAACTGTAGGGTGAAGTGAACACGCAGCAAGCGTGCTGACATGACGAAAGGCGGATCCCATGAGAGCTGTAAGAGTCGGCGGCCCGATCATTCTCGCGGCCATTGGCGCCATTCTTTACTTCGCGGTCCCGGATGCTGTTGAGGAGGTTCCGCTCGGAACCATTGGACTCATCCTCATGATCGCTGGCGGAATCTGGCTTGTTCTCGAGCTCATCCTTGGACGTCGAAGGTCCTCGGTGATCACGGAGCAGCGAACTATCAACGACGGCGGAGTGCCGCGACAAGAGGTGCACGAGAGGCGCCAGGACGAGATCTGATCGCTGAGAGACTGGGTGGAGCGGTAGCGAGAGACTCTCAGTCTCGTCGGCCCTGCACCGCCGCCCTGCCCTGACCTCGTCGAGGGCTTCCAAGTGCCGAACCCATGACCGCTCCCGCGCGTCTTACTTTGAGTAGACACGCGGGAGCGGCCCCGGCTGTTAGTCCTGTTCGTACCGTGACGAAGCCGAGTTCGTCACGGCCAGTCCGCCCCGGAGAAACGGCGGCACCTGCGTTTCAGTTGCCGTAGCCCGGGCGGGTGGCAGTCAGGACGATGTCCTGTCAGCAATCGCCGTCGCCATCGCCATCCCACCATCGTGACTCATAGATATGTGCCAAGTGGTGGATCCACGGCCGTACCGTTCCGCGAGCGATCTCTTGACTGCCGCTGCGAGTGGCTCGTGGATGGTGAGAGTAGGCCTGCCCCACCTGTCAGAAACAACTTCGATCTGTGACCAGTCGACCTCTTCTTGGGTGAGCGGGGGCGGGGTTCCGATAAGGGCGGCGGACCAGGCCTTAATGAAGGCTTCTTTCGCCGCCCACCGTGCCGCCAGGTGTCCCGCGACCGAACCGGAGGTGTTGGCTCGGTTCTTGGCGGTGCGGCGTTCTTGGCCGGTGAAGGCGCGGGCGTAGACCGTGCCGGGGGAGTCCAGTTGCTGTGCAAAGGACTCGATTCCGACAAGGTCTACACCCACACCGATGATCACTCGAAGAAACCGCTTTCGGACAGACGTGCCTCGGGATCGAGCAGCATTTCGGCCTCGATCTCCTTCGGCTCGCCAGCGAAGCGACGGTCCTCGATCGGGGTGAAGAGCGGCTCGTGGCCGAGCATGCCGGCTTCGCGGCGGCGGACACCTGCACGTAGGCGTGAGGTTGCCTTCTCGAGCCATGCCTGGGCTGCGTCTTCTCCGAGTTCCTGCCTGACTGCCTGTTCGAAGGTGGCCGGGTGGACCAGGGCGACAAGTGCGGACACGTGGCCGAACCCGAGGGAGGTGAGCAGTCCTGCCTTGACCGTCGTCGGGAGCTGGAGAGGCTCGCGGAGCCAGACCAGACCGGGGGAGGTCTGTAGGGCGGGATCGACACAGTCGAGTGCCTTGTTGGCGGGTACCTTGCCGGTACGGAAGATATCGGCGAGGCCTGCGGCCTGGAAGACAGCGGCACCGCCCTTCGCGTGACCGGTCAGGGTCTTCTGGGAGACAACGAGAAGCGGGTTGCCTTCGGTGCGTCCCATGGCCTCGGCAAGGCGGGTATGCAGGTCGGACTCGTTCGGGTCGTTCGCGTTCGTTGACGTGTCGTGCTTGGAGACCACGGAGATCTCGTCAACGGTTACGCCAAGGTCTGCCAGGTTCTTGACGAGCCTGGAAGCCTTGCGTCCGCGTCCCGCTGCGAGTGCACCAAGCCCCGGGGCGGGGATTGAGGTGTGCGCACCGTCGGCGTAGGACTGGGCGAAGCCAACCACTGCGTAGATGGGCAGACCCATCTCGGCAGCGACGGAGCCGCGAGCGAGTAGGATCGTGCCACCACCCTGGGATTCGACGAAGCCTGCACGCCTGCGGTCGTTCGACCGGGAGTAGAAGCGTTCGTTAATGCCCTTCGCCGCCATCGCATCCGAGTCCGCCGTGGCGTTCATGGAAGCAAATCCCGCGATCGACTCGACCGAGATGTCGTCGATAGCGCCGGCGACAACGAAGTCGGCCTTGTCGGTCGCGATCTTGTCGACGCCCTCCTCGACGGAGACGGCCGCGGTAGCGCAGGCACCGATCGGGTGAATCATCGAACCGTAGCCACCAATGTAGGACTGCATCGTGTGAGCAGCGACCACGTTGGGGAGGGTTTCTTGGAGGATGTCGGAGGGGATGTCCTCGGCCAGGAAACGATCGAGGAACAGTTTCCTCATTGACGTCATCCCGCCAAAACCGGTGCCCTGAGTCATCGCCACATCGGAGGGGTGGACGGCCTGGAGGATCTCTGCGGGAGAGAAGCCCGCCGACAGGTAGGCGTCAACCGCGGACACCAGGTTCCATACGGCAATCCGGTCGATCGATTCCACCATGGATGTGGGGATACCCCAGCGGGTCGGATCGAAGTCGGTCGGGAACTGGCCACCCACCTTGCGTGCCATTGCGGCGCGGCGAGGCATGCGGCTACGGGCACCCTGCTTGCGGGTCACCTGCCATTCCCCATCGACCTCGTGGGCCTCCGTGAACGCTGGATCGGCCTCGACGTAGGACTTGGCGGCTTCCTCGGAGTCAACGGAGAACGTGATGTCCTTGTCGAGGAACATTTCCACGCCCTCGGGGCTTGTCAGGTCCTCGATCGCGATCGAATCAACGAATGTGCGGACGCCGGAGCGTGCCACGACCTCGTCACGGTAGCGATCGAAGATATCGGCTTCGTCCACGATCTTGTCGTCCGTGTCGTACCAGCCAGCAACGGGCGTATCCATCCAGCGCAGCAGCCCGGTCATCCAGGCCAGCTCCAGAACACCGGCGGCGGTCAGTTCCACCGTGCCATCGGACTGGATGCCGTACTCGGCTTCGAAACGGGTACGTCCCGAGCCCCAGGGGCTGACCTCACCAAGGCCAACAATCACGACCATGTCGTCAAGCGACGTTGTGACCTTGCTCCATTCGGCCGTGGGCTGGACGGAACGGACCGGGGACGGCAGTGCCTGCAACGTAGCTGCGGCTTCCTCGACAGTCTCCTCCACCGACAGATCGGTTTCGTCGCGCAGGGCCGCGATGTTGATCTTGCCCATGCCGCCCGTCAGGTCAGCGTCGAGCGGGGCGTCGAGGGCCTTCGTGCGGGACTCGGGGAGCAGAGGGCGAGCAGCTCGGATGAGATTTCCGACGGGGTCCAGACGCGGATACCGGAGTTCTCGGCGGCCTCGACCAGCGGGTCGTTGCCTCCCATGAGTCCCGTACCGGCAACCCAGCCGATCCTCGGGTGAGCGATCGTGATCCGGTCAGCCCATGGCTCAACCTGCCACTTGTTCGCAATGGCATCGAATGCTGCCTTGACCTCGCCGTATGCACCGTCGCCACCGAAGGTGCCGCGGTTCGGAGAACCCGGGAGCACAACGTGCAGGCGGTGCTCCACGTTCGTGTCCGCACCAATCTTCGACAGGGCGGTCATGGAACGCTCAACCGACCAGAGCAGCAGGCGGGCCTGTGTCTCGGTAGCCGGCCCAGCATCCTCAGCCGTGCCCGAAACGGGCGGGGCAGCGAACGGGAAGTACAGGTCCGGGGTCAGAGCAGGCTTCGTGACCTTGAGGTCCGAACCAACGGTCTCCGACTGTTCCGTACCGATCCACTCAACGAGTGAATCAACATCCCGGTAGGAGGACAGGTTCGCGGGAACCAGCCACAGGGAAGCATCGGCCGATGCGTTCTCCCGGTACAGGGTCTTTGCGTAGGCAAGACGCGACGCGTTGATCCGGGACGCGGTGGCAACAACGGTTGCGCCGCCCGCCAGGAGCTTCGCAACAACGCCACCAGCGATAGAAGCGGGAGCCATACCGGTTACGATGGCTACCTGGCCGGAGTACACACCCGGGGTCTGATCGAGAGCCTCCGTAGCGATCTGTTCGAAGCGAGCCTTTGTTTCTCCTTCGGACTTACCTGCCCACCAGGTGGCCTGATCGGCAACTGCCTGACCGGTACCGCGGAACGACACGGTCTCGGGAAGCTCCGAACCGGCCCAGAGGCGAGCAAGATCCTCGCGTGCCGAAGCCCAACGATCGTCAAGAAGGATCGCCTTACGAGCATCGAACGACGGGGATACGAGCTTCACCCAACCGGAACCAAGCTCGGCCTCAACCGTCTCGAGAACATTAGCGACTTCCTCTTCCTCCGAATGATCGAACGAAGCAGGAGTGGTCTCATCCAGTCCAAGAACGCCAAGGAGGTGACGGGCCGTGTCCGCGAGAACACCCTGATCGCCCGTGATCTTCTCAGCGAACTCATCAAGAGCGGCCGAGTCAACGGTTGCGCCACCGCCGGAACCACCCGCGGACGGGATAGCAACCGGAATGCCGTGGGCGGCACCAATCTCAGCAACCGCAGCATCAATGATCGCGTTGACATCGGCCGTCGACGAAGCCTCGGTCGCCATCGTGGCTAGGTCGCCACCACGGGTCGAAGCACCCGTACGTGTGCCGAGGAGAATGGCGGAGGTGGTGTGAGCAACCCAGCCCTCACCGAGCTGCCACACGCTACCGACACGGTCGCCAATGTAGGACTGCTTCTGGCCAGCGGCACCAAACAGCTTACGGATACGGTCCTTGATGGCCTCACCAAGAACAGGGCCGAACGGCTTGTAGTTGTGAGCGGCGCGGTCAACCGTGTTCGACAGTGTTGCCACATCGGCCTCGGCCGCACCCTCAACGCTTGCCAGGCCGAGCTCGGCGGAGAAGTCCATGAGCAACTGGTTGAGCCTCGAGGACACACCGTTCGTCAGGGTGCCCGTCGTATCGGCGGCGCCAATCTGCTCGGGACGCACCTTGTTAGCAAAAGCCAGCAGCGTCTTGATTGCGTCCGATGCCTTGTACGGCAGGTCAGCGGGACGCTCGATGGAACCGGCGGGAGCCGCCGGAGCAGCAGGGGCCGCCTCGGGTGCTGCAGGTGCGGGAGCGGGAGCTGCGGCGGGTGCCGAAGCCTGTGCCCGGGCGGCTGCTTCCTGAGTAGCCTCTTCCGGTTCGTCATCCTCGATCGTGCGGACATCCTCGTGGTAGACGAAGGCCTCATCGCGCTGAACGTTACGGACGGTCACCGAAGCGTCGTTGAACTCCGGCAGAGCCAGGGTCTTCGAAGCGAGGTTAGCGAGCGTCGGGGCGGCACCCAGGCCGATCTCAACGATCTCGTTGATGTCGAGCTTGTCGGTCGAGAACAGGAGCTCCTGCGTCTCAATCCAACGCACCGGGGAAGCGAACTGCCAGCACAGCAGCTCGATGAGGATCGTGCGAGCAAGGGCAACCTTGTCCTCGATCCGCTTATCCCAGTTCGCCAGCACATCCTCAAGCTGAGTGGATGGAACAACGCCGAGAATAACCTTGACGAAGTCCTGCGTCAGTTCGAACGGAACGGCAACAAGGTTCGGGATGTACTTGCCCTCGAGAACCCGGTAATCGATCTCGGTGGGGAGTAGCTCGGTGAGGCGCTCGCGGAACTCCGGAACACCGTCGTGGAGCACTGCGGAGTGGAAGGGGACGTCAATGCCGGGGACGAGCATGAACGGGCCCTTGCCGCCGGCCTTGCGGGCACGCTCCGACGAGTCGGCCGCGAGAGCCTGAAGGCCCTTGATGGTGCCGGCAATGGCGTACTGCTGGCCTGCCAGGTTGTAGTTGACGATCTCCAGGAACTCACCGGACGCCTTGGCAACGCCTTCGACGTAGTCCTTGACCTGGTCGTGGCTGACACCGAACTGGTTGGGACGCAACGCTCCCATCTGGTAGTTCGATCGGCCCTGCTCGTCGCGGGGAACCAGGTTGTGCATGGTGGCACCGCGGTGGAACACGAGCTCAAGAACCGTTTCCAATTCAATAACGTTCGCGTACGCGGACAGGGAGTTGTATTCGCCAAGCGAGTGGCCCGCGAAGTACGCGCCATCAACCACAGCACCGGCCTCACGCAGGCGTGCGGTCTGTGCGAACGCAAGGGTGGCGAGAGCAACCTGCGTGAACTGCGTCAGGTTCAGCACGCCCTCCGGGTGCTTGTAGACGATGCCCTTGGCGGTGAGCTCGGTCGGGTTGTCCCGCACGAGAGCGAGGATCGAGAAGCCGAGGACCTTGCGGGTGTGAGCATCGGCCCGCTCCCACACGTCAGCGGTGGCCTTCGAAGAGGCACGCTCCGCGAGCCCCATACCCTGGGCCTGGATGCCCTGGCCCGGGTAGACGTAGGCGGTTGACGGGGCAGCGGTTGTTGCCGTGCCGGTTGAAACAAGTTCGGAACCAACCTTGCAGGTGACCTCGAGAACGAGACCGCCGCCCTTGAGGCGGCCAATGCGCTCAACGGTGATATCAACTTCGTCGTTCAGGTCAACAAGACCGAACATGCGGTACGTCCAACCCGTCAGCTTCAGGCGGTTGCCTTCGTTGTCGGCCGCGGAAGCAGCGTGCTGTGCCGTGGCGGACAGCCACATGCCGTGAACGAGCGGTGCCGACAGGCCTGCGACGCGGGCCGCGTTGGCGGAGGTGTGGATCGGGTTGAAGTCGCCCGACACCCACGCGAAGGGGGTCATGTCGGCAGGGGCCGTGACCTTGACCTTGCGGAGTGTGGAACGCGGGGTGTCAACAACCTCGGAGGTCGTGCCACCCGCGAACGGCGGGTCGGCGGGAAGCTGGTTGCCGTAGGCGCGGCCGCGGATCGCGAATCTCTCCTCCATGTGGCCAATCTTCACGCCATCGACAAACAGGTCGAGGTCAACCTCGACGATACGACCGGAGGAGGACTCGTTGATCGAATCGGCCCAGGAGATAACGTCGATGCGGTCGGCGTCAATCTCGGACACGGGGCGATCGAAGGTGATCGTGTGGTCCAGGTGCACTGCGTTCAGCAGGCCCTCGATCACCGGGTAGTCGTTAACCAGGGCCGAACCGAGCGCGGCGTAGATCGCCGGCCAGCACGTACCGAGAAGAGCGTCCGGGACGATCGTCGCCGTGTCCAGGTCCAGTGCGTTCGCTGTCACGCCAGCGTGGTCCGGGCCGAGCGTGTTCGGGAACGCGAACGAGTAGTGGGCTTCGCCGAACTCGGAAAGCTCGGAGTCCACCATGGTGGGCAGTGCCGGGATGTAGTCGCCCTGGACAGCCGTGTTGCCGACACCTGCCGTGCCGGACAGCAGGTTGTACATCGACTCGGGCAGGCGCTTCTCGTCAACGACCGGGACGCCACCGTCGCGGACCGACTCGGGAAGAACCAGGGGAACAACGAGCTCGCGCACGGCGTGAACCGAGGCGGCAGAACCATCCCAGTACGTGTCAAGGTTGACCGTAATAGTTGCCTTGTCGCCGTCGATCTCAAGATCGTAGGCCGACGGATCAAGGATGTGTGCCGGGTTGTCCATGAGGTGCCCGGTCCAGGAAATGAACGGGGTGGACCGCAGGAACTGCTCAGCGTCAGCCGCATTGTTCAGGCGCGAGTAGCCGGAAACCTTCTGGGCTTTGCCGTCAAGGCGCTCGATCGTGGCGTCCTCGAAACGGGTGAGGATCGTGGCGATCGGCTCGTTCACGGTCGTGATGCCACCAACGGACAGCGGGCCGGGGATGATGCGGACAGCGTTAGCGTCGTAACGATCGTCCTGGGCCTGCCAGAGGGAGTCCTGGCCCCACCAGCGAAGCAGGTCATCGTCGATGGCGGGAACGAAGCCCATCGGCTTCGGGTACTTGCGCATGAGAGCAATGAACCAGGCGGAGTCCAGCGGGGTAAGGGTCAGTTCCTTCGACAGCGGGTAGGCCTCGATGAGCTTGTCGGCGGCCGGCTGACCGGCCTCAACATCGGCTTCGGTCGGGAATAGGGTGGTGACGGGGCCGTGGTCGGCGGGCGACAGGCGGGCCTCGAAACGCTGCAGGAGTTCGTGGAAGCGGGTTAGCCACGACGGGTCAACCCACGGATGCGACAGCTCCGCGAAGCGGGTAGCCACCTCTGCGTAGGTCATTTCGCCGAGATCACCGAAGTAGGGCTTCGACGTCTTGTTCAAAGCCTCAATGATTTCGGCCCGACGGGACCGGAGAAGCTCCGGCTTGCCCTCAACCTCGGCAACAAGGCGAGCGCATGCTGCTGCGTCGTTGTCGATCTCGTACATGTCGGCACGCAGGTGCGACAGGCCGGATGTCATGCCGCCCTTGGACTTTCCGGCGCCAACCCAGCCACCCTCGGACGCGGGAACACCCGTCGTCTTCACGAGGAGTTCCTTGACAGAATCCTGGGTCTTCGCTTCCTTCGCCGTCATCGCAGCGGTGCCAATGAGGACACCATCGACCGGCATAGCGGGCAGATCGTAGGCCAGTGCCCACTCGCCCGAAATGTAGTCAGCGGCCCGCTCGGGGGTGCCGATACCACCGCCGACACAGAGAATCACGTTCTCCTGGCGACGGATCTCCGCATAGGTGGAACGCAGTAGGTCGTCGAGGTTCTCCCACGAATGGTGGCCACCGGCGTGACCGTCCTCGACATGCAGAATGATCGTCGTGTCGACCTTGCGGGCGATCGCCAGTGACTGGCGGATCTGGGCAACGGTGCCGGGCTTGAACGCCACGTACTTGAAGCCCTCGGACTGGAGGGTCTCGATCAGCTCGGGAGCCTCATCGAGCTCCGGGATGCCTGCGGAGACAACGACGCCATCGAGCGGGGCACCGGACTCGCGGGCCTTCGAGACAACGCGCTGGCCACCGAACTGGAGGTTCCACAGGTAGCGGTCCATGAACATGGCGTTGAACTTCGCGGTACGACCCTCGTCGAGCTGCTCCTGCAGGCCAGCCAGGTTCTTTGCGAAGACGTCGGCGGTTACCTGGCCGCCGCCTCCCATCTCAACCCAGAACCCTGCGTTTGCCGCGGCGGCAACGATCTCCGGGTCAACGGTCGTGGGGGTCATGCCGGCAAGGAGAACCGGGGAGTTACCGGTCAGGCGAGTAAACGCGGTCTCAACAACCGTGCCGTTCGGCAGGTCCAAGAGACGCGGGGCGTGCTTCGACCAGTCGGCCGTACGCGCAGGCTCCTCGCCCGGTGCGGCAAGAGCATCAATGTCGTTGAGCGTTCCGGCGGACACAATGCCTGCCCCGGTGCCTTCGAGAACATCGGAGGTAATGCGGCCAACAATGTTGCCGGGGCCTAGGTCAACAAACCATTCGGCGCCATTAGCCTGGGCCTCGCGAACCTGGGTCGACCAGTCGACCGGGTCAACGAGAACGGCGCGGGCCAGCGGCTCAGCACCTTCGATACCGCACTGCTCGGCCCAGGCAACAACCTGGTCGAGGGCGGGGGAAACAAGCTCGTGGTGGAAGGGAGCCTCCACGTCGAGGTATTCGACGATCGGTGCCAGCGGCATACCACCCCGGACCTTCGCGGCCAGTTCGGCACGGTCGGCCTTCTCGGCGGCCTCGGCAGCCAGCTCAACGCGCTCAAGGGCGGTCGGGGTGCCGGACACGATGAAGCGGCGGCGGGAGTTCGCGATCGAAATCGTGGCTCCCGTGCCCTCGACGATCTTCTCCAGGTCGGAACGGGACACGTCGCGCACCGACAGCATCGGTGACTTCGTGGGGTGGGAGATACCGGCGGTGCGGCAGGTGCGGGAAGCGGCTGCACCAATAAGGCGGGCGATTGCGAAGACGCGAGCGAGTTCCTTCGAGTCCTTCTCAACCCAGGCCTTTGCGAGCTCGGCACCGAGGATGCCCTGGGAATGACCAAGAACCTCGGTGGGGCGAGAAACGCCAATGTCGAGACCGGCCGAGGACAGTGCATGCAGGAGCGCGTACTGGGCTGCGGTGATACCCGGGACCGACATAGCGGCGTCGTTCGACGAGCCAAGGGACTCGAGGGTCAGCGAGCCCGCACCGACGGCAGCAAGCTGGGCTGCGAGCGGTGCCAGGAGATCATCAGAGTCGGAGATCAGGGTGCGGAGCGAATGAGCAAGATTGGAGTCCTCGCCGATCTCGGCAAGGTTCTCACGCCACGGGGTGGCCTGGCCTGCGAACAGGAGAACGTAGGGCTCGCCGGATGCGAGACGGGAGATAAAACTGGAAGCCATGTTTCCTTCTTCTTAGAGCGGGCCGTTTGAGTGGCGCTTGGGTCCGGGGTGCGTACGTTCTTTCGTGCGCAAAATTTCAAGTGATTCAGCGATGGTCTGGCGGGTAAGAACGGGATCGATGATTCCGTCTAGCTCGCCGTTTTCCACCGAAAGGCTGGGGTTGATTTCGTTGGCCTGATACTCGGCAGCAAGGCGGGCACGTGCCTCCGCCATGTCCTTCTCGTTCGGGCCGGCCGCCTTGATTTCGCGCCGCTTCAAGATATTCACGGCGCCTTCCGCCCCCATGACCGCGATTTCAGCATCGGGCCAAGCAAACGTGAAGTCCGCACCGATCGACTTGGAACCCATGACGATGTAGGCACCGCCGTAGGCCTTGCGGAGAATCACGGTCACCATCGGGGCGGTAGCGTTCGCGTAAGCAAAGATCAGCTTCGCGCCGCGGCGGATGATTCCGGCCTGCTCCTGTTCCGTACCGGGGCGGTAGCCGGGAACGTCAACGAGAGTGACGATCGGAATGCCGTAGGCATCGCAGCAGCGAACAAAGCGGGCCGCCTTCTCGGACGCATCCACGTCCAGGGTTCCCGCGTTGTGGTTCGGCTGGTCCGCAACGATGCCAACGGCCGAACCGTTGATACAGGCGAAGCCGATCACAATGGAGGAGGCGAAGCCTTGCTGGACTTCGAGGAACTCACCGTAGTCAACGAGATGCTCGATGACCTCGATGATGTCGTAGGGCTGGCGAGACTCCGCCGGGACGAGGGCCGCGACCTCGGAGGCCGCCTTCTCGTCCTCAACCGACGGAGTGTACGTGTAGTGCGGGGGTAGCTCGTCGCAGTTTGACGGGAGGTACGACAGTAGGGAACGCACGTAGTCGATTGCGTCCACCTCGTCGTCAGCCAGGTAGTGCGCAACGCCCGACTGGAAGTTGTGGAGTTCGCCGCCACCCAGGTCGTTCATCGACACGTTTTCGCCCGTCACGGCCTTCACCACGTCGGGTCCCGTGACGAACATGTGGGAGTTCTCCTTCGTCATGACAATGAAGTCAGTGAGCGCAGGAGCATAAACGGCGCCACCGGCACAGGGGCCGAGAATCATGGAGATCTGGGGGATCAGGCCGGAGGCCTCGCAGGTCTTCTTAAAGATCCGACCATACTGGCCAAGTGCCACCACGCCTTCCTGGATGCGGGCGCCGCCCGAATCCAGCATCGAAATGATCGGGATCTTCATGGAAAGCGCTTTGTCCATGAGAGCGAGGATCTTCTGGCCCTCCGCGCGGCCCAGGGTTCCGCCGCGCACGGAGAAGTCCTGAGCATAGACGGCGACCTGACGGCCGGCGATCTCACCGAAGCCGGTCACGACAGCCGCGCCCAGGAAACCGTCCTTCGGGTTGCCGCCAGCGAACTGGCCAATCTCGACAAACGAATCAGCATCCAGTAGCAGGTTGAGGCGCTCCCGGGCTGTGTTCTTGCCCTTGGTGTGCTGGAAGGCCGTTGCCTTCTCCTCAGCCGTCTCGGCAATCTTCGCGTAATCGATCCGCGCTGCCGTCACGGCGGGAGCATGGGGCTTCCGGTGCGGCATAACGCGCGAAACGATTCCGCGCAGGGATGAGATGCTCACTGATCCTCCTCCAACTTGATGAGTGGTGTGTGTGCAGGAATGTTCTGGGCCTGAGACACGTAAATCTCAGAGACCGTGCCGGCAGAGGGAGCGTGAACGTACTTCTCCATCTTCATCGACTCAAGAACAAGAAGAACGTCGCCTTTCTCGACCTTCTGGCCCACCTCAACGGCGATGCGGACAACAATCGACTGGATCGGGGCAGACAGGACACCGTCGGCGGCAACAGCGGCAGCGCCGGTTGTTGCGGCAGCGCTACGTCCGCCGGTACGGCGGAGCTGCTGAGGCCGGGCCGGGGCAGCGGGGTGCCCGTTGCCGGAAAATGCGAAGAACTCTGCGGGAAGCGAGATGCTATGACGCTTGCCGTCGATCTCGGCAACAAAGCTGCGTCGAGCATCGCCATTATCGCCGGGCTGATTGCCAGCAAACGGTGCGGGAAGGTCTGCGTTCGGCAGGTACTTCGTCTCCATCCACCGCGTACCAACCGTGAAGTCCTTCGCGAAGTCATCGTGACGCAGCACGGAGGCAAGAAGGTCCTTCGGAGTGGCAATGCCCTCGATCGTCAGTTCCTTCAGGGCGCGGAGACAGCGCGCAATGGTGGTGGGGCGGTCCGGGCCCGTGACGATCAGCTTTGCGATCATTGAATCAAAGTCGGGTGACACGGTGTCGCCAATGCGGACGCCGGTCTCAACGCGGATACCGTGACCGGTTGGCCACTCGAGTGCAGAAATGGTGCCCGCGGTCGGAACCAGGTCGGCACCCGGATCCTCGGAGGTAATACGCAGCTCGATCGAGTGGCCGCGCACCTCGGGAACGGGAGAAAGTTCTTCGCCGGAAGCGATGCGGATCTGTTCGGCAACAAGGTCAAGACCGGTTACTTCTTCGGAAACGGTGTGCTCAACCTGAAGGCGGGGATTGACCTCAAGGAAATAGACGGAACCATCGGAGTCGAGAAGGAACTCGCAGGTACCGAGGCCAACGTAGTCGGTCTGGCGGAACAGGCTTTCGGACCATGCTCGCATGGTCTCCTCGGCGCCCGTTGGCATAAACGGCGACGGTGCTTCCTCGATGAGCTTCTGGTTGCGGCGCTGCACCGAACAGTCGCGGGTCGATACGACGGCGAAGTTGCCGTGGCTGTCCGCCATGCACTGCGTCTCCACGTGGCGAGCGGACTCGACGAACTTCTCCAGGAAATACGCACCCAGGTCGCCGCCCTTCCCGCCATACCGGGCCTCAAACTCGTCGACATCGGCTTCGGAGCGCAGGACGACGATGCCTCGGCCGCCGCCACCATCGCTCCTCTTCGCAACGATCGGAAACCCGTGAGCAGAAGCGAAGGAACGGATCTCCTCTACCGACTTCACGGGGTCATTCGTTCCGGGAACGGGGGAAACGCCTGCCGCGTGAGCGGTGCGGCGTGCACCGATCTTGTCTCCCAGCTGCGTGATTGTCGAACCCTTCGGACCGATCCAGGCGATGCCGGCTTCTGCGACGGCGTCAGCGAACTCGGGAACCTCGGACAGGAAACCGTAGCCAGGGTGGATAGCATCGGCACCGGCCTGCTTCGCGATCTCCAGGATCCGGTCACCGTTCAGGTACGTCTCGGATATCGTTGCACCGCCGAGTGCGTAAGCCTCGTCGGCAAGCCCAATGGCAGGAGAGTCGATGTCTTGATCCGCGTAGACGGCAACGGCACGCAGACCCATGTCGTGGACCGTGCGGATGATCCTGGCGGCGATTTCACCACGATTGGCGACAAGAATTGTCGATAGCATTCGTTTCCTTCTTAGATAAGGTTCGCGTCAGATCCGCTGACGCGAACAATGCCGGCCTCGGTATCCACAACCAGGGCGCCCTGCCTGTCGATCTCGACAGCCCGCCCCTCCGTGACACCGCCGGTAACAGTCGTGACCCGGACCTGACGTCCGGGAGTAAGGCACACCTCGGAGAGCTCCTCGTGGAGACGCTCAATCCGGTCCGCTGCAACGTGCTCCACGCGAGCATCCAGCTCCGCAAGGAACCGATCAATAATTCCGTTCACGGTCTCGGGGCTTGGGTCCAGACCCGCAAGCGCAAGCGAGGTAGCACCGGGTGCAGGCTCCGCCTGCGCCGTCGTATTAATCCCACATCCGAGAACAACCGGAAGAACATTCTCTTCCGGGTCAAGAAGCTCGCCCAGAACCCCGCCAAGTTTCTTCTCATCAAGAAGAACGTCGTTCGGCCACTTCAAAGCAACGCGCTCGGGAGCGAGTGGACGAACCGCTTCAGCCATAGCCAATCCGGTTGCCAGAGTCAGCCAGCCAGCATTCTCACGAATAGGGGGAGTGTCGGGAAGGGTCTTAATAACAGAAAGGAGGAGAGCCTCACTCGGCAATTCAACAAAGGAGCGTCCCATCCGGCCACGGCCGGAGGTCTGATGCAATGCGCGGAGAGCATCTCCGTCCCGAACTTCACCGGCCCGCCACTGGCGTGCCAGTTCAGCATTCGTCGAGTCAATCGACTCCACAGTCCTAAGCATCCAACTCCCTGAGATCAACAGCGCGCCAAAACGGAGCGCACTTCATTTTTAGGAGTCTAACGAGTTTGCTTGAACAAACCTACCTAATCGTAACTTACTGATCGGTAATGTGGGTGAGATCTCACTCCTGGAAGGCGGTAGGGCGCCTGTTAATTGTTGGTATTCCGCCACTTTCATCGACTGGGCAGGGTCGGTTATCTCGGGTGTGTCAAGCGTGACAGCAAGCCCTGTGGGCGTGTTGCGGAGCACTTGTCTGGGTGTGAAATCCGAGGGGAGCGAATGTGTAGATAGCAGAAGGGGCGCTACGCGGAAATCTGGGTGCCGAGTGTTTGAGTCGTGAAGATAGGGAAGCGCCCGGTACTAGGTACTGGGGTGGGGTCGTGGAGCTATCAAGCTGCCGCGGTTGCGGTGGTGCCGGGCTGGGGTCTTTGTTGCTAGGCCCGCGGTGCAGAATTGTCAGGCCCGAGTCTTGCCGATTGCGGGGCGGATGCGATCGACGCATTGAGATAGATGTGCTCGCGCTCTTCGGGGGAGCAGGTGAGGATGCCGTTCATTTCCAGGCTGACGAGGCCGTGCACGAGCCCCCACAATCTGATCGCTTCCGGTCGAGACGGTCAAGACGAATGAAGCGTGTGAAGCCGCTGGGATTTCGAGGGCAACTTTCTATCGCGTGGCGACCTCGCCTGCCGACCTGCTTGCCGATGAGTGCAGGAGACTCCATGAGAGGCGGCGCGGTGACTGCGCCAAGCTCATGCTTGTCCCAGGCATGGATAACTTCCCCCTCTACGTCACCCGTGTTTCATTGGTGATGGTAGATATTTGGCAACACGCAGATATCTATCGGCAGCCCTTCACGCAGGCCCCCTCGGTTCTCGCGGAGGAACTCGTTGAATACTTATGAACGGGAATCGAAGACTTCATGCGATTCCGCGGTGACAATATTCAATTCCCCTCGCCCGTTGAAGGATTTCCGCGCGATGTCGAGGCGCGACTTCTGAGCTCGCAATTTGCGAATTCTCAGCTGGGCGTCGTGCGCGGCTGGATCGAAGAATCTGAAGAAATTAGTGTGGATGAGATCGTGCAGGTCCACTTTGAAGTTTCCCCTGCCTGGTACCACGAAGCCATTGGGTATAAGCCGAACTGGCAGCGGCAATTTCGCCCCGTTTCCCATGGATGGAGCCGCGGGTCGGAATGTCTCAAACCCTTATAGCTACTAGGTTAAGTCCGCCTCATTATGGCGGTGAGAGGACTCACGTGACGGACCTACCAACCGTAAGGTAGGCTGACCGCGTGACAACGAAAACGGACATTCTTGACTGTGCGCGCGAGGTGCTTCGCCGGGGTGATTCGCTCACCATGGACTCGGTGGCGAGCGAGGCCGACCTGACGAAGGCTGGCGTGGTCCACCACTTCGGTTCGAAGGAGGTGCTGATGCTTGCTGTGCTCGATCACCTCCTTGATCGCTGGGAGGGTGAGCTGAACGCCCGAGCGGGTGACGGTGCTGGTCCAAGGGAGCGGCTCCGCGCTTACGTGGAGTACACGCTCCTTAGCGACATGGATACGTCCGACCTGGCACTGTTGGCTGATCCGAAGCTTTTCGACACGCTCTCCAATCGGTGGTCGGAACGCATGGATGGCTGGTTCGGGAAAATGCAGGACCCGCGGCTCGTGACTGCACGCCTGGTAGCCGACGGTGCCTGGATTGATCGTTGTCTTGATCTTCTCCACGTGGAAGAAGCAGATCGCATTGCCACGGTCGAGCTTGTTAACTCACTGATCTGGGAGGGAGATGAAGTATGAAGAAATGGCTATTCCTTATCGCTGCAATCGTCCTTGAAGTAAGCGGGTCGCTGTCACTGAAAGCGGCGCTCGAGGCCCCGGCGTTCTATCTGATAGTTGTCGCGGGGTATGCCGGTTCATTCTCTGCACTGTTTATGTCGCTCCGAAAAGGTATGAATCTTGGGGTTGGCTACGGCATCTGGTCCGCCACCGGCGTTGCCCTCACGACCATTCTGTCGAATCTCATCTTCAACGAACCCATCACCCCGGTCATAGCACTCGGCATTGTTCTCGTCATGGGTGGCGTGCTCATTGTGGAGATCGGATCGCACTCGGCCCAAAAGAAGGTGGTCGGTAGCTTCGAACTAGATCCGAATTTAGTTACCTACGAGGAGCTTGCTCGTAAGAAGGTCAGAGTCAAGAATCCCAAGAAAAAGATGCCCAAGAAAAAGGCTCGCAAGGAAGAGTCCCGCAACGGAAAGTCCCGTAAGGAAATGGAGGCCGTGCGATGACATTAGGATTCACTGCCCTTGTCACCGCTATCGTTGGTGAGGTTGCTGGCACCATGTCGCTTCGCAAGGCGACAACCGGCTCAAAGGCATGGTTCGTTGCGGTTGCTGGTAGCTACGTCTTTGCCTTCAGCATGCTTTCCGTGTCGCTCGCCCAGGGGCTACCTCTTGGTCTTGCCTACGGCATTTGGGCCGCCGCAGGAGTTGCTCTAACCGCGATCCTTAGCAAGGTCCTCTTTGAAGAGCCCCTGACCCCGGTCATGGGAGCCGGCATCGCCCTCATCGTCGGTGGAGTCCTACTTATCCAAGTGGGATCCGCGTACTGAGCTGAGTAGCTTCAAGCTGTTCAATCTGCCACTGCTGTAGAAAGTGTTGATGGCCCGGATTTCTCCGGGCCATCAACGTCACCTCGTGGTGCAGGTCAGATTGTTACTGGTCTGCCTTTGTTTCTTCCTGGTTACGCAGATATTCCTGGTGCCGGTCGAAGTGGTTGAGGTAGTCGTGAATAATCGCGTTGCCGGAGTAACCCATGACGTCGTAGGTCGTGCCACCCGCGGTTGTGTGTACTTCCAGTCGCACTGACCGGTCACGTGCTGCATGCATACGTCCGCCGTAGACAGGGGTCGGTGCGTTGACTGCGATGATTCGGTACACGAACTGGTTGGCGCCTTCGAACGCGGTGATCTTGAGCCTGTCGTAGACCTTGGTTTCCTGCCGCAGGTCGTCGACGACATCGAGGTCGCCTCGGACCACTTCGACGTTCACTCCGGAACCGTTCTTCGACATTTCTTCCGCCACTGCTCGCAGTGCTGGTTCGGCAACCCGGTCGAGGTACTCGATGGCCTGCTTGGAGGACACCTGCCCGAAGGCGTGGGTGAGGCGGTCCCGCCAGTTCGGGCCCTTCTCCAAGTAGTAGCGGTGCGCACCGGCGCCAGCGACGACGTTGCGTTCCGAGTGTTCAAGAGAATCGGCCCGGTGAACGTCCTGACGCAATGCCTTCATGAGTCCCGCCATGACGAACAGCATGACGATCGCGAATGGTAGGCCCATGATCAGTGTGGCTGACTGGAGGGCGGTAACACCGCCGACAAGTAGCATGCCGATCGTGAGGACACCGGAAATAACCGCCCATACGATCCTGTTCCATGCCTTCGCGTCCACGCGTGGCGTGGGAAGCTTGGAAGTCAGGTTCGCCATGACGAGCGCACCGGAGTCTGCCGATGTCACATAGAACAGTAGCGCCACGATTGTTGCCACGCCGACGACGAGTGTTGCGGCCGGATAATCCTGGATCAGAGTAAAGAACCCTAGCTCTGGGGAGTCAATTGTGGCGTTCGCAAACCCGGTATCGCCGTTTCCGTCTTCGCCACCGTTGATAACGCGGTCGAGTGCTGCGTTACCGAAGATGGAGATCCACATGATGATGTACATGAGCGGGAAGGTGAGGGTTCCGAGGACAAACTGACGAAGCGTTCGGCCGCGGGAGATGCGTGCGAGGAACATGCCGACGAAGGATGCCCAGGCAACCCACCAAGCCCAGAAGAACAGCGTCCATGCGTTCATCCAGCCCGACACGTCGTTGAATGCCATCGTGTCCGCAGTCATGCTGGGGAATCCGGCGACAAGGTCGCCAACGTTCATGACAAGCGCGTTCAGGAGGTAGTCCGTGCGTCCCCAGAAAAGAACCCACGCAGCGAGCGCTACAGCGAGGCCAACGTTCAGCTGGGACAGGATACGAATACCCTTGGCGACACCTGTCGTGGCAGAAATGGATGCGACGACGATCGCGAGGGCAACGAGAGAGACCTGGGCTGGGATGCCCTGCTCGACACCAAAGAGGATGTCGAGTCCGACGTTGATCTGGACAACGCCAATACCGAGGGTGGTGGCGAGGCCGAAGACCGAACCCAGCAGTGCGGCGGCGTCGACGACGCTACCGAGCCAGCCGTTAACGCGGTCCCCGAAGATCGGGTAGAGCGCGCTGCGTGCTGCCAGGGGCCGCTTGTGCCGGTAAGCCATGTAGCCCAGTGCCATGCCCATGAGTGCATACATTGCCCAGCCGGTGAGGCCGTAGTGGAAGATCGTCCACACGGTTGCTTCTTCGGCTGCCGGGATTGACTCCGGCTGCGTCTGGGGCGGTTGCATGTACTGCGTGACCGGTTCGGCCACGGCGAAGAACATGAGGTCGGTGCCGATACCCGCCGCAAATAGCATGGAAACCCATGAGAAGGTCGAGAACTCGGGTCTCGAGTTCTCAGGTCCGAGCCGGAGCTTACCGAGCCTCGAGAATGCTACGTAGAGGACGAAGACGACGACGACGGTTGCTAGCAGAATGTAGAACCAGCCAAACCACTGACCGATCCAGCCGGTGACGTTCCCGAGGACTTTCGTTGCGGATTCGGTTCCAAAGATTGTCCATGCCGAGACCCCGACGAGGGTAACGACGGAGACGATGAAGACGGGCCAGTTGATCTCGATGGGCTGCTTTGCGAGACGTTCCTCAACAGCCTCTTCAACAACGCCTACTTCGAGGCCGTCTTCGGGATAGGTTCGTTCAGGAGATCGTTGTGACCTGTGTTTTCCGTATTGTCTGACACTGCCTTGCCTTACTTTCTTGCCGTGGCGGTCTCAGCCGACGGAATATCGGTCCGGGCGTTCCAACCATCATTGCGGGGATCGCCTTCGGGGTAGAGGGGCATGCCCTTCTTCGCCTGGTAGTAAGGCACGTCAGTCAGGGGCTCAAGAACATGGTTACCTGCAATGAGGTCCGATGCCTTCTCTGCCACCATCATGGTTGGCGCATAAATGTTGCCGTTCGTGATGTAGGGGAAGACCGAAGCGTCAACTACGCGCAGCCCCTCCGTGCCGTGCACCTTCATCGTGTCCGGGTCGACGACAGACATGTCGTCCTTACCCATCTTGGCCGTGCACGAGGGATGCAGGGCCGTTTCGGCGTCACGACGTACCCAGTCAAGGATCTCGTCATCGGTCTGAGTGTCGAAGCCCGGTGACATCTCGCCACCGTTGAACGGATCGAACGCTTCCTGGTTGAGAATGTTGCGTGCGGAACGGACCATTTCAACCCATTCGCGACGATCGTTCTCGGTTGACAGGTAGTTGAAGCGAAGAGCCGGGTGCTCGAACGGGTCGGTCGACTTGATGTCGAGCGTGCCGCGCACGTCGGAGTACATGGGGCCGATGTGGACCTGGTAGCCGTACTTCGATTCTGACTTTTGGCCGTCGTAACGCACTGCGATCGGCAGGAAGTGGAACATCTGGTTCGGGTATGCCACGTCCTCGTTGGAACGGATGAAGCCGCCCGCTTCGAAGTGGTTGGAGGTGCCAACGCCCTTGCGGCGGAACAGCCAGTCCGCGCCAATGATCGGTGCGAGGCCGTAGTTAAGCCAGGCACCAATGCCAACGGGTTCCTTCGACTTGTACTGGAGGTAAACCTCGAGGTGGTCCTGCATGTTCGAACCAACGCCCGGCAGGTCAACGAGCGTGTTCACGCCGACCTTGCCAAGCTTCTCGGGATCGCCGATTCCGGTGAGCTGGAGCAGTTGGGGCGAGTTGAAGGCGCCGCCCGCGAGAATGACCTCGCCCGCGGTGACCTGCTTCTTCTGCTTACCGAACTTCAGGTACTTCACGCCCGTGATCCGGGTGCCCTGGGTGACCAGCTCTGTCACGAACGCATTGGTTTCAACGCTGAGGTTCTTGCGGTACATGACCGGGTGCAGGTAGGCGCGTGACGCGGAAAGGCGGCGGGTTTTGTGGACGTTGCGGTCGAACTTGCCAAAGCCTTCCTGACGGTAGCCGTTGACGTCGTCCGTCGGCGGGTACCCGGCCTGTTGCGTTGCCTCGAGGAAAGCACCGAACAGGGGAGTATCGGCGGGGCCGCGGGTGAGGACGAGGGGACCGGAGCCGCCGCGCCAGGCGTCAGCACCCGACAGGCAGTTTTCCATGCGCTTAAAGTAGGGCAGGGTGTGGGCGTAATCCCAACCTTCCATGCCTTCGTCGCCAGCCCAACGTTCGTAGTCGAGCGGGTTGCCGCGCTGGAAAATCATTCCGTTAATTGACGAGGATCCGCCAAGGACCTTGCCGCGCGTGTGGGAAATCCTGCGCCCAAACATGTGCGGCTCGGGCTCACTGGCGTACCGCCAGTCGTAGAGGGGATTGCCGGAGGGGAACATGAGTGCGGCCGGCATGTGGATCAGGGGATCCATCTTCCAGTCGCTACGTCCGGCTTCGAGGACAAGGACCTTCGTCGATTCGTCGGCGGAAAGACGGTTGGCGAGGACAGAACCTGCCGAGCCGCCACCGACAATGACGTAATCATAGTGCGCCACGAGTGGCTCCTAACATCAGTTCAAGCAATATGCGTACAAGCAAGAATCAATAAGAGTTAATCAATGCGTATAAGAAATGGATGGTTTGGGTTTTAGGCATCAAACCAGCCAGCGGGCTGCGGCTGTGTGTTGTGCCAGATGTGCTTCACCTCCACATACTCGTCCAATCCCATGAGTCCGAGCTCCCGGCCATTGCCGGAACGCTTCATTCCACCCCACTCGGCCTGAGCGACGTAGGGGTGGTAGTCGTTAATCCAGATGGTTCCGTGACGGAGTCCTCGAGCAACCCGCTCCGCACGCGACACATCGGAAGTCCACACGGCGCCAGCGAGACCGTAAACCGTGTCGTTGGCAATCTCGAGAGCGTTCCGCTCCTTCTCCTCATCCGTCTCACCGGTGAAGGTTTCCACGGTGAGAACCGGGCCGAAGGATTCGTCATGGACGCAGTCCATAGACCTATCGCAACCATCGAGGATGGTGGGCGGGTAGTAGTAGCCGTTGGCGAGTTCCCCTCCGGGGATCTCCCCGCCAACCAGAAGCTTTGCGCCCTGCTCTACCGCGTGCTGGACGTACGTGTGGACCTTGTCGCGGTGCTGAGCGGAAATAAGGGGGCCGGTCTCCGACTTCTCATCGAACGGGCCGCCCATCCGGATGTTCTTCGCCCTACGAACCAGTTCATCCACAACCTCGTCGTGGATTGACTCCTCGACAACCAGACGGGCACCGGCGGAGCACACCTGGCCAGAATCAAGGAAGATCGCCGTGAGCGCATTGTCGATTGCGGCTTCCATGTCGGCGTCGGCAAAGACAACGTTCGGGTTCTTACCACCAAGCTCAAGGGTGACGCGCTTGACGGTGCCAGCGGACGAGGCCATGATCGACGACCCGGTGGCGAGGCCACCGGTGAACGAAACCATGTCAACGTCCTCGGATTCGGTCATAGCCGGACCAACAACCCCGCCATCACCCAGGATCAGCTGGACTGCGTTCGGGCTCACGCCCTCTTCGACCATGATCTTCGTCAGGTCGTATGTGGTGCGGGGAGTCAGCTCAGAAGGCTTCATGATGATCGTGTTGCCCATGAGAAGCGCCGGGGCAACCTTCCACGAGATCTGAAGCAGCGGGTAATTCCAGGGCGCGATCAGCGCACACACGCCCACCGGCTCGTGAACGATCCGGGAAGAAATGCCGGGATTCGATGTCTCCACAACGCGGCCACCCGAAGCGGACGCCATGTTCGCATAGTGACGGAATACGGAAACGACATCATCAACGTCGCCTTCCGACTCGGCAAAGGTCTTGCCGGTGTCGAGCGACTCGTGGCGGGCAATCTCCGCCTTGTCAGCGACCAGGCGGTCCGCAATGCGGCGAAGGATATCTGCACGTTCGCCAACGGTCTTGCGGGGCCACTCTCCGCTATCAAACTCTGCGCGCGCCGAGGCAATTGCATTAGCCACGTCCTCGGTGCCAGCCTCGGAAGCGTGAGTGTGCACCTCCCGGTCTGCCGGACATTCAATCTCGCGCGTCTTTCCGGATACTGCTGGGACGAATTCTCCATTAATGAATAAATTCAGTGTTTCCACGTTCTTCCTCATAACTCAGTTCAAGCGTCCAAATTGGTCAATTAAAAGTGGCGCGGGTCTCACATTACTGCTACATAGGGCCAATGGCTAATATGCCAGGTGAAGCGGCACATATGTCCAAATATGCTAGATGCACAAGTGGGCTACCCTGACTTTCCTGCGTCAACTCAATGAAAGAAAGAGATAGTAGAGACTTCTCACATTGGCTAAATGTTATGAATCAAGTAAGAATGCGCTAGTAATAACAATTATCCTGCTGGCGAGTGAACGGCCAGCGAAAGTGAGTTAGTGCCAATTGATGTTGAGCTAATGGAACTGTAAATCTGTTCTCGATGCTCGCAAATATAGTGAAAATGGTGGTCACAGCTTTGCGGCTGACGATTATTCTTCGCTATCCGCCAGCAGATAGTCGACCTTTGCTGACACGTCGGCAAGCAGTCGGTCGGATGCCAGGGTTCCGACGGCCACTCGCACAATCGCCATGTACAACGTGGCGTAGAGTGCGTGAGCAAGTTGCCGGTCCCCGCCCACGATTCTCGTCAGTTCCCGCTCGATGTCCTTCACGAGTTCGATGGCGCGCTCGCGGTTAGGGCCCTGCCCCGTTCCGAAGAGAACCTCTCGCTGGAATGCGGTCACATTGCCAGAATGGCGTTCGGTAGCGGTGATGATGGGGCCAACAAGGGCGAGAATATGGTTCCGCTTCGCAGTGGAAAGAGGTAAGTCCCTGCTGTCTGCGAGGCACTGCTCGAGGACGTTTGAGTATGTGTCGATGAGAAGCTCGGATTTTGAAGTGGCGTACCGGAAGAACGTGCCGGTTGTCAGCCCTGCTCTGGTGGCGAGCTGCGCAGTTGTCACGTCGTCGAAAGCCTGGGTGGAGAAAATCTCCTGGGCGGCGTTAAGGACGCGCTCCGTCTTATCGCGTCGCTTTGCTTCTCTCTTGCCGGTCATGTCCCCATACTGTCAGGTCTTAATGTTTCGGTCATGTGCTCGTGGCATGCCTGTTTCCTGGTGGCTGGACTGCGGGGTCTTGCAGGTGGTGGTGTGCAATGTGTGCCGACCGGTCGAGTGAACGCGATGAATTTTGCTGGCCGGGTACCTGCGCGTGGGGCCGCTGTCGGTAGCGCTCCCTCATCCGGTTGGCAGAGCTCAGTGATGGGGTCGGCAGTGCTCCGTTATCTGGAATGAATTAAACAACAGAATTTGAGGCTTGAACAGCGTTGCGTAAATACCCCCTATATACGAACCTGTTCAATGCGCCAAAACCGCGCGATTAAGCAGAAAAGTGAGGATCGTCTTCGTTGTTAATTGCTTTTCAGCGACGTATCGCAATTGTGTAATCACCGCTTCGGCGGCACGGACTGAGAGGACCGAAATCATGGAAAGGACAGCTGTAAAGGCCTGCGCAACAACCACTTGTGCCTACAACAGCGATGGATGCACCGCGTTCGCGGTGACGATTGGCGGCGCCGAAGGCGTTGCCTCCTGTACGACCTCCCTGACGATTGATGCTCGCGGCGACCTCGCTGCCGCAGACGGCAAGGTAGGTGCCTGCCAGCGCCTCGAATGTGTACACAACACCGACCTTATGTGCACGGCTTCCGCGGTTGATATCGCGGACCACGCCAACTGCATGACCTACGAAGCTCGCTAAGGCTGACCCCGACTCATCCGTCACCGTCTCATCATTGTTGACCCGTCTTCGGACGGGGCAACAATGGTTGAAGATCCAGATTTACAGGTGAAGGTCTGGTGGCTGAGCCGCGGCCAGCCGTCAGTTTGCTGAGTTCTGCCACCTGCGCCTACGTGGGTCTGGGGTTCTAGATGCGTGGATTCATGGAACTGTGGACCTCGCACGGTGCTTCACCGATTGGGGTGAGACGGACGCCGGCAGGGAACGACAGAACGTGCCCGGGAAGGTGCGCGGTAGCGTCACCGAAATCGTCTTCTTTGACGGCGATACCCGCGGTTGAGACCCTGAGCAGGCGCACTCGAAACCGCACATTTGCTTCGATCTCGTAGGATTCAATGTCGATAGGAGAGGCCGCGATCCCCCGGTATTCCTTGGCGCTCAACCAGCCGGTCGCTCCGCCAGTTCCGCTCAATAAGTCGAGGTCCTGGAGGCCTTCGCCTTTGGGCGTGATCCAGCCAAGCAGTTCACGATCGCGGCCTGCTTCTCGTACCTGGCTTGCAGAGTTGCCACGCGACACGATTGTTTCGGAGCTGAATCCGGGTTCTTGTCGGTTACGAGATGGCGAACTCTGCCTTGGTAAGCCTTACTGGTCGCAGTTGATGAGGAGCAGGTCGAGCTGCTCGCGGAGCTCGGTGATGGTGGAGACGGGCACGTCGAAGGGGACAAAAGCCTGGAAGCTACCGTTCTCGCGGAACTGGATGAGGGAAAGGCCGTGCGGATCAGCATCCACGCATACGGCAGTGTCGTAAAGGTGAGGGCAGGACTTGTCGAATTCGGGATGGAACTGCACGACGCCGTCGATCTGCTTGGTTCTGGCCGCTTCGCAGATCATCGACAGATTGTCCTCGCTCAGAGACTCGACAGTGTCGTAGCAGGCCAGGTCGTCCTTTCGGCCTGGGAATGGAACGATTCCCGATTCGCCAAGAACGTCAATCTGGAATGCCGTAATACCTGTATCGCTATTGACGACTGCGCGGCGCGAGTTAACAAAGCCGAGCCGACCACCGGTAGCGGATGCAAGGAATGCGACGTGCTCGGGGATGGCTTCCTCTGCAGTCAGGTGTCCGGTTTCTATCTCGTCGAGCCACGTCATGGTGCCAAGCATGTGGATTGAGCCGGACACGAGGCGGAGATGTGGGGCGGGCGCCTCTCGGACAATCTCGACACGTACCGGGAAAGGCTGACCGGCGGGCTGGGCCCCGACCGGCATGCTCTCGTCAACGAGTGTCGACACAACAAACTCCCCGGTTGTGGTCCGACCGTGGGAAACGAGCGTCATTGGATGCATCGGTTGATCGTGATAAGCGTGTACGGAGGCGGAGCCAATTCCGTCTAAAAGACGAAGCGCGAGATTCATCGCTCGGGTCTCGTACACCTCTGTGTGTGCGGTTTCCTGCTTGCGGTCGAGCTCCGTCACATCAGCCTCCGTGAATTAGGTAAGGGTAGCCTAACATAATTCGACCAAAGTCAATGCGGTCAAAGTCCCGGTCTAATGGACGCCCCGTGCTACATGGCCGGGTTGGGGGAGGGGTGGTTCCGAAGCGAAGGCCTCGGTTAGGGGGTTTGATCCTCAACCGGGTCCGGTGTGGGCTCGGTTGGGCTGTTGTCTCCTGCGGGGGACTGCGGCCTGTCTGCGCCAACTGGATCCGGCTGCATGTCAACCTCAACCTTGTCGTTGGCGTCGTTCATGGCAATCGAGACCGCGTCCCGGCCGCTGTTCGAAGCGGGTGCCAATGGGGCGTGTGTTTCCGTCGATGTCTCTTCGGGAGATTCTGTACCGGTCGGTTCTGCGGGAGAAGATGTGCTGATTGTTTCCTCGGGAGGGGCTGCCGCAGTTGTGTCGTCGGAGCATGCTCCCGCAAGCGCAATCGTGAGCGCCGCAAGGAGGGTTGGTATTGCGCGGAATCTACGGGGCTTGTGTTTATTCATGGGTTTCTTCTATCCGAGTAGGTCATAGAGGGAGTTTGCGGTGCTCCACTCGGTTCCTTCGCTACAGGGGTCGACGACCTTGTCGTACAGGAGGGCGTTCTCGGCGTTTCGAATTTCGACGCTCATGGCTTCCGTTCCCGTGCACAGGGAGAGTGGCTCGTCGGCCTTTTCAATAAGGGCGTCGATTGACTGTTCGGCTTGAGTGAGCTCGTCGTCCGTGAGCGTGCGGATGCGTCCTTCGCCATCGTCCGCCACATCCCCAAGAAGGGTGTGAGTGCCGGAGGGTCCTCTCGGTGGTTGGGTTGATGCTGGGATTGCCGTGACCTCGACCGTGTAGGGGCCGGTGCTATCAGCTGAGTCTGAGCAGGCCGAAATAGCAAGCGCGGCTACCGCCACTGCCAGATACCTCATTGCCTTCATGGCTCTCCTTCCGGCCGGTGCTGTCCGAGCCTTCTGTCGGTTCAATATTCAGAGTTGATGATTTCCAGTCTTTACGTTTTGCTCGGAAAACCTCAATCAAAAGCGTGGGGCGGGGTACCCTGGTGGGGAGTTGGCGCGGCCGCTGACTCCGCGCGCGGGCTCTATCGCCCTCCCTCCGGCTCGTTCGATCTGCGATCGGACCTCGGACTTTGTTCCAGCCGCACTGTCTCGCCTCTCGTTGAAACCGTTGTGCCGCACTATCTTCTTGCTGGCCCGGTTGTTCCGTCACACTCACCCGTGTTGGCTTATCTTCGAGCAATGAGTGCCCGGCCCTAGTCGGCCCGGTTATCCCGACTGTCGTAAGTCGGATTGCCCGACCGTGACCGGTCGATTCTTCGCGACCGTTGCTGGTTAGTAATTCTCGACCGTGAACGGTCGATGCTTGCTGACCTGCGGAGGGTGGATTTATCAATTTTCGTAGGTTGGCTACCCCTCTTCTCTTTTCGCTTCTGTCGTCCTCTTTTGGCCTGGGAGACCCTCATGACCCGGGGCAAACCGTCATCAACCGGGGCGAAACGACGGGGCTGAGGTTTTAAAGAACATAATTCTCACGTAATTCTCCGTAAAAAGCCCACCGATTGCACATTATTTACGGGATAAATCGTGGATTAGGGGTTTACGATATCTCCACCGCATTGTGAGGGCGGTCATGAATTCTGAATGGAGCAACATGGTTGATTCAGGCAAAGTTGTTGAAGGCTCTGAGCTCAAGCCTGATTTGTCGAACTGGGACAAGGAAGATCCTGCGAGGAGTAGTTCCAAGCAGGCCTGGTTGACGCTGTGGATCACCACGTATTCGATGATCATCGCGTTCTGCGTGTGGTTCCTGGTTTCCGCTATTGCTCCGAAGCTCAACGAGATTGGCTTCGATCTGACGACCTCGCAGCTGTACTGGCTGACGGCACTTCCTGGTTTGTCGGGCGGTCTGCTTCGCCTGGTCTACATGGTGCTACCCCCAATCATTGGCACCCGCCGCCTGGTTGCATACTCCTCTCTGCTGTTCGTTGTGCCGATGATCGGCTGGTTCGTTGCCGTGCAGGATACGAACACTCCGTACTGGTGGCTGCTGGTCCTGTCGTTCCTTTGCGGAATTGGCGGCGGCTCGTTCTCCGGCTACATGCCATCGACCGGATATTTCTTCCCGAAATCCAAGTCGGGTACTGCTCTTGGCATTCAGGCAGGGATCGGCAATCTCGGCATGTCGATCATTCAGCTCGTTGGCCCGTGGCTCATGGGCTTTGGCCTGCTGGGGCTGGGTGCCATGACGCCGCAACGGACCAGCGATGGCGAAAGCATGTTCGTGTACAACGCGGCCATCGTTTTCGTGCCGTGGGCTATTGTCGCCGCGATCCTTGCTCTTGAGCTTCTGAAGGATGTTCCGGTCAAGGCCAATATCCGCGAGCAGCTCGATATTTTCTCGAACCCGAACACCTGGTACATGACCCTTATGTACGTCATGACGTTCGGTCTGTTCTCTGGTTTCGCTGCGCAGTTCGGTCTTCTTATTCAGAACAATTTCGGTTCAACCTCGCAGTTTGCTGGCATGGAAGGGTTGCCGCAGGGCGTCACCTACGCCTTCCTCGGCCCCCTGATCTCTTCCCTCGTGCGCGTTGCGTGGGGCCCGTTGTGTGACAGGTTCGGGGGTGCGATATGGACGTTTGTGTCGATTGTCGGCATGAGCGCTTCGCTCTTTATCTGCACGTTCTTCCTTCGTCCCGACAGCCCGGATGAGTTCACGGGATTCCTGTGGGCCATGATCGCCATGTTCGTGTTTTCCGGCATTGGTAACGCCGGAACGTTTAAGCAGATGCCGATGATCATGCCCGCCCGCCAAGCGGGTGGCGCCATTGGTTTCACCGCTGCTATTGCGGCCTTCGGCCCATTCTTTGTCGGTATCGCACTGACCGCGATGACTCCCTACCTCTGGTACATGATCTGCGTCGTCTTCGGCGCTCTCTGTGCCGTTATTTGTTGGTTCCGCTATGCCCGCCCGGGCGCCCCGTTCCCCGGCTGATCGGAAGGTACATCATGACAACATCACCACTTCTCAAACTGGGCACGTTCCTGCGCAGGGGTGAAGCGTCCGAGGACCTCCGACAGATGTTCCTCGCTTCTCCCCGCGCCGGCGAAGCCTTCTACCGTGACCGGTGGAGCCACGACAAGGTTGTGCGCTCCACCCACGGCGTTAACTGCACCGGCTCCTGCTCTTGGAAGGTGTACGTCAAGGACGGCATCATCACCTGGGAGGAGCAGCAGACCGACTATCCGTCAATCGGCTCCGACATCCCCGAGTATGAGCCAAGAGGATGCCCTCGCGGTGCGGCGTTCTCCTGGTACACGTATTCACCCACCCGTGTCCGCTACCCCTATGTGCGGGCACAGCTCATCAACCTGTGGCGTGAAGCCCGCGCGAACTATGACGACCCCGTCGATGCCTGGGAGTCAATCGTTGAGGACCCGATTAAAGCCCAGTCATATAAGGAGCAGCGCGGCCGCGGCGGCCTTGTGCGTTGCTCGTGGAGTGAAGTTAACGAACTTGTTGCCGCCGCCCACGTCTACACGGTGAAACGCTACGGCCCTGACCGTACGGCAGGCTTCACCGTTATCCCCGCCATGTCCCAGGTCTCCTACGGCGCAGGTACCCGCTTCTATTCGATGATTGGTGGCACGATCCTGTCGTTCTACGACTGGTATGCCGACCTTCCCATGGCCTCCCCGCAGGTCTTTGGTGACCAGACGGACGTTCCCGAATCTGCCGACTGGTACAACTCCTCGTATTTGATGATGTGGGGATCAAATCCGCCCGTCACCCGTACCCCCGATGCTCACTTCATGACCGAGGTGCGCTACAAGGGCACGAAGGTTGTCTCGGTGTCCCCGGACTTCTCGGATGCAACAAAGTTTGCTGACGAGTGGCTCCGCGTCCACCCCGGCACCGACGGTGCTCTGGGAATGGCCATGGGCCACGTGATTCTCCGTGATTTCCACGTGAAGAAAAAGACCCCGTACTTCATGGAGTACATGAAGAAGTTCACCGACTCCGCGTTCCTCATCCAGTTGAAGGAAAAGGACGGTGCCTACGTTCCGGATAAGTTCCTGACCGCCGCCGACATTCAGAACGCGGGTACCCACATTGAGGCGGGCGACCAGCCGGCCTTCAAGACCGTCATGATCGAACCAGATGGTCAGCCTTTCGTTCCGAACGGCTCCCTGGGTGACCGGTTCTCCGAGTCCGGCATGGGCAAATGGAACCTCGACCTTGAAGGCAGGGACCCGGTCCTGTCCGCAGAAGACCTGCCCGGTCACGGCACGGCAGAAGTGCTTCTCACCCGCTTCGACACCGAAGTCTCCGCCAATGCCTCCGAGGATGAAAAGCACCTGGGTTCTGCCGAGGTGTTTAGCCGCGGGGTCCCCACCTACCAGCTGGCAGGAAAGACCGTCACCTCCGTCTATGACCTCCTGCTCGCCCAGTACGGCGTGGGAAGGGATGGCCTGCCGGGTGACTGGCCGAAGGCCGCTGACGATCCCGAGGCTGTTGGTACGCCCGCATGGGCGGAGACCATCACCGGGGTCCACGTGGAAGCAATCGAACGTGTTGCCCGAGAGTTTGCTCAGAATGCCGAGGATTCGAAGGGCCGCTCCATGATCATCATGGGTGCGGGCACCAACCACTACTTCCATTCCGACACGATCTACCGGACGATGCTGGCTCTTACCATGATGTGCGGATGTCAGGGTGTGAACGGCGGGGATGGGCGCACTATGTGGGCCAGGAAAAGGTCCGTCCCATCACCGGCTTCGCCCAATACGCGTTTGCTCTGGACTGGCAGCGCCCCACGCGTCAGATGATCACTACCGCCTACTGGTACCTGGCAACAGACCAGTGGCGCTATGACGGCCTGCCCGTCGAAGCCCTTGCCAGCCCGCTCGCGGGCGACACCATGAAGGGCAAAACCACGGCCGATACTCTCGTGGAAGCGTCAAAGCGGGGCTGGATGCCGTCCTACCCGACGTTCGACAAGAACCCGCTCGACATTGCCGATGGGGCAGAACAGGCCGGCATGGACGTGCCCGCCTACGTTGTTGACCAGCTGAAGAAGGGCGATCTCAACTGGGCTTGCACGGACCCGGACAATCCCGAGAATTTCCCCGCGTCGTTTTCAACTGGCGCACCAACGTCCTCGGATCCTCCGCGAAGGGAGCCGAATACTTCTACAAGCACCTGTTGGGATGTGGACACTCGGTCCGCGGCGCAGAAAACGAGGAGGGGCGCCGCCCCACGTCTATGGTGTGGCGCGAAGAAGCCGCACAGGGCAAGGTCGATTTGTTCATGACAGCGGACTTCCGTATGACGTCAACAACCCTGCATTCCGACGTCGTCCTTCCCGCCGCCACCTGGTACGAGAAGTACGACATCTCGACCACGGACATGCACCCGTTCGTCAACTCCTTCAACGCGGCTATTGACCCGCCGTGGCAGGCACGTACGGACTTCCAGATCTTCCAGCAGCTCGCCAAAGACTTCTCCGCCATGGCAGAAAACCACCTCGGCGTGCGCAAGGACGTCGTGGCAGCGCCGCTTACTCACGACACCCCGGACGCGATGGCTATGCCGGGCGGAAATGTAAAGCCGCTGGAGCAAACCGACATGATCCCCGGCGTGACAATGCCGAAGCTCATCACGATCGAACGTGACTACACGAAGGTCTCCGAGAAATGGAACGCGATCGGCCCGCTGTCCGAGAAGCTCGGCATGGTGACAAAAGGCGTGACCTACCATCCCGACAAAGAAATCGAGATGCTTCGCGGACGCAACGGAATCACCCGCCGCGGCGTCGCCAAGGGTCAGCCGCTTATCGATGCGGACCGCAAGGCGGCCGACATGATCCTCACTCTCGCCGGAGCTACCAACGGGCGCCTCGCCCTGCAGGGATTCAGGCAACAGGAGAAGCGGGTCGGTAAGGAAATGGCGTCCCTTGCCGAGGAGAACGAGTCAACACTCGTGACTTTTGCTCAAACCCGTGAGGGCCCCACCCCGGTGGTGACAACACCGGAATGGTCCGGTTCGGAGACGGGCGGACGCCGCTACTCCGCATTCGTTATCAACGTGGAACACGAAAAGCCCTGGCATACCCTGACGGGCCGCCAACACTTTTTCCTCGACCACGACTGGATGAGGGACCTGGGGGAGAACATGCCGGTGTACAAGCCGCCGCTCGACCTGCACCGGCTGTACGGCGATGCTCAGGTTGGTGAGCAGACCACCGGATACTCGGGTGACCAGCAGGTTGCCGAGGTCGCGGTCCGCTACCTGACACCCCACAACAAGTGGTCGATCCACTCCGAATACCAGGACAACCTCTACATGCTGTCCCTCGGACGCGGCGGCCCGGCGATGTGGATGAGCGTGGAGGACGCCGCGAAGATCGGGGTGAAGGACAACGAATGGGTGGAGGCATACAACCGTAACGGCGTTGTCGTGGCCCGCGCCGTTGTCTCCCACCGTATGCCAGAAGGCACCGTCTACCTACACCATGCAACGGAACGCACAGTGGATGTTCCCAAGGCTGAGCTCACCGGCCGCCGCGGTGGTATCCATAACGCGCTCACCCGCGTGCTCATGAAGCCCACCCACCTTATTGGTGGCTACGCCCAGCACGCGTACGCCTTTAACTACGTCGGACCAACCGGAAACCAGCGAGATGAGGTGACGGTCATTCGCCGTCGCTCTCAGGATGTGGAGTACTAGAAATGAGAATCATGGCCCAAATGTCGATGGTGATGAACCTCGACAAATGCATCGGTTGTCACACGTGCTCCGTCACCTGTAAGCAGGTGTGGACGAACCGTGAAGGCATGGAATACGTGTGGTTCAACAACGTTGAGACCCGTCCCGGTCTTGGCTACCCCAAGTCCTACGAAGACCAGGACAAGTGGAAGGGCGGTTGGGAGCTGAAAAAGAACGGCAAGCTCAAGCTCAAGGGCGGCGGGCGAGCCAAGAAGCTCCTCAACATTTTCTACAACCCCGATATGCCGGGGATCAGGGACTACTACGAGCCGTGGACGTACGAATACGACATGCTGCTCAACGCACCCGCGAATTCCCAGCACGTGCCTGTCGCGCGCCCCAAGTCTCTCCTGACCGGTGAGGACATGCAGATCCAGTGGTCTGCGAACTGGGATGACGACCTGGGAGGCTCCCACGAGATCGCGGCCAAGGACCCGATCCTGGCGAAAATGAACGACGAGGTCCAACTCGAATACGAGAAGACCTTCATGTTCTACCTGCCCAGAATCTGCGAACACTGCCTCAACCCCGCCTGCGTTGCCGCATGTCCCTCCGGTGCCATGTACAAGCGCGTCGAAGACGGCATCGTTCTCGTCGACCAGGACAAGTGCAGGGGATGGCGCATGTGCGTCTCCGGATGTCCCTACAAGAAGGTGTACTTTAACCACAAGTCCGGTAAGGCCGAGAAGTGCACGATGTGCTTCCCGCGTATCGAAGTCGGCCTACCCACTGTCTGTTCCGAAACATGCGTCGGTCGTCTCCGCTACCTCGGCATCGTCCTCTACGACGCCGACAAAGTCACCGAAGCGGCCTCCGAGCCGGACGAGCACAAGTTGCTGGATGCTCAGCGCGCCGCGTTCCTTGATCCCTTCGATCCGGAAATCATCGCCGAGGCCGAGCGTCAGGGCATGCCGTACGACTGGATCATTGCGGCCCAGAAATCACCCGTGTGGCAGCTGATCTCCCGCTACGAGGTGGCGCTCCCGCTCCACCCCGAGTACCGTACCCTTCCCATGGTGTGGTACGTCCCGCCGTTCACCCCGGTCGTCGACGAGGTTTCCAAGACCACGTCCGATCCGGAGGATTACAAGATCCTGTTCACGGCACTATCGAAGATGAGAACTCCGCTCGAATACCTGGCGGAACTCTTCACGGCCGGCGATACGAAGCCCGTCGAGAAGTCCCTCCGCAGGCTCGCCGCCATGCGCTCCTACATGCGAGACATCAACCTCGGTGCCGAAGGAAATGAGGAGATCGCCCAGGCTGTCGGCATGACAGGCGAAGACATTGAAGACATGTATCGCCTCATGGCTCTCGCCAAGTACGACGAGCGCTACGTCATCCCCACCGCCCACGCCGAAACGGCCCGTGAACTCGACCAGATTGCCCTTCAGGCGGGGTGTTCGCTCGAAGATTCGGTTGGCATGACAGGACCTGGTTTCGGTGCTGACGGCGCTGGGCTTGGCATGAACGGCGGTCAGATGATGACGGTCTCGCCGCAGCAGCGCAAGACGGACCCGACAACACCCTCCACGCCGGGAAGAACCAACCTGTTTGGCTGGTCGCCTAACCAGGGCATGGGCGGGCTGTTCCCTCCGGCAAACCCGGCAGGTGCATGATGCTACCCACCTCGTTTATCCCCACCTCGCACCTCAAAGAAACTGCCTCGGTCTCCGTGACTGTGGAACAGCGACAGCTGATCCACATGGCGGCGTCGATCCTGCTCGACTATCCAGTCCCGGAACGCTACGCCCACTTCCCTCTCATCAGGGATGAAATCTACTCGGCGAAGCTACCCACTCCGGTACTGAACCAGCTGGCACGGTTCTTAGAAGCCCCGCACGTCGCCACCCTCCAAGAGCTGGAGAAGCACTACGTGTCGATCTTCGACCTGAAGCGCCGGGCCACCATGTACCTGTCGTACTACCTGACCGGTGACACAAGGAAGCGGGGTACCGCCCTTGTGAGATTCACCGAGGCCTACCGTGCGGGCGGCTGCGAAGTCGACCGCGACGAGTTACCCGACTATCTCCCGATGGTTCTTGAGTTCTCCGCGACCGGTGACACTCAGATCGCGGGTGAGCTCCTGTCCTCCCACCGGGAAGGCATCGAACTGCTTCGCACCACGCTGGAGTCCAGCTCCAGCCCCTACGCGGGACTTGTCTCTGCCCTGTGCATGACACTGCCCGCGATCGATCAAGAAACGAAGGAGCGTTACCTCCGCCTCATCACCGACGGCCCGCCCGCGGAAATGGTGGGGGTAACCGCTCTCGGCCCACTCGAGCCATTCACGTTGGGAGAGACCCTTGGAAGCCGTTGATATTGTCCTCTGGGCCGTCATACCCTACGTGTCGATCTTCCTCTTCATTGTGGGAATGATATGGCGGTGGAGATACGACCAGTACGGGTGGACCACCCGGTCCTCCCAGTCGTATGAGTCAGTGTGGCTGAAGCTCGCCTCCCCGCTGTTCCACTTCGGCATCCTGTTCGTCGCGATCGGCCACTTCCTGGGTCTCATGATCCCGAAATCGTGGACGAGAACGCTCGGGGTGTCCGACACCGTCTACCACTGGGTGGCAACCATCCCCGGCACGATTGCTGGCTTGGCCGCGGTCGTCGGCCTTGCTCTCCTCATTATTCGCCGCCGCACCTACGGCGACGTCTTCCGGGCAACGACCGTGAACGACAAGATCATGTATATTTTCTTGGCCGTCCCGATCGTTCTTGGCCTCATCGCCACCCTGATCAACCAGGTGTTCACCGCGTCCCACGGCTACGACTACCGGGAAACTATCTCCCCGTGGCTACGGAACCTGTTTATCTTCAATCCGCAGCCCGAACTCATGGTCGATGTGCCGATATCGTTCCAGATGCACGTCATTGCGGGCTTCCTGCTGTTTGCGATATGGCCGTTCACGAGGCTCGTTCATGCCTTCTCGGCACCGATCGGATACTCAACTCGCCCCGATATCGTGTACCGCTCCCGTCAGAAAACCATTTCCACCCAGGCGCCGAAGAGGGGTTGGGAGCCCGTCGACTTCTCGGGAGGAAGGCCAAAGCGCTAACCGAACGAGAACACTTGGGGCAGTAGTCTCGTAAGGAAAATGCCAGACCGTTTGTGTGGCCAATGGTAGGGGATGTGCAGGACTCCCCTACCGTTTCCTTTGCATAGGGACCTTAACTTGGCACACTGGATGACATTGCGCTCGCGCGTATTGCAGGGCGATAAGAGAACACATTGACGGGGGAAGAGCAGTGGCGGGCAACAGGCAGGGACCGTTTGGTAATGCTGAGGACGGCGGTGGGAATGCCTGGGGTTCCGGTAGCGATGCCTGGAATCCTGGTGGCGGCAATTCTCAGTGGAACACGGGCGACAATGCTTCGTGGGAGTCCCCTGCGCAAAATTATTGGGAAAACGAACGCCAGGAGACGGCACACGAGAGCCGGCACCGCATTGTTTCCCCGACGGAACAGAACGACCCGACTTACGACCCGGAACGTCATGCGGCCGAGCAACAGTACTGGCGGAACCTGCGCAGCGGTCGGGGTGACTCCCGCCCTTACGGCCAAAAGGGTGGCTACTATTCCAACCCTCAAAGATTCGAAGATCGTTCTGGACGATGGACGATAGAGCGAGTTCTTAGGATCATCACGACACTCATCGGCATTGGGATGGTGGTCTTCTTTTTCTACAACTACATCCGTATTTCGAACATGTTTGGTGATTTCGGAATGACCTTTGGATCCGAGAGTGCGCCAACTGTGATCACCGACCTTGTCGGCGAGAGTCACGATGTGTCACTGGATGGCTACCTGACTGTTTAAAGTTCAGGGCCAGGGCTGATGTGCCCGGAGAACCTTAGACCGACCCGGGGAGCATCCCGCCCGAATTAGCCCCAGATGCTGGATGGGTCCCAGACGTCGGTAAAGGCCGCGCGGGCTAACAGCGACAGCCGGAAACAGAGAGTTTGAACGGTAGTTGCCTAAGGAAGTCCTCGAGTAGGCCTCATGCGGGGGTGGGAAGCGGTAGCTTTCCCAGCACTCACCACGTGCGCCACCGTGATCAATACACCATTAGTGGTCAGGGTGCTGAGGAAAGTAGTCTGTGCCTGTAACTCTAGTGTTGAGGGATCATGTTCAAACTTACTCAAGGTTCGCTACGTAATCGCGCGTTTGTTGCGCTCCTATCGGTCGCAATTTTCGTTATCGGGATTTTCTCGATGGGTTCGCTCCGCCAGGAGCTTATCCCGCGAGTCGAGCTTCCGGTTATCAACGTCATCTCTATTAGCCCGGGTGCGACGTCCGAGCAGATGAGAGACCGCGTCTCGGTTCCGATCGAGCAGCAGGTGATGACCATCCCGGAAGTCTCGAACACGACGACGACCTCCTCCTCATCCCTCTCCATGGTCACGATCGAGCTCGATTACGGAACTGACGTCGCACGAGCATCGAACCGCGTTGAACTGTCGATAGGTCGAGCGGATGCTAGCTTCCCCGAAAACCTTGAATATGACGTCATTTCTGGTGGCACGTCAGATATTCCACTGTCGTACGTTGGCATTACGTCCGATGGCACCCCGCTGGAAACTGCGGAGCGAATCCGTGACACGGTTATTCCTCAGCTTGAGCAGATCAGCGGCGTCTCCTCTGTCGAACTCATTGGTGCGCCAGCGCAAAATATCAATATTTCCCTGGATCAGGAGCGGGTCGCTGAGCTAGGCATTTCAGCCGATGCTGTCCAAGAGGCACTTGAAGATAACGGTCTCTCTGTTCCCGTTGGCACTCTCATCGAAAACGGTGAGGCCAAGGACGTGACCGTTGGTAAGGAAATCGCCTCGATTGAGGACCTCCGGGCGATCCCGGTCGTTGCCGGTGAAGTTGAACCGGGGGAGCCGGCCACGGTCTACCCGTTGTCCGAGATTGCCACTGTCGAATTTACCGATGGTCAATCGGATATGGTTGGCCGCCTCGACGGTGAATCGGCTATCGCCATCATTGTTTTCCCAACGGCTAACGCCAACATCGTTGATACGTCTGCCGAAGTTGATGAGACCCTCGAGGAACTGGCTCCCACGGTCGGTGGTAACACCCAGTTCACGATGCTTTTCGATCAGGCCCCCTACATCACCGGTTCCATTGAGTCACTTGCACAGGAGGGTGCGCTCGGCCTGATCTTCGCGATCCTCATCCTCCTTGTCTTCCTCCTCTCGATCCGCTCCACGCTCGTTACAGCGATTTCGATACCGCTCTCCCTGCTTGTCGGCTTTATCGGCATGATGGTGGGCGGCTACTCGCTGAATATGCTGACCCTCGCGGCCCTCACGCTGTCGATCGGTCGAGTGGTTGATGACTCGATTGTCGTTATCGAGAACATCAAACGACATCTCGACTACGGCAAACCCAAACGGGATGCGGTACTCGATGGCGCGAAGGAAGTTTCCTCCGCCATCACCGCATCAACAATTGTGTCGTTCATCGTTTTCGTCCCGGTTGCCCTCGTGCCGGGCCTGGTTGGCGAACTATTCCGCCCCTTCGCCTTCACCGTGATCATTGCGCTTGCCGCGTCCCTGATCGTGGCACTGACGATTGTTCCGGTTCTTGCCTACTGGTTCCTGAAACCCACCAAGGAAGCCCGCGTTGCCGAAAGGCAGGGCGAGCTTGAGGCATATCGCGTGGAGGCCGAAAAGAAGGAACGCCGCTACTGGCTCCGCCGCGGATATGCGCCAGTTCTAAACGGCACACAGAAGCACCCGGTCATCACCATCATTGTGGCCTTCGCAATCCTCGTTGGAACGGTTGCCCTGTTCCCCCTACTCAAGATTAATTTGCTTGGCGGAGCCAACCAGGGCTCGGTGTTTATTGCGCAGGAAACCGAGCCCGGCGCCTCCATGGATGCCATGGTTGAACAGGCCGATGCTGTTGAAGATGAGCTCATGGAAGTTGAGGGAGTCAACTCCGTTGCCGTTATCATCGGCGGCGCCCAGATGACAGGCGCAAGCGCGATTAGCTACCTCGTGGCAGTCGATGAAGAAGCCGATATTGACCAGCTCACCGAAGACCTCGTGACCGCCGGCGATTCCGTGAGCGGTGAAGGAACAACCTCGTCTGCAAATGAAGGACTGCTGGGTTCCGGCACGATCGACATCAACATCACGGCGCCCGACGCCGAATCGCTACAGGTAGCGACCGATGCTGTGCGTGACGCCGTGGCTGAAGTACCCGAAGTGACCGGAGCCGAACACAACCTCGCTGCGGAAGCGCCTGCTGTGCAGGTGACGGTCAATCGTGATGCTGCTGCCGGTGCGGGGCTGACAGAGAACGACATCGTCGGTCTCATTGCCGCACAAATGGTTGAACCCGAGATCGGTCAGATTACGATCGACAACGTCGATACGTCAATCTATCTTTCGATTGAGAACCCGGTTGAGACCGTCGAAGAACTGAGGAATCTGACCATCCTGGGTCAGCCCCTCGAAACGTTCGCGACGGTTGAGGAAGTCGGATCGATCCCCACGATCGTCACCATCAACGGACAGACAACGGCAACCGTGTCGGCGGTTCCGGTGGCCGCCGATAACCTTGGTGAGGCCACCTCCGCAGTGGACGCTGCCGTTGCGGAGGTGGAGCTGCCGGACGGCGCTGTTACCTCCACGGGTGGCGTTGCCGAACAGCTCGAGGACTCTTTCAACCAGCTTGGACTGGCTCTTGCCGCCGCGGTCCTGCTGATTTACGTGGTGCTCGTGTGGATCTTCCGTTCGCTAATCCAGCCTGCACTCCTGCTGGTCGCGATCCCGTTCGCCGCGATCGGTTCGTTCCTGGCGCTGCTACTGACGGATACTCCGCTCGACATCTCCGCGATGATCGGCCTGCTCATGCTCACCGGCATTGTTGTCACCAACGCGGTGGTGCTCGTGGACCTCATGAACCAGTACCGTGATCAGGGCAAGAAACTCAACGAAGCAGTCCACGAAGGTGCGATGCGACGCGTCCGACCGGTCGTCATGACGTCGCTAGCAACGATTGCGGCCATGATCCCCATGGCACTCGGTATCTCGTCTGCCACCGGGTTCATCTCCACCCCGCTTGCGATCACCGTTATCGGCGGCCTACTCACGTCAACGCTGCTTACTCTTATCCTGCTCCCCGTGCTCTACCGCCTTGTCGAGGGCGCGAAGGAACGCCGAGCAGTACGTAAGAAGGAGAAGGCATATGCTGAGGTTGAGGCTGCGATGGCCAAAGTGGACGACGATCCGGTTGCCGTCACAGGGGTAACAGGGGACACCGCACCAGATGAATTGAATGAATCTCGGGACTCTGGTGAGTAGTCTGAAGTCCGAGGTTCGTCTGATACCAAATGACAATTGGAGCAAGTCACCTCGCTAACTGAGTCGGCGATGTGAGGAACCAGCGCAGTGCCCCGGTTATAAGGTCCTTTTAAGGCAAGAACTGGGTGCTGTCGGTGATCTCTTGTAGCCAGTGGAAGTCGTGGTTCAAAAGGGGTCCCCTTCAGCTCGCTAATACCCCGGCGGTATTTATGACGGAGGGCTCTGCTTCGAGTTAGGGTTGTGCCGTGACTTCACTTGAACCCGATATGGCAAAGAAGATGGCAGATGTTGCACGCAGTCGTGCAGCCGCGTGGGCCATCATGGCGCAGATAATTCAGGAGCCCACCGAAGAGTTTGTGAAGGAGTTGCGGACCGGGGTTGTGCGGCAGGCCCTCGAGCAACACACGGCGTGGGTTGGAGAAGACAACCCTATGACGATCCACTTGCAAAGCCTTCGCGCCTTCGAAGGACGATCTGGACGAATCAGTCTAGGCCAGGACATGGCCGTCCTCCTCGAGGACTGGAACCGCCTTGAAAACCGGGACGTTCGTCCCGCATTGGAAAACTGGGCGAGTTCCACGACGGTGCTCTGTGAGGCGGAGGCGGAGGGCTGGGCAAAGGGAGAAATTGACTCTGCGAAGCAGGCACGATTTGCTCAGTTTGAGGACATGTCAGAGCATCTGCAGAATGCAGTCAACTGGGCAGCAGGGCTTCATGACGGTACAAAAGTGCTGGTCAGGAGAATGCTTGCCAGGATTTATGGAGCTCATCTTTCTATTGAAAGTGGTCGTGACCTGCTCCCCTCGATCATGGCGTAGCCGACGGGTTTCGCAAGTGTGGTTTAGTCAGAACCATTCAAAAACTGTCCTATTTAACCGAAATTTTGCCATTTTTCTACAAAAATACCCTTTGCGGTATTTGCGTGCGATTTGGCTTTCTTAAATCGATTTCGCTTTTTTCCGAACCTAGCATGTGGGTGACCTGATGTTTACGGGCGTATGTTGGCAATGGAAGGAAGCGTATGTCGGAGGCAACGAAGTCGACGACTGAGGAGTATCAGCCTCAGTGGGCGATGGTTATTGACCTACAGAAATGCGTTGGATGCGACTCGTGTACGGTCGCATGCAAGGTGGAGAACCGGACACCACCTGGCGTTAGCTACAACGTTGTTGTTGAAGAAGAGATCGGGGTTTTCCCGAATGTGCGCCGGGTAAATATTCCCCGGCCGTGCATGCAGTGTGACAACCCACCCTGCGTGACTGTGTGTCCGGTGAATGCCACCTACAAGGGCGATGATGGGATTGTGGCGATCGATGCTGAGCGATGCATTGGTTGCCGCTACTGCATCACTGCATGCCCGTATGGTGCTCGCTCGTTCGACTTTGGTGAGACTTATGCAGATGAGATGCAGGGGGCGAATGAAGTCCAGGCGCCGGAGTGGGGTATGTTGGCGGAGACTCGTGGTGGCGTGTGGGATACGCCGATTGGCACGGTCCGTAAGTGTACGTTCTGCCAGCACCGACTGGGACGTGGCGAGGAGCCAGCCTGCTGTGAGACCTGCATTGGTGATGCTCGCTATTTTGGTGATCTGAACGATCCCGAGTCCAAAGTTTCCCAGCTGGTGGCTGATTCGCGTGCCTTCCGCCTCAAAGAAGAGGTTGGCACCGAGCCCGCGTCTACTACCTCCGTTAAAGGTGCGTCATGTCAACGACTGAAATTCGCCGCGAAGATGCGGTGCCCGCCACGACAGGGTGGCGGAGATTTACAAACGAGGGGAATGGTCGTCAACCATTCCTCACACCTAAGGTCCGCAAGTACTGGTACGGCTTTCTTGTTGTTTGCCTAGCGCTTGGTGCTTGGGGCATGTGGGAGCGCCTGTCGGGCGGCCTAGCGATGACGGACCTGACGAGCCAGATGCCGTGGGGCTCCTGGATCGCGTTCTATATTTTCTTTGTCGGCCTGTCTGCAGGTGCATTCCTGCTGTCGTCTCTCGTATACGTGTTCGGCATGTACCAGTTCGAGAGAATCGGTAGGTCAGCTTTGCTGTCGGCCGTTGTGTCGATGTTTGTGGCCCTGCTGTTCGTGGGCCTGGATCTGGGCAGGCTTGATCGAGCTGTCTCAGCTCTTGTCCATTTCCACTGGACCTCGCCTTTGTCGTGGGAAGTTCGTTTCTACGTCATGTACATCATTCTTCTCATCGCTGAGCTCACGATTGCCCTGCGTCTTCACAGGGGAGTTGTGCGGAGCGCGAAGAAGGCACACAAGTGGCTAAGAATCCTCGGAACGATCGGTGTTCCCCTAGCCATCATCGGTGTCCATGGCGGCACGGGCACAATCTTCGCTGTCGTGAAGGCTCGCGGTATGTGGTTCGGTGGCCTGTTCCCTGTCATTTTTGTTGTGTCAGCGATGGTGTCGGGAACAGCGTTGCTGATGGCGATCCACTACTGGCAGGCACGCGGAGCAATGAAGGAGCCCAACCACAAGCTCCTTCACGGACTCTCGAAGGTTCTGCTCGCAACGGTTCTTATCGACCTGATGCTGACCTTCTACGAGTTCATTGTTCCCCTGCTCGCCTTCCACACCGGGGATCAAGAGATCATATCGATACAGGCGACAGGGCCATACGCCTGGTCGTTCTGGGGACTGCAGCTAGGGCTGGGCATGATCATCCCGTCGATTATCTTGCTGTCTCCCCTGGGTAAGAAGAGTGGCTGGATCATTGCCGCAGCCATGATGGTGGTGGTCGGTATCCTCGGGGTCCGCTTCAACATCGTTGTTCCGCCGCTTATTCCGCCCGTTATTGACGGTTACCCCGCGAACGATTACTTCCCCACACTCCTTGAATGGTTAGTTGTCCTATTCTGCGTGGCCGGTGGTGCGCTACTGTACAGCCTTATTTCAGAGTGGCAGCCCATCCACGAGCCAGATCCAGCCGAGCTTGAAGAGAAAGAGGTTGCTTGATGACAACCAACGTTGAGAAGCCCCGTGGTGACGAGGAGCAGGGCACGTCGCGCCGCAACTTTATTCTCGGCGGCACAGCCGCCGTTGCGGGCACTGCCGCAGTCGGATTCATGTTCAAGGACGGGTTTGAGGATCCGTTCTTGGAACCCACGCAGCACGGCCGTGGTGACCTCACGGATGCTTACACGGAGCGGGATGTTATCCACTCCATGTGCATGCAGTGCAACACGTTCTGCACGATCAAAGTGCGACTCACGGACGGTGGTGACACCGGTGCTACGGCACTGGTCCGTAAGATTGCTGGCAACCCCTACTCGCCGCTAACTACGCAACCTGTCGGTCCGATTCCGTACGACACGAGCCTGGGTGATGCAGTGAAGGGCATCGGCACCATGTCGCGTGATTCACGGTCTCGTTCCGGTGGTATTGCCTGCCTCAAGGGCCAGGCTGGCCCCCAGGTTGTCCACGATTCGAAGCGCATCACTCAGCCGCTTCGCCGAGTTGGTGAACGTGGTTCCGGTGAATGGGAGACCATCACCTGGGAAGAGGCGCTGAGGGGCATCATGGATGGTGACGACAAGCTCGGCACCCCCGGTATTAACAACTGGTACGCCTACGTTCCTGAAGGGCCGGTCATGGAGGACTGGCAGAAGGTTAAGGACGGCGACATGTCGCAGTCCGACTTTGAAGCCACCTGGGGCGATAAGCTCATGGATCCAAAGCGACCGGAGCTCGGTCCTCGCGCCAACGGTCTTGCCGTCATGGGTGGCGACCGTGCATCACTGATTCAGGACCGTTGGACCAAGCAGTCGTTCGGTTCAGTAAACGCCTTCAACCACGGTGGTACATGTGGCGTGACCGGTGTTGTCGCGAATGCTCGTTCGCACCCGAAGAACGGGTTCAAGCGCATGTATGCCGATATCGACTACTGCCAGTACCTCATCGTGTGGGGAGCGGAGCCGGTCACGGCAAATAAGGGACCGACCTTCCTCGCTCCCCGCATCGGACGTGCCCGTGCTAATGGCATGAAGATGGTTGTTATCGACCCACGCATGTCCAAGACCGGTGAGAAAGCGGACGTGTGGATGCCGGTGAAACCCGGCCACGACGCCGAACTGGCTTGGGCGATGATTCGCTGGATTGTCGACAACAAACGCTACGACGAGAATTTCCTGCGGGCCACCGGCCCTAACTCCGCTGCTACGGCAGGCGAACCCAACTGGTCGGACGGTAGCCACCTCATCAAGATTGACGATGAGAAACGTGCTCCGCTGACCCTGCGGGACCTCGGTCTGGAAGAAGGTGTGGAGCCCGACGAGAACGGTGAGATGCCAGACTCGGAACGGGCCTGCTTCGTGAACGGCGAGATTGTTGGCGTCGACACGAACGAAGAACCTGGAGACCTTGATGTTGATATCACCGAGGTGGATGGTCCCGACGGTCCCATCCGCGTGCGGTCCGTATTCAACATGCTGAAAGAACGTGCCCTTGAAAAAGACATTGATGAGCTTGCTGAGGCTTGTGGGATTCCTGTCGAGCAGATCATTTCCGTTGCCCGGGACTTCACGTCCTTCGGCAAGCGTGCCGCCGTCACCTCATATCGTGGTGCGGCGATGCATGCCAACGGCTTCGATGCGATCCGTTCTATCGGGTACCTGAACTTCCTCGTCGGTAACCACGACTGGAAGGGCGGTCACATCACGGGCCAAAAACAGTACGACAGGTACGCGGGACATTACGACCTGACTTCAGTCCCTGAACCGCGTGCCTCCTGGGGTGTGCCGGTTACACGGGAGAAGTCCAAGTACGAGAACTCTTCGTTCTTTGAAGAAGATGGTTACCCGGCGAAACGACGTTGGTACCAGTACCCAGGTAACCTCTGCCACGAGGTCATTCCCTCAGCGGCTGCCGGATATCCTTACCATCTGGATGCTCTGTTCATCTACAGACATTCACCGGTGAACTCCTCACCCGAAGGGCACAGGCTCGCAGAAAGCTTGAAGAACACGGAAGCCATCAAGTTCATTGTCTCGTTCGATATCACGATGGGAGACACCTCTGCCTACGCGGACTATGTCTTGCCAGACCAGACCTACCTGGAACGGTTCACGAACGAGTCAATCTACCCAGCACAGCAGTACGCTGTCGCACAGCTTGGCCAGCCCACCACTCGTGCCTTCGAAGGCCCCCGCCCCGTGGAAGAAACGTTCCGCGAGATCGGTGCCCAGATGGGACTGCCAGGTGTGGGAGAGAATGCCTTCGGCGAAAATGCTCACTGGCACACGTACGAGGACTACTGGCTGAAAGTCGCCGCCAACGTGGCCTACGCCGATGACCCGGTCCCGGATGCTGATGCGGAAGAACAGTCCGTCTTCCTTGACACGAGGAACACGTATCTGAAGGACGCGTTCAATGAAGAGCAGTGGCGTGCAGCCGTTAAGGACGAAGAATGGGCGAAGGTTGTCTACGTCCTCAACCGCGGTGGCCGTTTTGAAGAACACGGTGAAGAACACTCAAACGGTTACGAAGGTGAATGGCTCAAGTACCGTTACAACGGGCTTACCCAGTTCTACGATCCGAACGTTGCCGGCGGTAAGAACCCGATGACGGGCGAATACTTTGACGGAATGGCCGACGTGCGGGAAGCCCTCCGAAGCGATGGATCTAGCTTCAAGGAAGACGGATTTCCACTCCAGTTCATCAACTGGAAGGCACGCCACCAGGGCACTCACAGGACCGTCAACTCGGCCTGGCTCCGTGAAGTACGGCCCTCGAACTTCGTCACTATCAACCCGGTTGATGCTCGCGTTCGCGGTATCGAAACTGGAGATGACGTGAAGGTCAAGTCCTCCACGTATGAAGCAACCGGTGTGGCGCTGCTGACGGAAACGATCCGTCCCGGAGTGATTGGAGCAGACGCCGCGTTCGGGCACGAGCACTACGGCGCTTCAACCTTCACGATTGATGGTGTTGCGGTCGAACCGCCAGCCCGCTACGGCCACGAGGAATCGGCTCGGAAGATCACACCCATGCATGAGGAAACCGGCTACGCCGGTCCCCGTGGCGGCGGTGTTCCGGTCAACAGCCTCTTGGCTGATGACACTGTCACGGGTGGAGGCGGTGTCTCCGATCCGATCGGAGGCGGAGCTTCCCAGCTAGATACGTGGGTTGAGGTAGCTAAAGCATGAGAATGCTCCTGGGGGCGGTGCGGGCGATAGCGTCGTCCCGCCCCCAGGCGACCCTCACTGACGGAAAGTGCACTCGATATTTCGCATCTGACTGCACGATCTGTGTAGATGCGTGCCCCGTAACCGCCATCGATACGACTGATCTGTCGATCACCATTGGCGATAGCTGTCACGGTTGCGGAATATGTGCGGCAGCATGCCCGGTTGATGCCATCTGTGGGGTCGGCTATTCCACGGTTTCAGTGTCGACAGTGCTTGAGGAAGAGTCGCGCTTGCAGTGCGACCTGGCACAGAGGATCGACCGATCATCAACCGACGCCAGTGTCCCCTGCCTCGGTGCAGTAGACCCAGAGATTGTTGCTTCTCGCGCTATGAAACAGGATGTTGTCCTAACGAGCGGTCCGTGTGAGCAGTGTCCGATCGGCTCGGCACAAACCGTCACTGGGGCGGTGGATCGTGCCCAGAGAATCGTAAGCAAGAGCGGTGGGGCCGGCACCATTACGCACCGCTATGCCGAACCTGCCCAAGGGAAATCAGTGCGCCGCAGGCCATCAGCCGGCGTGAGTCGCCGCGGAGTGTTTGAGGCTGGCACCTACGCGGGTCCAGCAAAGGACCCGCGGCAGCTACTTCTTGAATCAACGGCGTTACCGGCCTTGCCGCAAGCGAAAGCGGCAGTGGGCTGTACGGGATGCAACGCATGCGTTGTCGTGTGTCCGGTGGATGCTTTAGAGGTGAGAAGTCGGGACCTTGTCTTTAAGCCAGCTTCCTGTCTTGCGTGCGCCGAATGCGTGCGGGTCTGCCCCGAAGGAATTCTCAGCCTCGACGACGTAGGGATCGGAAGGTTCCCCACCGTGATAGCTCAAGCACCTCTTGCAAAATGCGAAAGATGTGAGGCAACCCTCGGACCGGGGGAGACCGGTCAATGTCACCGTTGTAAGACCCGTGCAGAACTTACCGTTGATATTTGGCATCAGCTCGGTATCGAACCCTAGGTGCAGGTAGGTCGCGGGGTCGTTGAGAGATCTACCAAGACGATAGTAGGCCTGACTTGTGGAACAGGGGCCCTGCCTTCCGGCAGGGCCCCATTGCGAATTGCTAGGTGTGGCTGTGACCTAGGGCCGGTAGACGCCGAGGGTGTCGGTGCCGTTGTTGTCCCAGTCGCCGACGACGACCAGGTCGTTTGCCCTGCCGTAGTTCATGACGATGTCAGCATTGCCGCCGGTTGTCGTGTTCTTCAGGTAGTAGGTGAAGCCCCGGCGTACCCCAAGGGTTTCTTCACCGTTCCCGTTCCAGTCTCCCACGATCACTGTGTCGGTTTCCCGGCCGTACATGTATTCGTGTTCGGCGTTGCCTCCAGCGAAGTCATTGGACTGGTAGATGGTTTTGCCCCGGCGCACAGCCGGGGTGTCGATGCCGTCGCCGTTCCAGTCGCCGATAAGAACCGTGTCGTTCTCGCGGCCGTAATGGAACACGATGTCCGCGTAGGAGGCTCCGGGAATGTTGGTCAGATACCAGGTGTTACCCCGGCGAACAGCTGGGGTGTCGATGCCGTCGCCGTTCCAGTCGCCAACAAACACTTCATCGCCAATCCTGCCGTACTTGTAGTGAATATCAGCGGGGCCGGTCGTGTGATCCGTTTTCAGGAAGAGATCTTGGCCGTGCCGGACACCAACGGATTCTCTTGTGCCGACGTCCCACACACCCGATATTGGGTTGCCCGTGGGGGCGTCGGTGATGAGAACACCCAGGCGAGCATTCGATGTCGTCCAGTCATTGGCGAGATAGAAGTCGCACTCATTGGTGGCAATGCAGTCATCGGAGGTGGGGTTACCGAACCAGTCGACGTAGTTACGCCAAAAGTTCCGGTTGCCGTAGGACGAGCAATCGTCGCCCGTGCCGTACAGGTTATCGAGGGCAGCTTCGTTCGGCTGATACGGGGTGTACGTGTACAGCAGGGTTGTTGCCATGTTCTCGATGTAGACCTTACCCGTTCCACATGTCCTGTCCGGGTGGTAGAGGATGTCCCAAGTTTGGCCGGGACGATAGTTCTTGTAAATGTCGGGGCGATCCCGGTAGGCGTTGTAACGCTCGCCGGCTCCGCGCACCTGCTTGTAGAACCCGCCGTGCTCCGGGTCGCAGATTGGCTGACCATCCGGACCGTCCGGGCATGAGAGCCCGGTGGCTCGTTCGTAACGCTGTGCGTTCAGGAGACTGCCGGAGGCGGTGACAAGTCCCTGTTCCTTTTGGAGGAGAACAATGAAGACCTGTGGGTTGATCCCACATTCCACCGCCACGTCGTAAACGACCTTCGAGGCCAGTTCGCCGTCCTTACCGACGTGTGCCGTGCATCCGCTTCTCGCGGGAGTGTTGGGGGTGTCCTCCCGGTAGTCCTGGAGGCAGGGAGTGCCATCGGGCCCGGGTACGCACCTCGGGTTGATGTCTTCGAAGAAATCTTGAACTTCGGCGGAATTCATCGAATCCCAATCGTAAAACTCGGCATCGGAAATGATGTAGCCCGGGTCGAAGTTGTCAGCATTCGCTCCCTGCGCGTGCGGCGCAGGGAAGAGAACAAAGGGCAAAAGAAGCCCCAGAATTGATGCGAAAGCGAGTCGTGTGGCCATGACCGTCACCTTCCGTACACGGGTTTAGCTACGCAAGGCCCGGTGAACTTCACTGCTCCCCGCGCTCGAGCGTGAGGTCAAAGCCCGGCTCATGCCGTGTACGAATCCTATGCCTTTACCGGGTCTAGGGGTAGGCGTGAAGGTAAATAGAGGTTAAATTGTGAGACTTCAAAGAGCGGAAGGACTCCTTTTTGCTTAGCATGTAGTGCATGCGCGGGATGTCGCGCTTTTGGTGGTGTCCGCGCGAGGAGGCGTTTCATGGGTGAGGTAAGGGTTAGCTCTGAAGAGCTGAAACGCGTAGCCGACGAGGCCGAAGACATCCAGGAAACCGCCGAAACCATTGAGATTTCCAGTAGTACGGGCGGCGTTGGGGATGCCATGCCGGGAGCTACTGCTGTCGGGGATGTGGCAAGTGCAGGCACCTTTATCGATAGCGTCGCCCAGTCCCTGGCCGATGCTTTTGGGAGCTTTACCAGTGCGGTACGGTCCGCTGACGAGGACTACAATGCAACCGATCAGACAGCATCGCTGAACTTTGAAGACGTGGCGAGCGAGTTGGAGGACTACTAGATGGCAGGATGGTCTGACATTAAACGATGGAAGGCGTCGAACCTCGATGGCTTCATCGACGCCATCATCTCCCGCAAACGAGAAGCGGCCAGCGTTGCTGATGACACGGTAGCCATCACCATCGAAACCTGGGAAGGAGAAGGTGCAGAGGCCGCGCAGAGTACTCTCACGTCCCTGATCGAGCGCGGCGAGAAACTGCAGGACAATATTCAATACCTCCTTACCGCAGCCAGCACCGCACAGGATGGGATCGGGGATGTCGAAACCCTCGTCCTGGAAGCGCAATCTCGGGCCGATCACTACGGCTTCGTCATTGCCGAAGACGGTAGCCAGGTCACGGATCCCGAATTGGATTCCTGGTGGGAACGCTTCACGTCGAACATGGCGGCGGGGCAATCGCATGCCTATGCGGCAGAACTAGCCGAACGAAAAGGTGCCCTTAAAGACACCGCCGAGGCCGTATCAAACGCACTATCTCGAGCTACCGAAGTTGACCAGGCGTTCTGCGATGCGCTTGGGAGAATCAGTGATGATCAGGTGACCGCCGGCATGGCTGCCGGTTCGGGGCTGATCCCTGGCCTGCCAGAGAGCCCGTCAACCGAAGAAGCGGCGATCTGGTGGGACTCGCTGTCCAAGGATGAGCAGGATTACTACATCGAGACCTATCCCGAGCTTATAGGCGGCATGGATGGCGTTGACGGTTGGGCGAGACATGAGGCCAATGAGGCAAGGTTGACGGAAGACCTGGAGGAGGCCCTGGAAGCACAAGCCGGCGGTGATGACTCGCCGGAACTCCAAGCCCAGATTGATGAGATGGAAGCACTGCTTGGTTCGCTCAAGCCTGCCGATGGTGAGGTGCGGCAGCTACTGCTTTACGAGCCCTCGACCGGTGAGGACGGGAACTACCATATGCAGGCGGCCGTGGCCGTTGGTGACGTAGACGAGGCCGACCACATCACCACCTTCGTGCCTGGCATGACCACTACCGTGCACGACAGCGTTGGTAACTACACCGCGGATCTGCACAACCTCAACCGAGTAGCTCAGGGCAAACTCGACGCGATGGGAGGCGGCGAAACAGTCGCCAGCATTGCCTGGCTTGGCTATGACGCCCCGGGAAGCCCCACGAACATGGTCCTTGTCGACTCCATGGAAGACGTAATGCCTGGCGATGTCCCGCTCATCATTCCCCAGGGGACCCCCGAATATCCGCAGCCGCCCCTGATCTACTCGGTGGACCCCGCAATTGTTTCGCCGGCGCGTGCGGAACAGGGCGGAGAGAATCTCACGTCCTTCATTGAAGGCATTCACGACAGCCGTACCCACGACACGACAAACCCGGCGGTAACACGGGATCCACACACTTCGGTTCTCGGGCACTCCTACGGTTCGACAACCTCGAGCTACGGTGTTGCGGATGCTCGACCGGGAACGGTTGATGACTATGCAGCGTTTGGTACCCCCGGTGTGGATGGTGGCTCGTGGAACATGAACTCTGGCAACAACTACGTCATGAACTTCGAGAATGAGGAACTTATTCGGTACCTCAACAACCCGCTCCGCTGGATCAGTGGGATTCCAGACGCTGGTGGACTTGGGGTCGACCCTTCTCAGGATCCCGGATTTACCACTTTGGACCCGGGACAAGCCGATCCCGGAACCGCACACACCCAGTATTTGGATGACAACAGCAAGTCGCAGAGTGAACTGGCTGATGTTGTCATCGGAGTAGCGGGCAATGACGACTGACACTGGTTATCATCTTAGAAGCCACTTCACAATTCACCGGGAGATATCTGCCTGATGCTTGACGGAACGGGCCTTTTCTTCGATGGCCAGAAGCCCCTCAATGAGAGGATAACGATCGACGTTGCGGATCGTGAGCTCACTGTCGCCATGGCCCGGATCCGGAACAGGATCGACACCGAAATTGGTGTGCAAAACTGGCAAAACCTCAGTGACAGAAGCTACGACAATGGCGACTATGCCCTCTGCAAGTCCGGTGGCGGCGAAGGCCGATACACCAGCCGCGACGAGGGCCTAACCTTCGATCTGGCAGACGATGACTTCCCGACAGTTCTCGACATTGTCAAAGAAGAAGTCCTGCCCCTTGGATACACCCATCTTGTTGACTCAAGTGACGACACCTGGTTCTACGTCGACCTCTTCAACCCCGAAGACGGCGGCTACGTGCACCTCACCATGGCCAAAGGCAAGGGTCTTATCATCCAGGTCAACACCGGATGTAGGCCGTGGAACCGGGACGAAGCAGATACCGGGGAGTAGAAGCAGATACTAGGGGAGTAACAGCCAGGCCGTTACTCCTAGGGGCTGCACATTTAGCGACAGCAGTTGAACGTGGCCGGTGGCCGGTACCCTGCCTCTCGCATAGTTCCCTTGGGGATTTAGTTCCGGGAACTCTTGCGCTTCCAATCCGAACGCAGGATCGCCATCAGAACATCATCGATGTACTCGCCGTCGAACCTAAAGGCCTCCCGCGAAGTCCCCTCATACAGGAAACCAGCCTTCTCGTAGGCTCTGCGCGCTCGCGGATTAAAAGCCAGCACATCCAGGCTAATCCGGTTGAGATTGGTGTTCTCAAAGGCGTAGTCAATAACCAGTGACGTGGCCTCCGAACCGAAGCCGCGGCCGCGGCCCTCCGGGCCAATCAGGATCCGGTAATTACAGGACCGGTCTGCCGGACTCCACGCATTCAGTACTGCCTCTCCAACACACTGATCGTTGGATAAATCGATAATCGCGAGATCAAGTCGGTCAGTCTGTTCTTCCCTCGTTCGATACCACTCGAGAGTTCTCTCGTCGAGTGCGGGTACCGCTTTCTTAATCTCCTCGGTGGTGTTCGCGGAACCGGTCAGCTTGATGAGTTCGGGATCGGCAAGGATTGGCCCCATGCACTCGATATCAGCCTCGGTGAAAGGGCGTAGCTGAACGAGCGAGCCAGTAATTATTGGTTTGGTTGGGAAGAGCGAATCCATAGAAACGAGCGTATCGATATGGTAGCCGGGCGGCACTGCGCACTTCTAAGTGGGAGAAATCTGGCGCGTACCGAGGTGAGGAATGCGCGGATTCTCAACATTTCACCGAACCGTTGACCGTGATGTGCACCATAACATACTGTCAGAGACGTCCCGCACATGCGTTATGTGCCGGGCCTGATGATCGGCACATCGGCGTGCTGAGAATGGAGACACCGTGAATAAGATTGAGACCGTAGCCCCGAGAGCGTAGGTATGTCGGCCGACTACCTTGCCAATATTGACAAGCTGGTTGAAAACCACATGAGTGAGGATGCGTACCAGGGCATGGTTGTGCTGGTCGCCCGACATGGAAAGGTCTGCTATTTCAAGGCCTTTGGTAAGGCCGACGATGATGTGCCGATGCAGACGGACAACATCTTCCGTCTCGCATCAATGTCCAAGGTGCCGACCGCCGTCGCGGTCATGCAGCTGTGGGATCAGGGACTGATTTCCCTTTCCGATCCGATCTCGAAATTCATCCCAGCATTTGCGGACGTCAAGGTTGCGGAGCTCAACAATTGGGGCGAGGTCAAGCTCGTCACTCCGAAGACCGACATCACCATCCACCACCTGCTGTCCATGACCGCTGGCATGACCAACTCTTGGTGGTACGACCTGTTCACGCCCCAGAACTACCGCGTTGTGCCAAAGCTCTATGCTGAGGCAGGGCTCATGGATGACCTGAATGCACCTCCCATTACCCTCGAAAGCAACATCGACATTCTGACAAAAATGCCTCTCATGTCCCACCCGGGCGAGGCATTCGACTATTCAAACAACAGCGTTGACACACTGTGTCGCATGGTTGAGATCGTGTCCGGCATGGACTTCGACACCTACCTGCGGACCAACATCTTTGAGCCGCTCGGCATGAACGAAACCTGGTTCTTCCCACCCGAGGACAAGCTGGATCGTGTTGCCGCCGTCTACTGGGCAGGTAAGGACGAAAAGCAGGTCGGAACGTCACCGCTCGGCATGGGTAATCTCGGACCTGACTACACCTTCAGTGAGCACAAGACCTACTTCAGCGGTGCCGGCGGCCTCCACGGAACAACCGAGGACTACTTTAAGTTCGCGCAGATGCTCCTCAACAAGGGTGAGCTCGATGGTGTTCGTATCGTCAGTCGCGCAGCGGTTGAGCAGATGACAAGCAACCAGATCGGTGACCTCACCAACTGGCAGCTTACTCAGAACAAGTGGGGCTACCAGGTTGACCTCCAGGAAGGCGTCAATGCTCCTCCCGGCTCCATCCACTACCTCGGTGGTAAGGGTGCCTACAGCTGGCAGGGTTTTTTCTCCACCAAGTTCGTCAACAACCCCGACAAGGACACCGTCATCCTCACGATGACCACGCCTGGCTTCGACGGCGCCCTACCCCACAACCTCCGCATCATCGCGGCAGCCAACGCGGCAGTCATCGACTAGCTCCCACTGAAGTTCACAAATGAAACTCCAACGAAATCGCCAGAGCTGAAGGAAAAGTAGCTGAACAGCCTCTTTGCTTTCGGGTACGAGTGATACCTCAACCGGCCGGTTCAAGAACGCGCGAATGTGCATTCCTGTTCCGGCCGGTTGGCGTGGAGGGGCTGAAAGTGCGGGCGGGCGGTGGTGACCGTTGGTGCGAACGACATGTTCATGCATGGGGTTGGTAGGAGAGCTGAGTGCTGGCCCGCTTGGAGTGCTGTCGGCATGCGGTTCCGCGTGATCCCTAGGTCGACTGAGGCCTAGTTGGTGGGGATGTGGGCGAGTAACTCTTTGACTCGCGATATGAGAAGCGCGGATGCTTCGGGGTCGTATGCGCCAAGCGATGAATCGGTGAAGAGATGCTGATCGCCCGGGTAAAGGAACAGTTCCGCTTCGTCCCGCTGGGAAAGCTCTTTTGCGGCAGGCAGGTCTTCGAGGAAGAACTCATCCCGGTCCATTCCGTGAATCTGAACTTGGATGCCCGTTGGCCAGCTTTCAGAAAACTCGGAGACCGGGACGCAGGAATGAAGCAGGAGAGCGCCCGCGGTGCCTTGTCGGGGCTGGGCAAGTTCCTGAGCGATCATCGCGCCAAATGTCGGCGGCAGTTGGTCCAGTGCACCTACGTTGTCCAGGTTTTCCATTAGAATCAAGCCCCTGCCTGCGAGCTTTCGCGAGCATATTTGGTTGGCTGCGACCGCTAGAGCGCACGGCTAGAGCTGAAGCTGGGTGTCTACAATCGCCTAATTTGCTTGGCCCCACGGGAATGCATTGCTGCGATGAAGTAGTGCGACCCCGAATGGCCGCACTACTGAGCTCGATGTGGAATAAGGGATTGGGAAGGATGCATGAGACAATATGAGACCGTCATTCTCCCCGCTACTTGTTGTCGTCATGCCTGTGGATTGTCATCCAGCGTGTGTTCACCGCGATTGCCAAGGCCGGGGCGTCCAGTCATTCGGTAGTGTCCGCCGCGCTCGCAGTGACCATGTCCGCCACGTTCGTGGTTCTCATGCCTGCGACCACCGTGTCTGCGACCACCATGTCTGCGGCTGTGAGGGCCGAAGTGGTGACCGGGACCGTCAGGGGCGTAGTCGGAGATCCTCTCCATCCAGGCCTCGAACTTGTCATCTCCCATGCGGGAGCGGGCGCGCTCGCTCCAGGAAGTGAAGTCGGTGTCGGAAGGGGACAGGCACTCGCCGTCGCTACTCACGGATTCGAGATGTTCGATCATCTGATCGAGGATCGTGTCGAGCTGCTCGACCTGCTCGTCAGTCAGTGTTTCGAAGGCGTTGGGCTTTTCCGGGTGGAGCTGCTGAACTGTGCGACCATCCTCGGTGAGCTTGATCAGCATGACGCGCTTGTCCTCGGGGGATTGCTCGCGAATAATAAGGCCACCCGCCTCCATCTTCACCAGGTGCTCGTTAAGGGACGCGACCCTCATGCCCAGGATATAGGCGAGATCCTTTGTGGGGATGTTGTCCTGCAGTTTAAGAGCTGCGAGGATGCGGCCCTGGCCGCGAGTCGGATCCTCTACCGGGCCGCGGGGGTGTCCCTGACCGGGGCCGCCCGGACGCGGACGGCGAGGCTTCATGAGATGGGTGGTGTAGCGGAACTTCTTATACAGTTCGTCGTGATTCATAAGAGTAGTCCTTTCAAGATCTACAGGAACCTGTCTATCAGGTGCCTGTTAGAAACATTAAAGGACTTCAACGGGAAAAGCAACAGGCGCCTGTCGAATGTTTAAAGTAATTGTGATTACTTGGTTGAATTTCGTGTGTGGTTTTCCTGGAAATTTGCGTGATCTAGCAATTTATTAGGGCTTTCGCTGGACCTGCACTGCTGATCTTCTTGCTTGGTGCTGCCCGGTATTGCTCGGGGCTACCTTGCTTTCGGTTGGGGAACTACTGCTTGGAGTACTGTCGCCCAGCATTCCGCGCCACGTAGATCCCGGTGAGCGCTGCGGCGATAACGCTGGCGGCAAGAAAGATAATCATCGCGATCCAGCCCCAGTTGTGGAAGACGAGTCCGGAGACGACGCCAACGATTGAGGAGCCCAGGTAGTAGGCGGTCAGGTACATGCCGGTGGCCTCGGCCCTGTCCTTGCGTGCGAGTGCCCCCACCCAGCCGGAGGCGATGGAGTGGGCGATAAAGAAGCCGCCCGTGAAGATCGCGGTTCCCATGATCGTTGTGACCGGGCTGTTGATGGTAATGAGGGGGAGTGCTATTAGGCAGGAAGTAATGCCGAGCATGAGGATCTTTGCCCTGCCTGCCTTGACGGCGGCTCCTCCCGCCCATCCGGACGTGAACGTGCCAACCAGGTAAAGAATAAAGACTGATCCGGCAAGCCCGGGGGAGAAGCCGAAGTCGTCAGCGAGTCGATATCCCAGGTAGTCGTACAGGGAAACAAAGGCTCCCATGAGTAGGAAAGCGATGGCGAAGAGTCCAAGCATTGTTGGGTTGGTGAGGTGTCGCCATACTGCCTTGATCTCGGACTTGATCGTCAGCTTCTTCGGGGTGAACCGCTTTTGCTTCGGCATGAGAAGAACCGTAAGGATTGCGCAACTGCCCGCGAAGATCATGTTGATCCCAAGACCCCACCGCCAGCTCTCAAACTCCAACACTCCGGCAGGAATTAGGCGGGATAGCAGACCGCCCAATGTTGTACCGGCAATGTACTGGCCCATGGCTCTCGGTAGATCAATTCCGTTGATCTCGTCCGCAAGATAAGCCATCGCCGTGGCGGGTACGCCAGCGACAGCCAATCCTTGGAGTGCGCGGCCCGCAATGAGCCACTCGATGGTGGGAACGAACGGAAGGAGCGCTCCCACGGTGACAGCCAGGAGTGAGGAAATGACCATGACGCGGCCCCGACCAAAGCGTTCCGACAGGATCGAAGCTGGAAGGATCGCAAGCGCCAGCATTCCTGTTGCTGCGCTGACCGTCCATGCTGACATGGCTGGGGTGGCCCCAAAGTAATCCGACAGCGCCGGCATAAGAGCCTGCGTGCAGTAGATGGCGTTGAAAGAAGCCAGCCCTATGGCAAAAAGAGCAATAACGGCACGACGGTAGTCGGGGTCTCCGCGCCGAAGTCCGCACTGGTCGACCATGTCCCCTCCCTTGAGCTTCGCTTCTGTGGAAGTGCCTTTCGCCAATAACGTCATAGGACTAGAGTCCCGCTAGTCAAGCAACTTGTAAAATGAATAGACTTGCACTTATTCATGCAGAAACTGCATGACCATGTACGTGTGTGTCAAGTGGGAGGGGGATGCCTCGATGCTCTCCGACGATTATTCCTGGTATCTCACACTCGCGCGGGTGCAGCACCTGACCGAGGCTGCCGAGATACTCGACATCCCGCAACCCACACTGTCCCGGAAACTGTCGGGGCTTGAAAGGCGTATTGGTACCACTCTGTTTGACCGGGGTGGCCGGTCGCTTCGACTCAACGAACGCGGTCGCGCCCTGGAGAAGGCAATTCAGGGGGCCGTCCGTAGTCTCGATCGTGGCGAGGAGGAGATCCGCCGGCTGCTGGATCCCGAGACCGGGCGGATCAGGTTCGGGTTCATGCCGTCGCTTGGCCCATGGCTGGCACCCCGCCTTATTCGGGCTTTTACCTCTGAGCATCCGCGTGCGGAGATGGTTCTGTCGCAGGACACTGCGGAGGTACTAGTGGGGCTGCTCCTCGATGGGGAGCTGGATGTTGCCCTCTGTGCGCCCGATGTTCTCCCCGAGCTACTCGGTGATCTCAACATCCTCACCGTACATCGGCAGGCCATGGCGCTCGTGGTCCCGGAAGGGCACCGGTTGGCCGGGCGGGAACTCGTCGATTTTAAGGAAGTAGCACGGGAACCGTTCGTGGCTGCGCCCGCAGGTTACACGACCCGCAATATCTTGGAGAGGCTGGCGAAGAAGTCCGGTGTAGTTCCTCGGATCGTGATGGAATCCGAAGCGTTGGCAACTCATGCTGGGCTTGCCTCCACCGGTATCGGTATTACCGTCCTCCCAGACGATGATCCATCGTTACACGTGCCGGGCGCCGTGTTCGTTCCGCTCAAGACGGAGCTTAAGCGCGACATTGCCCTCGTGTGGCCATCGAGTGTCGAACAGGTTCCAGTCGTCCGATCTTTCCTGGAAGACACGTCGAATCGGTATGGGGATAGCAAACAGGCGGAGCGTTAAACGATCGTCACGGGGCCCGCTCGGCGCAGTAGTTGAAACAACCGAATAGTGGGTCGGAAATTAAAGCGACCGAATAGTGGGTCGGGGTAATGGCCGCGCAATGGCAATTGCGCTCGTGGACATGCGATAACTCATGTAGCTCCGTAGTGACGTTGGGGAACTTGCCCGCTCTTCTATCCTCCGCGAGGCTGGTAGTTTTCCGGTTCGTTCCGACCGCCTTCGTCCGTGGTGTTGAGGACAGATTGGTCTCCGACAAGTCCTTCATATTCCAGGAAGAGAAGGACCTCGGTGCGCTGGGTGTCGTTGAGCTCCTCCCAGGGCTTGAGCTCGCCGTTTTCGTCAAGGAACGTCAGGAAGTAGTCATCGTCGAGAGCGTAGTTGGCTTCTGATTTGGCTTGGAGGTATTCAATGGGGTCGCTAACCCCGGCACCGGTATCGAATGCGCTTTGCCAGTCGCCCTCGTACCAGGAGTTCCAGGTGGCACTGTAGATCTGTTCCTGGAAGTGGGCGATAGCTTCGTCGTGAGCCACGGCCGCCGCCACGTCAGCATGCTCCACATGATCGGTTGGGAACAGCCAGTCGACAAGGATCTCTAGTGGAACGGTAGCACCGGGGTGGTCCTCGCTGAATTCTATTTGACCGGTGAGGAAACTAATCGTTTCGTTACGAAAGTCAGCTGCGTGTGCGGCTTCAACCTCGGTCATTGTTTCTGCCATGTTCAGCAGGTAACTTATTGGCGCATATTCCGCCGCGGCACGGGCAATGCCGTCAAGGTCTGCACCGTCGGCGATGGCCAGTTCGATGTCCTCTCGCATGAGGCGATCGATCTCTTCGGAGAACACGTCGATACCGGACTTGCCTTCTTCGGGCTGGTGATGGGACATGTCCCGGAACATTGACTGGTCGCCATAGAAGTCCTGGACGACACCGTCGTGGAACTGGATGCGGACACCGTCCCGCCAGTTCTCCTCATCCGGGTTGTACGTGCCGGAATCGTCGTAGCGACCATTGAACGAGGTGACGAAGTCATCGGCGTAGGGTTCGAGAATGAATCCGAGCTGGTTACGGAGCTCGCTGTTGTTGCTACCGAAACCTTCCTCGCCGCTACGGAGTGCGAAGCCGGTAATGCCCTCAACTTCGGCAACATGGTTGAGGCCGTACTGGTAGCCCTCGGTGAGGCCGACGGCGACAATGCCAGCCTTACGGTTGTCGTCAATCCACTCGTCCTTTGCTGTCTCGTAGGCGGCAATCTCTTCAGCGGTGGCTCCCGGGCCGGGTTCAACAGGTAGCTCGTTCAATCGGGGGTCGGTGGCTTCGGTCATGATCTCAGCCCACAGCTCACCCTTGTCGCTCCACTCGTAACCGATGTGGCGGTGGCCAGTCATGTACTCGGCAACGTTCATGTTCTCGTCAAGGAACTCGGTGTCCGAAGCGAGGAAGGTTTGGACATAGTCCCGCCTGTCCTCATTCATCTCTGTCAGGAACTGTGCGTGCGGATCGGTGGGGTTGATGGTGCCCACCGAATCCATGAGGCGGGCAAGAGTCATGCCAGCGTTGCTGTAGCCCTCCTCGGTGCGGGCGCCTGAATAGAGGCTGGTGCCGTCAGTGTTCCAGGGGCCAACCGAGGCCTCGTGGCGAGCTCCACCGTACGTCGCTTCCCATTCCAGAATGTCCTGGGCAACCGAGGTGTCGGTGTTGCCGGTTCCGTTAAAGAACTCATCCCCGGCAACCAGCCATTCATTGCCGGTAGCTGCCGCTCCCATGGCGGTGATGATGTAGTCGTATCCGTGCTTGCCGTAGTACGGGTCGTAGTGCTGATCGGGATTGGGGTCGTGCGGGCTGGGCGCCGTGAAATCGGTGTTGCCTGCCTCCATGATCCCGTTCCGGAACTCCACCTGAGCACTGGACACGGACTGGCCGCCGTCGTATGCGATTCCGGGCTGTACTGCTTCCCATGCGGCAGCTGAATCCGGGTCGGCTAGGTTGGCTCCACCGGATGCGAGAACAAAAATGGAACCGATCTGGGTGGCGGCAGTGTCAAGCTGGGTCGGGTCGAACTCGTCCGGGACACCATCACCGTCATAATCGTCATTGCCGAGTGCCAGTACTCCGTACTGTTCCAAACTGATCAGGGCGCCCGTGAGATTGTAGGCCCCGACCTTGTCGGCCAGCGCATTAGCGAAGAACGGGTTGGAAGAATCTTCGCCATACTCGGTCAGGAAAGTTTCGACCTCTTCCAGAGTGAGCTGACCGTCCTCAAAGAGAACCGCGGCTTCCTCGGCCCGCTCGCCATAGTATTCCTGCTCGGCGGCACCATCGAGGACCGGAATGTCATCGAACAGTGTGGTGGCGATTAGTTCCCTGCCGCCGGCTCTCGTCTCGGGGCTCACGATCGAATCGTGGTGGGCAAGGATCGCGTTTGCTTGGGCGTCCGCCTCAGCGTTAAGGGTTTCCAGCGTGCGGTTGTAGGTGTTCGTCAGGTCGCTGTGCTGAGTGTCTCGCTTGAGGGTGATGCGGCGAAGCTCCTCGTCATACTCCTCCTGGGTAAGAGAAGTGACGGTGGAATCAAGAGCTCCCTTTTCCCGCCGGAATGTTTCGTTCGCAGTATCCCAGTCCTCCTGCAAACCCACGATCGTGGTATTCGTGGTCGTCACAACCGATGCATAGGCATCGATTGCCGACTGGACGGGGGCAAAATCATCGGAGAGCTCGATGAGCTGGCTCTGGTAGGAGAGCGCAGAAGAAGCGTAAGCATCCGAGGCGTTACCCTCCCACGAAGCGGGCAGATTGCCGGGACCAGCTTGGGCTATCTGGGTCGACAAGAGTGACTCGCCAACGTTGTTGACTGCCTCGCCGAAGGCATTGATATCGGCTTCCGTGTCGGGAACCGTGGGGAACTGGGTTGCGCCGTCGCTCATGACTATCCTTCGGTGGACGAGGTGAGGAAATCGAACTGACCGGTCGTGTCCGTCTCAGTGGTGTCGTAGTTAGCCATTGCTGATTCCTGACCTGAACCAAGCAGGGCAGCAGCATCCGAGTATTCGCGGATAACTGTTCGCATGGTCTCCAGGAACATGCCGATCTCGTTCCTCAGGCGAACAACACCATCGGTGCCACGTCCTGCAGGAATGTCGTGGATTGAGGAAGACGTATCGTTGATAACGGGCTGGATGCCACCGGCAATGTTCGCCAGGGTCTCAGAATCGGTCCAGTCCTCCTTGGTGCTGATGCCCAGCGCGTCTCGATCGACTGCGACAACGTCTCCCATTGATCAACCTTCCATCTGCAATGTGTACATGGTTGATTCTGGTAGGCATCCGAAACCTGCGCCACCGTGAGAACTACCCATCAGGGTGTGACACGGGTTAATGACGGAGGTGCGAGGAGCCGAGCCTTGGTGTTTTTGCCGGGCAGAAAGCCAAATGCTCGGGTTCCATTATTGACAAATGTCTTGGGCAGCGTGCAGGCGGGTATTACTTCCCGCGGGGTGTTGCAGGGCGGTGCAATGTCTCTTGGCTCAGTGTGGGGCCGCCTGTGAGAAGTCGCTGTGTCAGGCCGTTTTACCTACCAGCGTTCCGGTCCGGTTGCGTGAAACTGCTGTGAGAGCGTGTCGTTCTTCTTATTTTCCGTGCGGAATCAAGAGGGCACCGGCGGCATCGAGAACCGCCTGTAGGCTCCACTCAAATTCGTCCATAAAGTTATAGTTCGGGGTCATGACATGCTCGTCAACAAACTGGGCAAGATAGGGGAAAGCGCCGTCAGCAAACAGGGAAGCCATCTCTTGCGCAACGTCAGCGGCTGAGTCCTTCCCGTCAGTGCCTGGGGTGCCCCTGTTACTCGTCGGGTCGTCTCTGTCGGTCTCGGTCTGGGATGAGAAGGAGAGTGAAGAAGCCTGGATGGCGAAGCCGTAGACGTGGGCGTCGACGAGAGCGGCGGCGTGTGCTGCCTGCGTCGAACTGAACCCGTCCATCATGAGGCACCCAAGTAAGCCATCCAGGTGAGAGAGGGTGGCGGCGCCCGGCGGCCTGCGGTTGTTGAGAAGGGGAATCGACCAGGGGTGCTCAGACAAGATGTTCATAATCGAACGGGAACGTTTCTCAAGCTGCTGTCGCCATGGCATGCCCGGAACGGGCTGATAGAACAATGAATAGATTCTGTCCGTGACGGCATCAAGGATGGCGTCCCGGGAGTCGAAATACCAGTAGAGCGACATGGCTTGAACGCCTAAGTGTCCAGCGAGCTTGCGCATAGAAAGGGACTCGAGGCCGCCCGTGCTAGCCAGGGCAACCGCGCCATCAATAATCGCGGACCGATCAAGTTTAGGGCTCTGCTTTTTCCGATTCATTACCCTCTATCTTACACCGTATAAGTGGGTTAGTCTTACGCTGTAAGTCTACGTGAGGCGGAGTCATGCAAGCAGCGGTTCGATACAACTATGGAAGCGTCGATAAAGTTCAGGTTGCCGAGATTGACAAGCCGGAGCCGGGAAAGGGTCAGGTCGGGATCGAGGTCAATAATGCCGGCCTTGATCGCGGCATTGTCCACATGCTCACCGGGGTCCCGCAGGTCATGCGGCTCGGAACCGGGTTGCGTAAGCCCAGTAATCCGCTACTGGGTATAGATTTCCTCGGGCAGGTTAATGCCGTGGGTGAGGGTGTAACAGGTTTTGAAGCGGGCCAGCTCGTATACGGCAACGGTGTCGGCACTCTCGCCGAGTATGCGATAGCTACACCGATACAGATCGCGGTGGTTTACCCTGAGACTCTTGACTACTCACTTGGGATTCTTCCTGCTTCCGGATGTACGGCGCTCCAAGCGTTACGTGATCAGGCGAAAGTGGAACCCGGGCAGCGTGTGTTGATCAATGGTGCTTCCGGTGGGGTCGGTACGTTCGCTGTTCAACTTGCGAAACATCATGGGATGTGAGGTCGTCGCGGTTGCCAGTTCGGCTAAGGCTAAACAACTGGAAGGGCTGCAACCGGACTTGGTCATCAGCTATGACAGGGAGCCGCTCCCGGCAAGTGGTGACTTTGATGCGATCTTCGATATTGGCGGCATGGTTCCGATCTCCACTCTCCGCCGGGCACTTTCTCCAACCGGCACTCTCGTCCTTATTGGCGGCGAGGGTGGTAGCTCGTTCGCGGCGGGCCTCGGGAGGCAGGTTGGGGGAATGGTCTCGAGTGTTTTTTCAAAGCAGAAAGTCAAAATGCTTGTGTCCTCCACGAGGACAAATGATCTCGAAACATTGGCCGACTATGTGACGAGCGGCAGACTTAAGCCCGTGATTGGGTGGGCCGTGTCCTTAGAAGAGGTGCCGCAGGCTCTCGGCGCACTGGAGCGCGGCGAGGTGTTCGGAAAGGTCCTTGTCGACATCGCGTGAAACCGTGGCGGTGACAAGCCGTGGAGGTGACGCGGTGACAGGCCGTCGAGGTGACATTATGGCAGGTCCTCCCGGGCGTTTTGGTCGAAGAGGCCGGCACCTAGCGGTGAGCGACACTGCGCAAAGCTTGTACCTAGTGGCTAGGAGAGGTCGAGGCTATTCGCCCTCGCCTCGATAGAACTTCGCTGTGCGCTCCGCCATTCCTTCTGCAACGGTCTGCTTCGCACCGGATGCAATGTGCGCATTGCGCCATGCGTGAGCTGTGTCGGTAACGAATTGGAGGCCTTCGGGTGTCATTGATAGTTCGGCCATCTTCTCCGGGTTCGAGTTCGAATCGCCCCGCAGGTAAAGAAGCAGGGAGTAGAAGGCGCCATCCCACCCGATCCCGGTGGCGGCCGGTCCAAAGGTTTCCCAGTGTTCGTCATCCTTCACTTCGTGGACGAGGGTGAGAACAGTGCCGGATCCGGTGGGGGTGAGGCTCAGGGAAACGTTCGACACGTCCTCGCCGTACTCCCAGGTGACCTCGAGTGACTGCTGGGGCGGCAGGTTTTGATTGTTCCCGAGTGCTGTGAGCCGGTGAGTTCGTAGTCGCCGCCCTCTTCCAAGTCTCCGCTTAGAACGTCGAACCACTGGACCATTGCCTCCGGGCTGGTCAGGGCATCCCACATGGCTGCGGGTTCGAATGGAAAGGTCTGAGTGAGCTCAACCAGGTGGGAGCCCTTCGAGTGCTGAACTGTGCGAGTGACCGCCTGGACCTGTTCCTTGAACGTCATGGATTCCTTCCGCGGCGCTGCCCCTCAGCGCTTCCTCCTCCACCCTACATTTCCCGCCCCGCGCGAGACAGCGGGGGATCGAACGAGATTGTGGGGACTGAGTTAGAAGAAAGTTGGTGCTCGAGGCAGGTGCCGATCCTGGGGTGAGGCTGTGAAGATGTCGGCAAGGACCTGTGAGAAATCCTGTATTTGAAAGGTGAAATTTCGATTGTTCTATCGAGAGCGCGCGAAGTTTTCGTTGAAATTTCGCGAGTTTTGATCTTTGTGGAATAAATCCATCAGATTCAAAGTTGATATTAGTGGACTCAAGAATTGATCAGTCGGTTGGACATAACCATCAGATTGGTTCAAACTTGAGAAGGAAAAGTGAATGTGCCGCGATATGCGGTTAGGGCTACGGCCCGGAAGGAGTAAACAAATATGGCACGTGCAGTAGGTATCGACCTCGGCACCACGAACTCGTGTGTTGCTGTTCTTGAAGGTGGCGAACCCACCGTTATTGCGAACGCCGAAGGCGCTCGCACCACCCCTCGGTTGTTGGTTTCTCGAAGTCGGGTGAGGTCCTCGTTGGCGAGATCGCCAAGCGTCAGGCCGTCACCAACGTTGACCGCACCGTTCAGTCGGTCAAGCGCCACATGGGCACCGACTGGTCCGTCGACATCGACGATACGACGTACACCCCGCAGCAGATCTCTGCTTTCATTCTTGGCAAGCTCAAGAAGGACGCCGAGGCATACCTGGGCGAAGAGGTAACCGACGCAGTTATTACGGTTCCCGCCTACTTCAACGATGCTGAGCGTCAGGCAACGAAGGACGCCGGTCAGATTGCTGGCCTGAATGTCCAACGCATCGTCAACGAGCCCACGGCCGCTGCTCTTGCTTACGGCCTTGAGAAGGGTAAGGAGGACGAGCTCATCCTGGTCTTCGACCTCGGTGGCGGTACCTTCGACGTCTCGCTCCTCGAAGTTGGTAAGGACGAGGACGATTTCTCCACCATTCAGGTTCGTGCAACCAACGGCGACAACCGCCTCGGTGGTGACGACTGGGATCAGAAGATTGTTGACTGGCTCGTTGGCCAGGCCAAGAACTCCTACGGTGTTGACCTGTCGAAGGACAAGATTGCTCTCCAGCGCCTCAAGGAAGCTGCCGAGCAGGCCAAGAAGGAACTCTCCTCGGCCACCTCGACGAACATCACCCTCCAGTACCTCTCCATGACGGAGAATGGCCCGCTGCACCTCGATGAGAAGCTGACCCGCGCCAAGTTCGAAGAGATGACCCGCGATCTCCTCGACCGCACGAAGGTTCCCTTCAACAACGTCATTAACGACGCCGGCATCAAGCTCTCCGAGATCGACCACGTTGTTCTCGTCGGTGGCTCGACCCGTATGCCCATGGTGACCGAGGTTGTTAAGGAACTGACCGGTGGTAAGGAGCCGAACAAGTCCGTGAACCCGGACGAGGTCGTTGCCGTTGGTGCAGCCCTCCAGGCCGGTGTCATCACCGGTGACCGCAAGGACGTTCTCCTGATTGACGTGACCCCGCTGTCGCTCGGTATCGAGACCAAGGGTGGCGTCATGACGAAGCTTATTGAGCGCAACACCGCTATCCCGACCAAGCGTTCCGAGGTCTTCTCGACCGCTGAAGACAACCAGCCTTCGGTTCTCATCCAGGTCTACCAGGGCGAGCGCGAGTTTGCTCGCGACAACAAGCCGCTGGGCACCTTCGAACTCACCGGTATTGCTCCCGCACCCCGTGGCATGCCCCAGGTTGAGGTCACGTTCGACATCGACGCCAACGGCATCGTCCACGTGTCCGCTAAGGACCGTGGCACCGGCAAGGAACAGTCGATGACGATCACCGGTGGCTCGGCTCTTCCCCAGGAAGAGATCGACCGCATGGTCAAGGAAGCCGAAGCGCACGCGGCTGAGGACGCCAAGCGTAAGGAGGAGCAGGAGCTCCGCAACACCTCCGAGCAGCAGGTCTACTCCATCGAGAAGCTTCTCGAGGAGAACAAGGACAAGCTCGATGACGCACTCGTCTCCGACGTTCAGGGCGCTGTCGACGCGGTCAAGACCGCACTCGAAGGCGAAGACGTTGAGGCACTCAAGACCGCTCAGGCGGAGCTGACCGAGAAATCGCAGAAGATCGGCGAAGCCATTTACGCACAGGCCGCTTCTGAGGCACCTGCCGAGGGCGAAGCCCCGGCGCAGGAAGCCCAGGAAGACGACGACATTGTCGACGCCGAAGTAGTTGATGAAGAGGACGGTAACAACAAGTGAGTGAAAACCAGTCACCCGAAGAGAGGAAGCACTCGGAGGATGCTGGCACCACTCCCGAGGAGCAGGTCGAATCCGTAGAGGTACCTGAAGAGGGTGCCGCTACCGCGGCCGCCGAGACTGAGGAAACAGTAGCCGACGGTGTAGAAACTGAGGAGACTGCCGCTGAAGGCGACGAGGAAGCGGAAGAAATCGATCCGCTACTGGAAGCCCAGGCGAAGATTGTGGAGCTGGAAGACCAGCTTGCACGGTCCCGTGCCGACACGTACAACGTGTCGCAGGAGTACAACGGCTACGTCCGACGGTCCAAGGCGGAGGCGGCAGCCCAGAAGCAGGCGGGAATCGCCTCGGTTCTGGAGAACCTCCTGTCGGTCCTTGATGACATTGAGCTGGCCCGCCAGCACGATGGCCTCGAAGGCCCCGCCGGGAAGATCGCCCTCAAGGTCGAGAACACTCTCGAAACGAACTACCAGCTCGTCCGCTTCGGGGCAGTGGGGGATCCCTTCGATCCCGAAATCCACGAAGCCCTCATGCACTCTCAGTCCGAGGACGTCGAATCTGAGCAGATCGGAACTCTGATCCAGCCCGGATACAAGCACGGAGACAAGGTGCTCCGGCCCGCACGGGTCGGCGTTGTCTCGCCGCAGTAATTCAATGAGGTGTGCCGGGCATAAACGCCCGGCACACCCACAACAGAAGGAGGTGATGCGCCATGGCTAGTCAGGATTGGCTATCCAAGGACTTTTATGCCGTTCTCGGTGTCAGCAAGGACGCCTCGCAGGACGAAATCAAGAAGGCCTATCGCAAGCTCGCGCGCACCTACCATCCGGATAAGAACCCGGGTGATGCTGCGGCAGAGAGCAAATTTAAAGAGGTAGGCGAAGCCTACGCGGTCCTTTCCGACGCGGAAGACCGCAAACAGTACGACGCTATTCGCGCCATGGGAGGCGGCGGAGCCCGCTTCTCCGCCGGCGGTGCCGGAGGCGGAGGTTTCGAAGACGTCTTCTCCAGCATGTTCGGTGGAGGGGCTGCCCCGGGAGGTGCACGCTACCAGCAGACATCGCAGGGCGGCTTCGACGACATCCTGTCCGGAATGTTCGGGGGAGGCGGAGGATCCCCGTTCGGCGGGGAGGCTTCGGCGGCTTTGGCAGGCGCCCACAGCGCGGCGCCGACGAGACCGCATCAACAAGTATCTCGCTCGCCCAGGCAGTCCAGGGCGCAACGATTCAGGTCTCGAACCACGGCCAGCGCTATTCGGCGAAGGTCCCTGCAGGTGTGAGCGACGGTCAGAAGATCAGGCTCCGCGGCAAGGGACAGCCCGGCCAAAACGGCGGGGAAGCCGGCGACCTGCTCATCACCGTCACGGTTGAGAAGCACCCCGTGTTTGAACTGGACGGCAAGAACGTTCGGATGACACTCCCCGTGTCATTCTCCGAAGCCGCACTGGGTGCGAAGGTTTCTGTTCCCACGGTTCATGGCGACACTGTTACCGTGAAGATCCCGTCCGGGTCCTCGTCCGGTAGTACCCTGCGGGTGCGTGGACGCGGAGTGAAAGGCAAGGGACTGCCGGGCGACATGCTTGTCACCCTGAAGATCGTGGTTCCCAAGAAGCTCTCAGCGGAAGCCAAGGCAGCCGTTGAGGCATTCCAGGAAGCAACCGGGGACGCTGATCCGCGTGCTGACCTGGTGAGGATGGCTGAGGTATCGTGAGCCCCTCGCTGTCCAGGAACGACCCCGTCTTCTCCGTCTCGATTGCGGCGCAGATGGCGGGGATGCACGCACAAACCGTCCGCCAATACGACCGCCTCGGACTCGTCGTTGCCTCACGCACGAGGGGTGGCGGACGCCGCTACTCGCTCAACGACATCGCGGCTCTCCAAGAGATCCAGACGCTGTCCCAGGAAGAGGGAATTAACTTGGCAGGTATCTCCCGGATCCTGGAGCTCGAGCAGGAAGTCAAGAAGCTCAAGCGGGAAAACTCTCGCCTGAAGTCGATGGCTAACCGACTCAAGGATGTCCTGCTGGAAAAGCAGGCTGCCGAAAGGCGCGTCTTCGCTGCCGGTCAGGACGGCTCCATTGTTGCCCTGTCGCGCGGTGAACGCGCGCCCGCCGACGAAGCCGTACGCCGCAGCTCCGCGCTTGTGATTTGGCGGCCGAGGTAAGGTGACGTCACGATGTCGCCGGCTCGATGCGTCTACTGCCGTAGAACTGTTGATCGGTGAAGATGAGCCGCCCGAAAGGGCGGCTTTCGTGTTGTCGTGATCTTGGCAGGGATGGGTAGGTGCGTGAGGTGATAGCGGCTCGTCAGTTACATGCCCGCAATGTTAAGGAATATTGTCTATCTGCTTTGCCGATTTTCCACTGAATAATACTTTGCGTCAGCTTCCGGTTCTCAGCTCACAACGAATGTTTACACGATATACTTTCATCACCACAAACCCTCAAGAATGGCCTTGGGGGGGGGGTTACTCCTGCAGATGCAGGTTTGGAGAAATTATGAAAAAGACGATGACGAGCGTGTTGGCAACGCTCTTACTTGTTTTAGGGATGGGCGGTACTGCGATCGCGGCAGAGGGCTATCGGGGATCGAACGTGTATGGCTGTCAAGCTTATATAAGCGGTTCCAAGGCATGGACGAATTGCAGACCGGCAACACGATCATTTGAGTACGCGACGAAAGCGTGGTGCACAGGCCAGCCGACCCGAATGGGAACTTTCAGATCGGTTTCTCGCAACTCGAATGTCACTGGAATATCCGAAGTGGGCTGCACTTTTAACGTGCATGACGGACAGACAAAGTATCAGTGATCTAAGCGGTGGGTGCGGCAAACTTTGATCGTCGCGCCCACCGCCCTTGAATTCGGATAGACACTATGAATTTTCTTCGCATGAGAGAGCGCCTTCGAGGCTCCCTCTTTATCTTCATCATCCAGAGTGCTGTTCTGCTATTGCTGCTCGAGAGATGGTGGCCGACATTCAATGGCCTAGGCCCGTCGATTTGGATCTCCATGCTCCTGGTAGGCGCTGCCGCAGCGGCAATTGCTGCCACGAGAGAGTCAGCTCGAATCGAGGCCGAGGCTAGGCCGGTCACTGAAGTCTCGCCACGATCCCAATTTGGGATTGTCGTGTTGCACTGGGGCGCGGATGTTTTAACGCTCTCCATTATCCCGACGGTTATGGTATCGAGTGTCGCCTATCTTTTGGTTGCAGCTTTTGGCTATGGCTATTTCGATTGGGGATACCCGCTGTATGCGCTGCTGTTCGGGATCGCAATGGTTCTTCTCGGCAAAGTGGCCGCGCGTTTGTTCGCTGGTCGAGTGATTGCACCGCTCGTTGCCTTTGTGCTGGCTGTCTATGCGTGGATGTACACGATCGTGACGAGTGCACATGCGGATACATGGACGATGTTCGACCGAGCGGCACTTCTATTTGTCGTACTTCTTGCCGCCCTGCTCTTCGTAGGTCTTCTCCTCGCATATAGAGCTAGTGAAAAACGTGCTGCTGCAGTTGCCGGACTAACCCTCGTCGGCTTTGTTGCCCTGGTCTTCATTGGCGGCTCGATACACGTTTACAACTATCCTCGTGTGCCTACCGCGGATCCCGAGTGCGTCACGGTCGCATCAGATTCGATCTGTGTCTGGCCAGAGGATGAGCCGCTGCTTCCCGGGCTGGTTGCCCAGTTGGAACGTGCTCAAGCCCTTGAAGCGGCAGCGGGGATCGAGCGTCCCAGCATCGTTTTTGCCGAACCTGGCTATGACGGTGCGAGCCGTGGCGGTCATCGCATGACTGTTGCCCCGGTTGAGGGCGGAGCATCACTGCGATCAGCACAGGGCTTTGTTGCACCGGCGGTGGACACCCATACCGGGTTCCCGCAGTGCGTCGACGGGAACTCCACAGGCGAAGATTTTGATCGACATTTCCAAGTTGCAGACCTCATGACTGCGTACGTCATCGGTGACATGGCGGATGATTCGTGGGCGACTTCGAGTCCGGAAATGGATGCGTGGCGGCTTCAAGTCGGACAGGTTCTTGAGGAGTGGCCGGAGGCAGACCGAGTTGCCTGGCTCGGGGAACAGCTGGCCCATTACAATGAATACTGCGAGTTCTCGGGAGAGATTGCACAATGACGATCGAAGAATCTGGAAAACTGCCGACAGGCATAAAGGTCTCGGGCCTCACGCAAGGCTATGGCAACCGTGAAGTTCTGAAGGACTTCTCCCTTGATGTGCCTGACCGTTCGATTGTGGCTTTAGCCGGCCCAAATGGAGCGGGTAAGACGACGCTCATGCGAACCATTGCCACGCTGTTGAAACCAAAGGCTGGAAGCATTGTTGTTCTTGGCCATGACATCGCGGCCAAACAGGGGCGAAATGAGCTTCGACGAAACCTTGGCTACCTGCCGCAGGATTTCACTGCAGATAACAAATTGACAGTGAAAGAGTATGTGGAATATTCCCTGTGGATGCGAGGATTCTCGAAGATCAAGATTGAGGCGGCCTCTGAAGTGGCGATCGACCGCGTTGGCCTCTCGCAGACTAAGCACGTCAAGCTCAGAGAGCTCTCGGGAGGAATGCGTCAAAGAGCGGGAATAGCTGCGGCAACAGCGGGTGACCCGGATCTGCTGATCCTTGATGAACCGACTTCGGGCTTGGATCCTGAGCAGCGTTCGCAGTTTCGGGAAGTGCTGAGATCGTTGGATTCGAGATTAGTCCTTATCTCCACGCATCTCATCGAGGACGTTGCATCCTTGGCGGACTATCTTGTTGTCATCAGTGACGGCAATCTGGCGTACGCGGGCTCAGCGGACATCCTTCGAGAAGGTGACCGTTCGATCGAAGCGCTGGAGCGCATCTACGTGAATCTGATGAGAGCTGGCCAATGACGAGGTTTGGAGCCTGGCGCATCTTTCTCAAGACGCGCCGTGCTTGGGGTGTAGCGGTACTCTCCGTTATTGCCACAGTCATTCTGCTTCTCCTTCATCCTTCCGCGTATGGCATCCCCGGGTTCAACAATGTCAGGGACACTCCCATCAGCTACCTCATCGGCTTCGTACTCGGGTCCCTCAGCGCGACACTCGTCCATTCGGTGAGTCCTGCAATGGAGATCCTGGCGACGCGCAGGGTGGCACAAGCAAGAGCATTGCTTCTGCTGATTGCAACAGTCGCCCAGGCTTTGCTGATACTCGGCGTCTCGATAGTGCTGAGAGAGATAGCCGGTCTGGACATGCCGCGGGAGCATGTCGCAGTGTTTCTGACGTCCATGCTCTTTTTTCATGGAGTAGGGTTCCTTGCGGCCGGGCTCACCGCTGGACCCCGCATGTGGCTGATTCCCACAGCATTGATGGCCGTGTTCCTCGCCTTCTCTTGGAAAGATGAGTACACGGTGCAGCCCTGGAACCTGGTCCTCAATACAAGTGGCTCTCTTGTCGTCACTGCTGTCTGTGCCTATGGCCTTGGCCTTGTCATCGCGAGTATCGGCAACCCGAAGATCAGGGCGGACTGATGGCTTGTCGCAAGTGTTGAAGTATGTGAATAGCGCAAAGCACTATCGGTGATGGACAGGCTGGGGTCGAAATGCGGGCAGCCGTCATCTATGCTTGCGGTCGAATAACCTTGGTGGCTGCTATCTGAGCGGGCAGGGTTGGTGAGTGAGGGATAGCATCCTTATTCGGTTGGTGGGCTTTCGAGCTCTTCGATTGACGTTACTTCAAGAACTTCCAGTACTTGAGCTGTTTCAGGACTTTCAAGTTTAACTCGAAGTCGAAGCTCGGACATTGGTTCGCGATAGTCCAGATCGACGTCGGTGAACGGTACGTCGTCTGGTAATGAAAGCAGTTGTATCTCTGGTGTTCCACACTGGGGCGGATCGGACTCAAGCACTGTGTCGCACATTCGTGATCCGCCACTATCGTCCTTAAAGACCGCGCCTTCGATAATCCACACTGTCCCCGGGGCCTTGCCCTTGATTGATCTCACTGAAATGAACTCAGCGTCGGACTGTGTGGGTGTTGTCGTGGTGCCTTGAGGTGAGCCGTCGCCAGAGCAGCCAGCCAGCCAAGCTGAGGCGGCGAGAAGTGCCACTGATAATGCGGCTTTCTTTCTCGTTTTCATGATGAGTGCTTCTTATCGAATATGCAGTCGAAGGAGGTGCAAATAGCTTCTCATGTGGCGGTCTTGCGTACAAGAGCCCTTTCCTCGTGTAGTCGCCATCAAATGAAATATTTAATGATAAAAAGCCCAAATTCGTGCCAAATGTCCAATTTGTCTAATCGCAATAATGTGGCGGTTGTTGACTACACGGCCTACGGCTGACACTGCTTGGGCAATCCGAGATTCAGGTTGTTGTGTTGCCAGGCTCACAGCGTGAGTATCCGGCCTGTTTAGAGCCATCTGTTCGTGTGTCGGGGAGCCGGCTATGGTGCCTGTGAGAGCCAGTGACTGGTGTTGTTGGGAGCCACTGGCTCTCACACGCATTTTTAGAGCATTATTCGTGCTTGGTGTTCTCTCATGTTGAAGGTGCCGGTCTCGATCCACGTCGTGTTGTGAACGATGCGATCCATGATCGCATCAGCATGGACGCTGCCGCCGAGGCGGGTGTGCCAGTCCTTTTTCGGATACTGGGTGCAGAACACTGTTGAGGCAGCGTCATAGCGACGCTCGAGCAGCTCCAGGAGGAAGCTCTGAAGCGCTTCGTCAGGCGGATCCAAGAGCCATTCATCGATCACAAGCAGAGTGAAGTTACTCAGCTTCTTGAGCAGCTGTGTCTTCCCGTGGGGCCTATCGGCCGCGACGCTGATGAGCTCTTCCAGGTCGGGCATCCGTACATAGTGAGCTCGGATCCGGTGTTGGCATGCTTGGTTCGCAAGGGCGGAGCCGAGATAGGACTTGCCCGAACCCGTGAAGCCCTGGAAGACGATGTTGTGGTGCAACTCGATGAACCGGCAGGTTCCCAGCTGAGCCAGCATCCCCTGATCAAGTCCGCGTTCGGTGAGCATATCGACCCTACGCAGGTCCGCGTCGGGGTAGCGCACTCCTGAGCGGCGCCCCAGGCCTTGGATCTTCGCGTGAGTGAACACGGCGTGCGCGTCATCAACAGCAAGCTTGAGCTTCTCCTCAAACGACAGTCCCAGTGTCAAGGCATCATCAAGGGCGCTCAGCGCATCGAGGAGGGAGGCTGCTCCCATGTCGCGCATTTTGTTCTTCGTTTCAGTATCGAGCATCGTCATTTCGATTGGCCTCCGGCGTAGTAGGAAGCCCCGCGAACATAGCCGCCACCTTCAGAAGAAGATGGAACAGCATTTCCGGTTTTGTCTTGTCCGGTATCGAGGATCGGGCGCACGTGGCTATAGCGTGGGGAGCGAATATTGGCCTCCAAGGCAATCTTGCAGGCGGCCTCGACCCGACCGGTGGTAAACCGTCGAGATAGGCGTAGGACTGCGAGAGCGGGGTCCAGGCCCTGCTCGGTGACTGGGACAGCGGCAAAGATCTGATCAACGACCGTGAGGGCGTTCGGGCCGATCCTGGTGGCCCAGTCACGGACGCGGTGCTCGTCCCAGGGCTGATAGCCCTTCCCCTCAGGCAGGTCACCGTCATGCGTGCGATAGACCCCGCTGGTCCGGGCAGGGACGCGGACGTGACTGGTGAGCCGATCGTGGCCGTCGTAGATCTCTACCATTGAGGTCGTGATCCGCAGGTCAACCGTTTTACCGATGTTCACGTAGGGCACGGAGTAGGAGTTCTTCTGCCACACCACATGAGAGTTCTTTGCGACTTTACGGCTATAGACCCAGGTAGCAATCTCATACGGTACCGCTGGTAGCGGGCGCAGCAGCGGCTCCTCCTCGGTGCGGAAGACACTCGTGCGAGAGCCTGCACGCTTCTGAAACGGTTCAGCATTATAGGACTCGAGCTCATCGTGGATTGCTTGGCGCAGCTCGGCAAGAGAAGTGAAAGTGCGTTCTCGCAGCTTGGCGTTGATTCTCGTGGCCACGTGCCAGACCGTGTTCTCCACGCTTGCTTTGTCTTTCGGTTTTCCCACCCGGGCGGGGAGCACGGCTGCCGAGTAGTGGCCGGCGAGCTGACGGTAGGAATCATTCAAGACGATCTCGCCCTCCCGGGGTCGGGTGATGACACCGGTTTTCAGGTTGTCACAGACGATCCGCGGGACGCTGCCCCCGAAGTAGTCGAACATCGCTACATGAGCGTTCAACCACGAGGCCTGTGTCATATCCGCGCAGGGCTCGACAAACGCATACCGCGAGAACGGCAGGCAAGCGACGAACAGATAGACCTTCTGCTCCGTACCAGTGACCGGATTGGTCAAGGTCATCGTGGGGCCAGCCCAGTCCACTTCCACTGATTGTCCGGCTTTATGCCCTACCCGAGAGGCGACCCCGGTGAGGTGCACATGATGTTGATATCGTCGGCAGAACCTGTCATAACTCATCGCCAGACCACCCTCGTCTTTCACGAGGTCAACGTATTCGCTGTGCAACAGTTTCAATGTCACCCCGACCCTGGCAAGTTCGCGGTGGACGCGGGCCCAATCGGGTTGGACGTAAACGCTGGTGTGTTCTCCGCGGCCGGGAAACAGCCGCGCATAAACCTCCGCTTCAGGTATCTCGGCTATTTCGTCGTAGGACAGGCCTTCGCGGTCGGCGGCTTCGAATACTTGGGCGATGCTATTACGTGACATCCCGCGGGCGGCTGCGATCGCGCGGCCTGATTGTCCCTGGGAACGAAGCTCTAAAATCAGCTTCGACTTAATCTTTCGTACCATGGGTACATGCTCCTTTCGTCGCGCGACCTATCCACGCGACGGAAGGAGCCTAACCAGGGTGGCTCTCAGACACGCCATAAATGGCTCCCACCGGCGCCATCCAGGTAAACGACCACTGGCTCTGAGCCGCACCATGACCGGCTCTTACAACCACGAATATTCACAGCGCTCTAAATAGCTCTACTCGCGCTGCGTTATAGCAGGCAGAGAGGCTTGCTTCACAATAATGTAGACGTTTATTCACATAGATTTCTTTCCCCGTTCTTCTTTCGTCTCCTGGAATTCACTTTGCTCGAACAGCATGATGACGGCCCGGAAACGGGCAGAGCAGACATGTTTTCAGTTGAGAGAAAATGGGGAAACCTTCCATGGATATGGAAAAATCCCGGAACTCAGCACCCAGGCGCCGGCTTCTTGCCGGCGTCCTCGTGGGCGGACTGAGTATCGGAACAATCGCACCGGCAATGGCGGTGGATGGCCTCAACCAGACTGACGCCGTCACCGCAGCTGTCGAGGCGATGAACATTGACGGGCGGCAATGCCATCGTCAACGCATACGACCGTCAGATGCTCGCCCCCGGGGTTGAGCTCGTCAGCGTCGACCGGATCCAGCCGGGCGGACGCCTCGAATTCGACGTTCTTGTCGCAGACCTCGGCTCCGGCGCCGTCAAGGCCGACTACCTGTACCCGGGAACCGTCTCCGATGCAGAAGCGATCTCGGACATGATCGAAGATGCTGATGCTGTCGCTGGTGTCAACGGCTCCTTCTTCGACATCAACGCCTCCAAAGCACCCTCCGGTGTCGGCGTCTCCGAAGAGGATGGCATCGTCACCATCCCTGCCGGAACCGGCAATGGTGAGATCACCTCGAGCAACATCCCGATCGTCTTCACCCCGAAGGCCTCGCCGCCTTCTCCGGCATCACCCTCGTCACTGAAGTCACCCACAACGGTGAGCTCCTTGACCTCGACATCGTCGGCGTCAACTCCTACATGCTGGGTGAGGGCCAGGTCGGCCTCTTCAACCACCTGTGGGGCGACTACACCCGTGACCGTGCCCTTGACGGCGGAACGGGCACCGAGATCCTCATCAACCCCGACGGTGTCGTCACCTCGGTCGGCATCCCTGCCACCGGCCAGCTCCCCGAGGGCGTCACCTCCCTCGTCGAGCGTGATCGTGCGGGTTCAGAGAATGCGCTTGATGCAATCAGCGTCGGAGATACGCTGACAGTTGAGAGCTCGGTGACCTCTGACGCGGGCGAGATCTCGGCTGCCATCGGCGCGAACGCCATGCTCGTCGCAGACGGAGAGCCGGTCGGCTCTGGCACGGCAACTGCTCCGAGGACCGCGATCGGCTTCAACGAAGCCGGCACTGTCATGTACCTGCTCGTCGTCGACGGCCGTCAGGCCTCATCGGATGGCCTGGGCCTCGCTGATCTTGGTGTGCTCATGGCAGAGCTCGGCATCTACAGCGGTGCGAACCTTGATGGCGGCGGCTCAACCACGATGGGTGCAGTGCCGCCGGGTGAGACCGAGGCACAGATCCCGCACAACCCGTCGGACGGCTACGAGCGTCCGGTGCCGAACGGCATCGGCCTCTACGTTGAGCGCGGCTCCGGTGAAGTGATCGGCTACTCGATCTCCTCGCTCCTCCAGGTCGGCCAGCCCGACCGTGTCTTCCCGGGCCTCACGAGGCAGATCCAGGCGAAGGGCTATGACGAGACCGGCTCCGCCGTTCCCGGCACTGTTCCCGCCTGGTCGACCTCGACCGGCTCTGTCGCTGTTGAGTCGAACGGCGACCACACCGCGACCCTCACCGGCGTTGCCGCAGGCAGCGACACGGTCACAGCATCACAGAATGATGCGAACGGGACGATGAACGTCCAGGTGCTCGGCGAGCTTGACCGCATCGAGCTCTCCCCGTCTGTCATCCAGCTCTCAACCTCCGATGAGGTCGGCTCCTTCACCGTCTACGGCTACGACAAGCACGGCTACAGGGCCCCGATCGACGCGAACGACGTTGTCATCGAGGGTGATGAAGCAGGAAGCTTCACCATCGAGTCCGGTACGAGCGGCACCTTCGCTGTCACTGCGAACGAAGAGAATGCGGCCTCACCGATCAGCGTCAGCGTCAACGGCATCAAGGCCGAAGCTGCCCTGACCGTCGGTGTCGACACACTCCCGCTCGTAGACTTCTCCGATGCTGCCGAGTGGACTGCCGGTCAGGCACGTGCCCCGGGCGTCACCGTGACACCCGCAGAGGGCCACGAAGGCAAGAATGGGGTAGCGATTGATTTCGACTTCACCCAGTCCACCGGCACCCGCGGCGCCTACGCCGTTGCACCGAATGGTGGCTTTGAGATTCCAGGCCAGCCCACCGCGCTTACCGCGTGGGTGAACGGCAACAAGGATGGTGCATGGCCCCGCATCCAAGTTCGCCAGGCCGATGGCACCACCACCCAGCTGGATGGCCCAACAGAGGTCTTCGAGGGGTGGCAGCAGGTTACTTTTGCCGTTCCGTGCGGTGTCGAATACCCACTGACGTTCCAGATGTACAGGATCATGGAAACCCGTCCCGCGGCGCAGTACACGGACACGGTGATCATCTCCGACCTCCAGGCACTCGTACCCACCGAAGTTGAGTTGCCCAAGACCGAAGAGGTGACCGACTCCGTTGTTGTTCCCACGGGCGCAACAGACGACTCCCCGCTTCGTATCGCCGTTGTCTCCGATGCTCAGTTCGTTGCTCGCAACCCCGAGTCGGGTGCAGTTGAGGGCGCGCGTGAGTCCTTCCGTGAGGTCCTCGCAGAAGATCCCGATCTTCTCATCATCAACGGCGATTTCGTCGATGAGGCAGCCCCGGAAGACTCCGAGCTCGCACAGCGCATCATCGATGAAGAGCTCGGCGACTTCCCGTACATCTACGTTCCCGGTAACCACGAGATCATGGGTGGCGACATCCAGAACTTCATCGACGCCTTCGGTGCTACCAACGGCTACCTCGATGTTGATGGCACCCGCCTGATCTACCTGAACTCGGCCCCCGGCAGCCTCAGCCATGACTTTGCTCAGCTCACCATGGCCAAGAATGCTCTGGACGATGCTGCGGTGAACGACGACATCACGGGTGTTCTCGTGTTCCAGCACCACCCGGTTGATGATCCGCTGCCCACGAAGGCAAGCCAGCTGTCCAACAGGCTGGATGCTGAGATGCTGCGCGACTGGCTTGAAGAGTTCCGTGCAGAGTCCGGCAAGCAGGTCTCCAACATTGCCGCAGGCGTTGGTATTTTCCATGCCATGACCCTTGATGGAATCCCGTACTTCATCAACGGCAACGCAGGTAAGAGCCCGACCGGCGGAAGCTCCGGTTCGTTCACCGGTTGGACCATGGTCGGCATCGACCCCGCCGGTGCAACCAGCAACAACCCGCGCGACTGGATCTCCTTCGAGGTCAACACCCGCGTTGACGAAGATGGGCTCTCGCTCGGTGAAGTTCCCTCCTCCTTCGAGGAATACGGCGAAGCCGTCACCCTGAACCCCACCATGGTTCAGGACGACGGTGTGCGTTCCATGCCGGTGGCATGGCCGATGAGCTACGCCTGGTCCGGTGAGAACGTCCACGTCGGCTCCGTCGACGAGGCACCCGAGGGAACCGTTGCAGCGTTCAACGCCGAAACCAACACCCTGACCCCACTCGCACCCGGCGATGCATCGCTGACCCTCGCAGTTAACAACAAGACTGTGACCGCGGAATTCACGGTTGAGGCAGACATCATCATCGTTACGCCCGAGGCCCCGGTATTCGAGGCCAACGTCATCACCATCCCCGAGGTCGAAGGCGTCGACTATGTTATCGGTGACCAGGTCGTTTCCGGTGACGTTGAGATCACCGAGGATGTCACGGTCGTTGCTCGCGCACTCGAGGGCTACGCCCTCGACGAGACAGCAACAGCATCGTGGGACTTCGTCTACGTTGCACCGGCTCCCGAGGTAGGTAACCTCTTCTACTTCGTGAACTCGTGGGACAAGACCACCGAAGATGTTCGTATTGCCTTCGGAAACGAGGGTGACGAAATCTTCGTTGGCGACTGGGATGGTGACGGCAAGGATACTCTCGCCATTCGCCGCGGCAACGAGTTCTTCGTGAACAACGAGCTAACCGGTGACCTCCCACAAGACACGTTCCACTACGGACGCCCCGGTGATGACGTCATCGTTGGCGACTGGGACGGTGACGGCACCGACACGCTCGGTGTGCGCCGTGGAAGCATGTTCTACCTCGTCAACGAGCTCAAGGGCGGCCATGCCGACATCTCGTTCAACTACGGCCGCGAAGCCGACGTTGTTCATGTTGGTGACTGGGATGGCGACAAGATCGACACGATCATGGTCCAGCGCGGAAAGGCCTTCTTCGCTAACAATGCCCTCATCGGTGGAAACGCTGAAGAAGAGTTCTTCTACGGCAAGCTCGGTGACGAAGTATTTGCAGGTGACTTCGATGGCGACGAGGTAGACACTCTCGCTGTCCGCCGTGGCAACACCTTCTACGTGAAGAACGAGATCGCTGGCGGTAATGCCGACATCGAGATCAACTACGGCAAGGCAACCGATGTTATCCACATCGGTGACTGGGACGGTGACGGAGTTGATACTCCCGTCGTCAACCGTTACGTCGGCTAATGTCGTAACTTCCAGCCAGCCTGGCTGAGACGAGGTGGGGGCAGGACCGGAAGGTTCTGCCCCCACCTCTTAACTTAGGAGCGGCTCGCGTTACCCGCTCTTAGGAGGAGCTCCTGCTTGCCTGGGATAAGGCCCGGCAGCTCCGAGATAAGGACCGCTCGCTCCGAGATAGGATCCGGTGGTTTAGGAATAAGGTCCGGCTGCTTAGGGAGCCTCATTTATAGGCATCTCGGTGCTGGAGTCTGGGACGTCCTCGGAAATAGGTTCTTCCCTGCCAAGTTCCCGATCAAGCCAGGCACTGAATTCGTCACGACCGGGTGCCGGCCACGAGTCCGGAATCGTCATCGCGAACTCGGACTCGACCCATGATCGAAGCGGCTCAAGCGCCTCGGGGGAGATCGGTTCAATTGGGCTACTACCCAGGTTGTGTGACAGCAGCTCCGCATATCCGATGGAGAAAAGAACCAGGAGCTCGCTTGCGTCATTGGCGATCAGGAAACCGCTTCCTTCGGACTCTAAGAGAATCACGCGAGCATTCTTTTCGTCATCCAGCCACAGTGCGATTAGCGAGCCCTCACCCGCAGCCTCAGCGATTGGTAGAACCCGCGTATATGCCACCGAGTCCTCGTGGAACCAGCCTTCCAGGCTGAGGTTTGCACTGAAGTATGGACCGGCCGCGTCAGAGTCCGGGTAGGGATCAATGATGTAACCAGTTGTTGACATGGTGCCGAGTCCAAGTTCTTCAAGATGCGACCAGGCGCGATCAAGCTCGATCGGAATGCCAGGCCAATCAGGTCGGAGGGCAAGAAGCTGATTCGTCATAGTCGACATGGTCAACATGGTAGGGGAGTCGTTACCCGTTTGCTTGCTAGGAAAATCTGTCATTCGCCATGATTGTTAGGTAGCTTCCGGATTATCCCAAGGCCAGTGCCGAACCAAGTGGCACGTGGGTCGGTGTACTGGCCGTAGACCTGCTAAGAGCTGGTTCCATTCTTCGTTACGCTTATCTTCGGAGGTAACGATGACATCTGAGGCACGTGGAACTGGGCGCTATGCGCCATCACCATCAGGCGACCTACATCTCGGCAACCTCCGTACCGGTCTCATTGCCTGGGCCTGCGCCAGGAAAGCCGGTCTGGGGTTTGTGATGAGAATGGAGGATCTGGATGAAAGGTGCCGCCCCGAATACGTCGAAACGCAGCTGAGAGACCTCTCCGAGATCGGCATGGACTGGGATGGCGACGTCCTGTTCCAGAGCGACCGAATCGATGCCTACAACCAGGTTGTTTCTGAACTTCTTGAAAGGGATCTCGTTTACGAGTGCTATTGCACCCGTGCAGATATTAAGGACGCTCCGCGAGCACCCCATGCCCCGCCCGGCGCCTATCCCGGAACCTGCCGAGATCTGACCGAAGTTGAACGAGAGCAGGGCAGGCAGAAACTTGCTCCTATGGACCGGGGCCCAGCCCTGCGCCTCAAAACAACGAACGATCAACTGACCATCACCGACCGAATCTGGGGGGAATTCACCGGGCACATCGATGACTTCGTTGTCCGTAGGGGTGATGGTGCCCACGCCTACAACCTTGTTGCCGTAGTCGATGACGAATACCAGAACGTCAGACAAGTTGTCCGGGCCGATGATCTGCTCGAATCAACCCCGAGACAGGTCTACCTCCAAAAACTCCTGGGGTACGAAACGCCCGAATATGTTCACGTTCCACTCGTCCTAAACCGCGGGGGCAAGAGACTAGCTAAGCGAGATGGGGCGGTCACCCTCGATGAGCTGCATAGGGAAGGCTGGAGCACTCAGCAGGTCTTTGCCCTCATTTCTGAATCCTTGGGGATCCAAGGTGACAACAGTGCCGACTTCCTAGACCAGTTCTCGATCAACTCGATTGCTCGTGAGCCATGGATCTTTGACTCGGAGACGCTAGCGCGCTCGTGGTAATAAAATGCTTGAGAAGGTGCGGTTGGTCCACTGCGCTCATGTGCTAAAAGGCGCGGGAGGCTGAGTGTCGAAGATCGAGTATTCAAACTGTGAAACTTTAACTCAAACTTTTGAAGATCGACTGTCAGCCGGTTGTCGGGACTTACCGATTTAGCCGGTACCGGGTGCTGCGATAACCCTGCCCACCGATCATTTCTACTGTGCCCCGTGAAATGGGTTCTCGAAGGGCATAGCGGACCTGTCCGATTGTGAGGTCGGTGCCCGAAGCGAGCTCATGGATTGTGCGATCAGATTCGCGGAGTAAGGCCAGAACTGCAATCTCGTTCGGGGTGGCACCACTAGTTTCAGGACCAGCGTCGGCAGGTGTATGTGCGGTGGTTGATGCCGGAGTTGCCGTATAGGGGAGCGGTTCAACACCCTCCACTGGCCGCCAAAGGAGCGCCTTGAACTGAACACCGGTATCGATCAGCTTTGGTCTCTCCAATTGATATCGCTGAGCTAGTGAAAACACTTCGTGGATGCCTCCACCCTCGCCCTCGATGATGGATGCACCATCGGAAGTTTTGAGCTTCTTGGCAATTCCGTAGAGACGCTGATTGACGGCGGCCTGCGCATGGTCATCGCTTTCGATCTGATCTAAGGAAACTCCGCGGAGGCCACCGGGGGAGAGGACCATCAGTTTCTTCGAGTCGAGCCTGATCTGAATGGACTTGCCCGTACCGAGAGTGTTCGGTCCGAGATCCCGATGAACAAGTGCATTCGCCACAAGCTCGCGAATGGCTGCGATGGGAAGCTCATACTGCTCCTCCATGTGCCCGTCGCTACGATAGCGATTCACTCGGTCAAGGTTCTCTCGAGTCCAGTCGAGAATGTCGGTGAGCAGGACCGGAATCGGTCCAGTGAAGTCTGTCAGGTTGCGATTCCGCACACCCTGATCGTTTGGAGCGACCTGCTCTGCTGCTGTCACTGTAAGTGCCGGGTATTCGCCCTGCGGGTAGTCTCCCATGGCATAGAGACCAGCAATCGTCAGATCCCCGGAGGTAAGCGTAACCCCGGTTCTGCGAAGGATTTCGTCATCGCTACTGCTTTGTAGCCGCTTATCGGAAGAGCGAGCAGCATCGAGATAGTCAGTCACGAGATCATCGACGAGGTCATCAACTGTTAGACCCGAGGCCGGGAGTTTGTCAAAGTTTGATGGTGTGTTGAGCTGAGACTTCTCGCTTTCAATCATGCGGAGTTCGTGCTCCGCCATCACATAGTCCCCGTCCGCCTGCCGGAGATATGCTCTGCCCTGGGTCCGAGCGGGTTTATCGGAGACCCGAAGGGGAACAACCTCAGCTACAACAACGACCTTGTCTTCGGTCTCAACCGTGTGAGTGAGAACAGTAATTGGCGGCTCAATACTGTCCCTGGCGATGTCTACAATTCCACGTGCGAGCTCAGCGGGATTTGGCACTCCAACGGTGGTGAAGCCGCTCTTCTCGTCGACTCCAAGGACGATGGTTCCACCATTTGGCATGTTAGCGAAAGCGCAGATGGTTTGATTGATGGATGAAGGGAGCCCGCCCTGAGCGCGCTTTACTTCCACCGATGAAGAATCTCCACCAGTCCGTCGAAGGGGAGCAATGATGCTCTCAACACTGTCTGTATCCCAGGTCATACCAGCAGACTACAATCAAACTGTGAAACTTTAAATCAAACTTTTAAAGTTTCACAGTTTGATTTGTAGTTTAAATTGCAGGAGTGCGGATTGTCTGCCAACGAACTGTCGTATGAGTACGGCGTTTGAGCCATCTTAGCGTGCTTTGTTGGACTCCTGCTGAGCTACTGAAGAGCCTCGGTGTCGGGGCTGCGAGTCCAATTCCCTCCTGTTTGCGGTGAAACTTCTAAACTTTAAAAGTTTGATTTGCAGTGTGGAAGTTCAGGTGGCGCAACGCGGTGTCGAAGGTCTCATTCTTCGCTAGTTTCACCTACTAGGCTGTTGTCAGACAATGGGTCGGTTTAGGCGTATCCAGTTCGGTCATTAACGGCTAGGCTTGTCGCAAGTCCCGGGTCGTCGAAAGTAGGAGGAGTCGCGTATATGTCATCTTCGAAGAACAAGCCGGAGCGCATGAATTCTGGTGGCTACGACTTTGGAGGGTACGTGCCCGGTGCGGACTATACGCCGCGCAGGCGTCCCCTCTGGAAGGCCGTCGTCGCCATCATCGTTGTTGTCGGCATGGTCGGCTTCTCGGCCATCCTCATCTTCTGACCTTTACACCAATTCAGTCGGCTCCGGCCGGCTTTTCTTGAACCATTTTTAGGCTTACGCCAGCTTCTCGTTGAGGAAGCTGAAGATCAAAGCCATCGACTTTGCGCTCTGCTTGGAGTCCGCAGCGCCCGCGTGGCCGCCCTCGATATTCTCGTAGTAGGTAACATCCCGCCCGAGCTCTTCCAAGAGGGCAACGAACTTCCTAGCGTGGCCTGGGTGGACGCGATCGTCCCTTGTCGAGGTCGTCACGAGGATCGGCGGGTAGTCCCGGTCCGTCTCAACATTGTGGTACGGCGAATAGTTCTGGAGGAACTCCCAATCATCCGTATCCGGGTTCCCGTATTCATCCATCCACGAAGCTCCAGCAAGCAGATGGGAGAACCGCTTCATGTCGAGAAGCGGAACCCGGCACACGAGTGCGCCGAAGTGCTCTGGGTAGGTGGAGTACATGTTGCCGATCAAGAGGCCACCGTTGGAGCCTCCAATAGCGGCAAGCTGCGGTTTGGTTGTCACGCCTGTCTCAACAAGGTGTGCGGCAACTGCCGAGAAGTCTTCGTAGGCGAGGTGCCTGCCAGCCTTTTGGGCGACCTGGTGCCAGGCCGGGCCATATTCACCACCGCCACGGATGTTTGCCAGGGCGTAGACCCCACCGTTCTCTAGCCAAGCCTTGCCGTAGCTACCGATGTATCCGGGAATGTTGGAGATCTCAAACCCGCCGTAACCATCCAAAAGTGTGCGTGCGGGCTGAACTCCGTTCACGGCTTCCTCGTTGCCGACGAGGAAGTACGGGATTTGGGTTCCATCCTTAGAAGTTGCCCACCGCTGAGCAACAATCATGCCGTCCGAGATGAACCTTTCGGGAGCGGAGCGCACCTTCTTGACGTCCAGGCTATCGCTCGAGGCTGTGCCATGAAGAAGTGTTGTCGGTGTGAGGAAGCCGGTGGTGACGACCCAGACGTCGTCGCCCTCCTCGCGGTCAACCGCGGTTACGCCGATCGAGTCGAACTCGCCCAGGTCCGGGTGTAGTTCGGTGACCTCCCAGGTGTCGATGGGAGCAAAGTAGACGCGGCTACGCACATTGTCGAGAGTTGTGAAGACGACGCCGGTCTGAAGCTCTGTCATCGACGACAGCGAAGCTGTTTCTGTCGGGGTAAAGATCGTGGTGATCCTGTTGGCCGTTGGGCCAGCTAGTGCATCTGCGTAGGGGAGTGCGAGGAGGGAACCTGCAGGGAAGGTCGTACCGTCGAGTTCCCAGTCGTAGCGGAGCTCAACGACGGCCCAGTCGCGAATCGTGCCAACACCGGCGCTCCTGGGCAGCTTGATCTCGGTCAGATCGAGGCTTTCTTCATCCACCTCGTAGACAATCGTGTCGCGGAAGTCGGTGGCGCGAATGGCAAAGGTCTTCTCGTAGCCAGGTGTGAAGTCGTGTCGGGCACCGACGAGGATGTCCTCGGCCTCGCCTTCGAGAATGACGGGAGCATCATCGAGGCTGGTGCCGCGCTTCCAGATCCGCGCGGAGCGCGGATATCCCGAGTTGGTCAGCGACCCTTCTCCGAAGTTGCGGGAGATGAGAACGGTATCTGATCCGTGGGGTCCCCATGAAAGGGAGCCCTTCGAGGTGGGGGCGGTAAAGCCATCCTCCACAAAGGTCAGCGTTTCCATGTCGAACTCTCGGACAACGTTCGCGTCTGAGCCACCGGGCTTGAGAGTAATAAGTGCACGGTCATAGTCGGGCCTGCGAAGCTGCGCACCGCCGAACACCCAGGACTGATCCTCTTCAACGCCGAGCTTGTCGATATCAAGGAGCGTCTCCCACTTGGGCTCGCTCAGGTAGTCGGCAAGCAGGGTGCGCCGCCACAGGCCACGCGGATGGTCGCCATCCGTGTGGAAGTTGTAAACGTACTCGCCACGTAGCGTGCCAAGGTCCAGCTTGTCCTTGGCGGAGAGGATCTCGTAGATGTCCTTCTCGAGCGAATTGAAACCCTCACCGCCGTAAGAATCAAGCGAGGAGTCGGATCTTGCTCCCGCCCACTTCAGGGTCTCGTCATTGAACTCTTCAAGCCACAGGCGGGGATCAGTCATGGCCCAAGTCTACGTATCCATGTGGCAACTTCCGAAGGTGGACGGTTGCGCGGCGAGAGAAGTGGGCGGTGGGAATGGGGCGGTCGGGAAATCGTCGGCCCGAGTCGGTGGTAACGCACTGTGGCCGGCCCCGAAGGGCCGGCCACAGTGGCAAAGCAATTCTTACTACTCGTTGCCGATTCTCTTATCGACATTCTCCCTTGTGTTGGAGATCTTCTCTTGGTGCTCGTCCCCAGCCTTGCTGGAGGCGAACTCCTCGGCACGATCCAGGGCCTGATCGGAAACCTGTTCGGCCTTTTCTGAGTGCAACGAATCCTTTGCCTTATCAAAAATGCCCATGTGGTTCTCCTTTCGTCGGGAACGGCCGACCAAGCGATCGGCTCTGAACATAATGTACCTGTGTTGGGTGCCACATGCACGTGGAAGATCGGCGGGACCGGTGCTTGCAGGCTGTGCAATCTGTCTATTGGCCCACGAAAAGCTTGAGAATGCGTCACATGTGGGCGCATTTGAGGAACTCCAACTGGATATTGTTCGTATTTGCCGTGTAATCTTGCTGGTATGTCGCAGTACAAAGTTCGTGAAGTAGCTCGGCTCCTCGGCGTATCGGATGACACGGTCAGACGATGGATCGACGATGGGTCGCTTGTTGCCAACAGGGACGGTGGACGTATCCACGTTGATGGGAGGTCTGTTGCGGAACTGGCGATCAAGCTTGCGGAAGGCAAGGCCGATTCTAACCACGAAGTCTCGACTCGTAACGAGCTCGCGGGAATTGTTACGCGAGTGCAGGTTGACGGGGTCATGGCCCAGGTTGATCTGCAGTGCGGTATCTACCGCGTCGTCTCCCTTATCTCCGCCGAAGCGGTGAAGGAGCTCGGCTTGGAAGTGGGTTCGCCCGCCACCGCGCTGATCAAAGCCACCAATGTTTCTATCAAGTCTGGAATTCTGTAAATGAAGAAGATTCTTAGCCTGGGTGCTTCCGTACTCCTGGCGCTGTCCGTGGCTGCCTGCTCGGATGATGCTGATGAAGCCTCGGGTGATGAGCATCGCGACATCACTGTCATGATTGCCGCTTCGATGTGCGGTATCGCTGAGAGCGCCGAAGCTGATGTTGAAGAAGACCTCGGCATCGACGTCACGACTGTATGTGCGGGTTCTTCTGACCTTGCTGCACAAATTGAGGCCGGTAACGAAACCGACATCCTCATCACCGCCAACCAGAAGACTGCTGACCAGATCATTGATGGTGATCGCGGAACGCAACTCGACATGATTGCGACCAACGAGCTTGTTGTCGTTGTTCCCGCTGGTAACCCCGCCGGGACCACCGGCTTCGATGAGTCGATGAACGCAGCCGACCTCGTTGTCTGTGCACCGCAGGTTCCCTGCGGTGACGTCTCCCGTCAGCTTGCTGAGCTCAACGACCTCACCCTCGAGCCGGTCTCCGAAGAGGGCTCCGTCACGGATGTTCTTGGCAAGATTACCTCCGGCCAGGGCGATGTTGGTCTCGTGTACCGCACGGATGCTAACGCCGCTGGTGACGCTGTCGAGGTTATCGACATCCCCAAGTCGGAGGAAATTCCGAACCAGTACCCGCTGGTCATTGTCGACTCCGAAGAGGCAGACGCCACCGAGCAGGCTTGGATCGATGCCTTCACGACCGGTGACGGCAAGCAGCGCATGGAAGACCTGGGCTTCACCACACCGTGATGTGGAAAACCGCTGGAGCGCCGCCTCGATGGATTCTCATTGGGGCGGTGCTTGGTGTACTGGCTCTGTCGCTCCCGATCGTCGGCATGCTTATCGACATGCCGTGGGCGCAGGTGCCAGAGATTCTCACGTCGGAGACTGCGATGCAGGCGCTTGGAGTATCGCTCCGCACCGTCGCTATCTCCACCCTGATCTGCGTACTATTGGGCGTTCCGCTGGCTGTTTTCATGTCCCGGCTCAATGGCAAGGGCGGGGAGCTCCTGCGCATTGGTGTCACAATCCCCATGGTTCTGCCTCCCGTTGTCGCGGGCCTAGCCCTGCTGTCTACCTTCGGTAAGAGAAAGCTTCTGGGAGAACAGCTCTCCCTTCTCGGTATCGACATTGCCTTCTCGGCGACCGCGGTTGTGATGGCGCAGGTCTTTGTTGCCATGCCCTTCCTCGTGACCTCGCTGGAAGCCTCCCTCCGATCAAACAGAACCTCGCACGCACAGATCTCAGCAACCCTGGGAGCATCACCGAGCTACACGCTCTTCCATGTCACGCTGCCGATGATGATGCCGGCGCTAGTATCGGGCACTGCACTGGCCGCGGCTCGTTGCCTAGGCGAGTTTGGGGCAACACTGACCTTCGCCGGATCCCTCGAAGGTAGAACACGGACGATTCCCCTTGCCATCTACCTGCAACGGGAAGTTGATCCGGATACTGCACTCGCCCTGGCGCTCGTGCTCCTTGTTCTTGCAGTTATTGTCGTGTCGCTGACAGCTCGGGGACGGGTGGTGAGCAGACCGTCATGATCTCGCTACACGCAAGACTCTCTCAACGGAAACTGTCGTTCGACCTGGAGCATTCGGCCGGGCGTACCCTCGCGGTGATTGGTCGCAACGGTACCGGCAAGTCTTCCCTGATCGGCCTTCTCTCGGGGATCCTGATTCCCGATGATGGTGGAAGCATTGTGCTGGACGGACAGGAAGTTGCGGACCCGTGGGTTGGTCCCCACAAGCGGCCCATCACCCTTCTGTCACAGGATCCGACGCTCTTTCCGCACCTTAGCGTTCTCGATAATGCTGCATACGGCTTGCGAGCCGGAGGTATGAAGAAGAGCGAGGCGCGTGAGCGAGCACGCTCCTACATTGAGCCGCTCGGAATCGGTGATCTCGTGGATCGCATGCCGCACCAGCTTTCCGGTGGACAGCAGCAGCGCGTTGCCCTGGCGCGAGCAATCGCGGTGGAACCAAAGATCCTGCTGCTCGATGAGCCACTGGCGGCCATGGATGTCTCCGCAGCCGTTGTACTTCGTGACCTCATCAAGGATGCACTCAAGGACCGCACCGGTGTTGTTGTCACGCACGACATGGCAGACATCTCGGCCTTCGCCGACGATGTTGCTGTCCTCGCTGACGGTCAGGTCAGTGACTACGGGTCGGTTGAGGAAAAGATGGCGGACGAGAACTCCATGCTGAGGAAATACTTCCTGGGCTTCTGACCTCGGATCTGGGCGTAATGCCAGACATTGGGGGCTTGGGATTGGGTCCTAGCTATTCCCTAGATCTGTCGCACAAAGTTATTGGGCGGGCACCTGTTGAGGATGTCCGCCCCATAGCTTTGCCTATGCGATTTTAGTCTTCGGAAGCCTGTTCCCGGGCTTCGTTGACCGCTTCCCACGTGTCGAGGTCTCGTGCCGCTTCATGCTCGCCAAGGATAGTGACATCGAGGGATTCCATGAGCTTCCGAACGGGCATGCCAATCAGCCCGCGCTCTTCCTGCTGAAGGAGTCCGATTCGGTTGCGCAGAGCATCCGAACTGTAGAGACCAGCAAGGTACTGAGCTTTTTCGCCACCGAAGCACACGCCTTCGCCTTGGTAGGTGTCGATGAGGCGGGGCAGGCCGGAGGCGATGAAAGGGATGTCGCAGGAGAGAACGAAGAGCCTGTCAGCGTCCACGTGATCGAGCCCGGCACCTATTCCGGCAACGGGCCCCGAGAAGGGAGGATCTTCCACGGTCCGCTTGAGCTCTGTTTCGGCATGTCCCACCACCACGATGTTGTCGGCCGGCACTCCGGCTTTCTGACAGGCATCGGTGACCGAGGTCAGCATCGTGGTTCCGTTGATCTCGACATCACCCTTGGAGAAACCGCCGAGCCTGCGGGCGTTGCCGCCCGCTAGAACGATTGCACCGAACGTGGGGCGTGGGTCTGTCATACCTGCTGTTGCCATTCCCGCTACTGGGATTCCGGTGGTTGTGACGTGTTTTCTGTGGGCTCGTAGCCGGGGCGGTACCAGTCGCCTGAACGGCCACCGGACTTGGCGATGATCCGGCAGTCGGTGATCTCCGCTGAGCGGTCAACACCCTTGACCATGTCAACGATGGCGAGGGCAGCAATCGTGACTGCCGTCAACGCCTCCATCTCGACACCCGTGCGGTCAGCGGTGCGGACTGTGGCTTTGATGTCGACCCCGTGATCCTCGATCGATAGATCCACGGAAGCGCCGTGGATGCCGATGGGGTGGGCGAGGGGTAGGAGTTCGGGAACCTTCTTGGCGCCCGAGATTCCGGAGACCCTCGCTACCGCGAGAACATCACCCTTGGGGACGGTGCCGTCCCGCAGTGCCTTCACAACGTCGGGGGAGCAGGTGACGGTTCCAATTGCCGTGGCCTCGCGGACCGTTGGGTTCTTCGCCGTCACATCCACCATGTAGGCGTCGCCAGTATCGGTCAAATGAGTGAACTTCACAGCCACCACACCTTCAGCGGATCGCCCTCGGTTACTTCCTCAACTTCGGCAGGGACATAGGCGAGGCCGCGGGTCTTGATCATCGAGTAGATGAGGTGCGACTTGGAGCCACCCGAGGTGGCGGGGATAACGGTGTCGCCGTGGGCAACGACCGGCATAAACTGAGCCCTGCCCTCCGGGGTCTTCCATGAGCCACCCGCTGGCCACTCCTGCCACGGAATACTCGTGTGCTTACGGCCAGATAGGTTAGCGATCAGAGCGTCGCCGTAGACCTTCATGGAAACAAACACGGATACGGGGTTGCCGGGCAGGCACAGGATTGGGACTTCGCGGTCCCCAAACGTGAGTGTGCCAAGCCCCTGGGGCTTACCGGGCTGCATAGCAACCTTGAGGAATTCGACGTTCTTATCGGTCAGGTACTCCTTGACCACGTCAAAGGCGCCCGCGGAAACACCGCCTGTGGTAATAAGACCATCGAGATAGGTGCCCGCCTCGTCAAGAACCTTTGCGAGGTCTGCCGGATCATCCGACGATGAGGACAGGACAATGTCCTTGCCGCCCGAGGCGCGCACCATGAGGCGAGCCAGCGTGGAGTTCGAGTCGGGAATCTGGCCAGGTAGAAGATCCTCACCGGGTTTCCTCAATTCCGATCCTGTGGAGAGAATGCCGATCACAGGCTTGCGGTAAACGGTGACGTAGCCGTGGCCAATGGAAGCAAGTGCCGAAAGTTGGGTTGGGCCGAGCCGTACGCCTGCGTCGATTGCCAGTTCTCCGGGTTCGATGTCCTCGCCCGAGAACCGAACGTGGGCTCCCTGCGCATTGGCTTCGAGGATATGGATCTCGTCGGGGGCCTCGGTCAGCATGTTCTCGTGAGCATTCGCGGTCTTCTCAACCTGAATGATCGTATCCGCACCGGGAGGAACCGGAGCACCGGTCATGATCCGAGCAGCCGTGCCCTCCTCGAGGGGAGAGATATCGGTGCGACCAGCAGGAATATCGGTGGAGACCCGCAGGGTGACCGGAGCGTTTTTTATATCGTCGTGGCGAACCGCGAAGCCATCCATGGCTGAGTTGTCGAACGGGGGAACCGCGAACCGGGCGAACACCGGCTCGGCAAGAACCATGCCCTCTGCTGCGTGGAGAGGAAGGACCTCTGTTGAAACGGGGGAGCCGAGCTGAAGAACCCGATTCCGATACTCTTCGAAACTGATCACTTTGTGCCTTCCACGCTGAATCCTGCGGCCTGCCAAGCATCAAGCCCGCCAGCAACATTTATACCTTGAATACCGATTGCTCGAAGGGCCGTCACTGCCCGTGCGCTTCGCGCACCCGCCTTGCAGTGCACGTAAACAGGCTGTTCACCAGCCGCAAGTTCGGGACGTTCCAGAAGCTCAGACAGAACAACGTGCTCCGAACCCGGGAGGTAAGCAGCTTCTCGCTCCGAATCCTCGCGAACATCAAGAACTCGCACGCCCTCGCTACGGAGTCGTTCGAATTCGACAATGTCGATCTCGGGCACCTTCGGTGCCGAACAGTACGGGAGGAGCTCCTCGGCTGTGAACGGTTCGGGGCGTGGTAGTGGCCTCGGAGCGAACGGGACCGTGAAGGTCTCAGCCTTCAGGGTGTCGATCACCATGACCCGGCCAACCAGCGGTTCACCGATGCCACAGATCAGCTTGACTGCCTCGGTCGCCATGATCGTGCCGACCTGACCCGGGAGGGAGCCAAGTACTCCGACATCACCACAGGCAGGGACTTCGCCCGCGGGCGGGGGAGAGGGGAACAGGTCGCGCAGGCTCACACCATCCGGTGCCGGTGCGCCAGCGGCAACTGCCCGCTCGCCGGTCCAGAACACGGAAACCTGACCGTTGAACTTCAGGATCGACCCCCAGACTTCAGGAATACCCAGGCGGGTGCAGGCGGACTCGACGAGATAACGGGTCTGGAAGTTATCGGTGCCGTCCATGATGACGTCGTACTGGGAGAAAATCGAATCGATGTTCTCCTCCGTGAGACGCTCACGGTGCTGATTCACCGTGATATCGGGGTTGAGTTCTGTCAGTGCGTTCGCCGCCGACTCGGTCTTGGGGATGCCGACACTCGTGTCGGTGTGGAGCACCTGACGGTGCAGATTCGACCGGTCAACCAGGTCGTCATCGATGACGCCGAGGGTGCCGACACCCGCGGCGGCCAGGTAGAGAAGGGAGGGGGATCCGAGGCCACCGGCACCGATTGCGAGAACACGCGCGTTCTTGAGGCGCCGCTGCCCGAGGTCCCCAATTTCTTCAAGCATGAGATGACGGGAGTACCTGACAGTCTGCTCCGGAGTCAGTGGAGCGCCGGGTTCAACGAGAGGCAACATAAACACGATTCTACCTGCAGTGAATTGTCCGATTTATGGGACTACGGTCGTATAGGGCGTATATGCAGCCCGGGTAGACTGGACCGCGTGATTACCGCGCATGTCATTACCGTGTCGGATCGTTGCGCAAGCGGCGAACGAGAAGACCTTTCCGGACCCCTTGCCGCAGCCCTCCTCGGCGGGTGGGCGATCGAAGTGACCGAGAAGAAGATTATCCCAGACGGCACAGAATCCGTTTCGGAGACCATCCAGGCCTCCGTCCGCGAAGGTGCCCGCGTTATTGTGACAACCGGAGGTACCGGTATCTCGCCGCGGGACGAAACTCCAGAAGGCACAATGCCCCTGCTGACAAAGCGTCTGGACGGGATTGAATCCCTGATTCGGCAAGCCGCAAAGAACGCGCCGGCCGCCCCGCTATCCCGCGCCCTCGCCGGCATCGTGACCGTCGACGGCAAGGATGCCTTCGTTGTTAACGCCCCCGGATCTCGCGGCGGTGTCACCGACACGGTCAATGTCATTGGCCCGCTTCTCGACCATATCGTCGACCAGCTCGAGGGCGGCGACCATCCGGTACCCCACGTTTCCCACGATCACGGCGGACACGTATCCGACCTGGATATCCCCGCAGCCCACCATCATGGAGCGAAAGTTCAGCCCACTGCGCATGCGCAAGCAACCTGGGAAAATCAGCACAAGGCAAAGCGTCTCGACCACGACGCCGATGTGGTTTATGCGACGGTCACCGAAGACGATGTTGATGTCGCTGATCTCGTGAAAATGGTTGAACGCCCCGAAGCCGGTGCCGTCATGACCTTCCGAGGTATCGTCCGCAACCACGATGCTGGCAGGTCCGTTGACTCCATCGACTACGAAGCACATCCCGACGCGGCCAATGTTGTTGCCCGGGTTGCCCACGAGGTCGCGAAGGGCTCAGGGTGCCTCGCTATCGCAGTGGTCCACCGTGCCGGACATCTGGAGATCGGCGACCTAGCCCTAGGAGCGGCCGTGTCTGCCGCCCACCGAGTCGAAGCGTTCAACGCTCTCAACGAAGTCGTGGAACAGGTCAAGATGCAACTTCCGGTGTGGAAGAAGCAACAGTTCCCAGACGGCTCGCACGAATGGTCCGGCTCAGCCTAAACCACCGGGAGTCGTCCCGTGAACAAGGTTCCCGAGAAGTAGATTGCCCCGGCGAATAGCCGGGGCAATCTACTACCGAAGATGCTTAGAACCCTGGGGTATTCGGGCGGATGGAATGACTGGTACCGAATACGTTAGAAGTTCAGGCCGGGAGGTTTCGGAACTCCCTCGGGCCACCGGATTGCGAAGGGATTGTCGCGGGTTGCCTTACAGGTCTTGCAGAGCGTCCCGCCTTCCTTCAACGGGAAGAAGGTTTTGCACTTCTCGCACTTGACCGTCGGAATTGTTTCGAGCGGACGCTTTGGAGTGTCTGCTAGGCGCGTCTCCCACGACGTATTGCCCTCGACCGTAAACGCCGATTCGGGACAGAGTTCCACGCACTTACGGCAACCAATGCACTGAGAGTCGACGATCCCGAGTGAGGAGATTCTCCGCTCGGTTCCTATCTCCGTGTACGTCAACTCCAGAGCGTCCGTTGGACAGGCCTTCACGCATACGCCACACGCGGTACACCCCGAGGTTTGTAGTAGCAGACCGTGGGACGGGGTGTCAGCCAGGACGGACGGTTCTACGCCCTCGGCCTGAAGAAGCCTTGTGAGAGCGAGGCGCTCGCGGTCCTCCGGAAGCATGTCGTCGTCCGGAAGCTGAAGGGTGCTTGCTCCCATGCCAAAAAGGTCACGGCGTGAATGAGGAACGTCGTCCGCACTGAACGAACTCTTTGGCTTAATGACCCTCGAAGCTTCCCTGAGTTTGGTGATGCCGGCTACTTCTAGGGTTTCGACAAGTTTTGAGAGATCGCCCGGTTCACCGTGAAGATAAATCTCGGTGGCCCCGAGCCCTAGCGCTTCAAGGATCTCGTGACGAGGAATCTCTGCCAGTGGCTCGGTAAGCAGGACGGCCGGGATCTTCTTATCCGCGACAAGAAGATCCTCACCCGGTTCCAGAAGAGCGATAGGACCGGGATCGTTGGCTCGCAGCCAAGAATGGAGAAGCCTCAGGCCCGTCATTGACCCACTGCGTACGCCGCTAGTGCCCCGAGCGACATGTACATGATTCCCCGGTAGAAACGTGTCTCCGCGGCCTCTGCGGCTTCCTCAAGCATTGCGGGAGCCCACTCCATGATGTGCTGCTCCATGAATACGGCACCGATCCCGTAGTAGCGGGAAGCGTCGGTTGTCGAATCCTGATCGAGAGCATCGAGGGAACGCAGGCAGGACTGTGCAATGAAGTTAAACTCGAGGCCGATGTGGTCATCGGGCTCCTGGTTGAGCTTGGGAGCTTGCAGGCCAAGCTTGCGGTACTCGGAACGTACCTGAAGGGTTTCCTCATCAAAGATCAGACCGTCACGATTACGGTGCACGGACTCGTAGGGGGGAACCTTTGCCCCTGCCGTCACGCCATACAGGAGGTTGTGGTCGCGGCGGATCTGCGCGACCTCTTCCTTCTCCGCAAGCGATGCGCGGAGCTCCTTGAGACCGAACGCGGTATCGCCCTCGTCCTCGATCGGCCACTCGTCCAGTAGCTCAGCCAACTGATCAAGGGTCTCCTGATCGGGGACTGAAGGTGGAGCCTACCGAGCGTTGCAAACGCTGCGGCCATGCGGTCAAGGAATTCGGGGGATGGCAGTGAAGGGTTCACGATTCTCCTTTTAGGGGGTACTGGGTAAATTCTATCCGGACTCGGACATACCGGGCAGCGACCTTGTGCCTAGATTCGGCTGTTCTGTCCGGGTTAGCGAGGTAGTGCTCCGGAACAGGGATTCCACTTGACGGCAAGGATGCTGTGCGCGGTGCGCACGAATGTTGCGGTGTGCGGGTATAGAAGAAGGGCGGAACCCTCAGGTCCCGCCCTTCTAAAGAGTTACTACATACCTACTCGGAAGAGCGTGTCGTAGTGGACCGAGCGGCCCATGAACTCGGTAACAACAGCGAGAACGAGCGCCGTCATCATGAGGATCGTCAGGGTCTTCGGGTTCTTGAACTCCTGGTTAGCGGTCCTGTACGTGAAGACTGCAAGGAGAACAGCTGCGATTCCCAGGAGAGCAAGACGGACGAAGAAGAAGCCAGACTGGTATTCCTCGGCGGCCAGCTGTGCCGCCGGAACGCCCGTGGCCAGGTTGATGATGTGGAAGATGTAGTTGATGAAGATAATGACACCAATAACGACCGACGTGATCGCAACCCAGCGGATGATCTGGACGCCAGCCTTGGCGTCCGGGGAGTCAACTGTGAGCCGCTCACGGGTCATGGAACGGGCCTGGAGTTTCGTCTTCTGGAGGAGGCCAACGCCGCCCTTGCCGTCACCATCGGTGCCATCGACAGTGCTGTCAGTGGCCGGTGCTGCCGGCGTGCCGTTGTCGGATGAGCGGAAGCGGATCGACATGTGAATGAGGATCGCGGCCCCAACTGCTAGGGCACCCAGGAGGAAGGTGGTTGCGAAGAACTGGACGGGGACCGACCAGGTGTTCCATGCGGGGATGGTCTCAACCGAGGCGTAAATCATCGACATCGAGTAGACCAGGCCGAGGCCAACGATAGCTGCCAGAAGCGCGATGGCCTGGCGAATCGTGTGGCTGGCGATCTTGAACCACTGCATGATGGCGAAGAGGAAGCCGAGGCCAGCGAAGCCAACACCGAGGATGATCTCACGCGACAGCCAGGACGTATCCCAGTTACGAAGGACGTTGAGCGTGTTCGTAATGTCGTTCATGTGGAACATCGAGGCGATAAGGCCGAACACGAGGGTCGGGCCAATCGCGTAGATAGCAGGGTCCGTGACCCGCTCGATCGTCTCGCGACCGTACTTGGGGGTACCGACTACGTTGATGACACCGAGAGCCACGAAGGCGCCGACGCTCATCTGCGCGAAGACGGTAAAGATGATCATGGGTAGTTCGTGGAGGTTCATCAGATTTCCTTCGGGTTCGCAATAGCACCGGAAGCGGCATCCCAGGTCTGGGCATCGCGGTGCGGGTTGACGACGAGACGCGGGTTCGTGATCGAGGGATCCGGAAGCGGAGCGATGTTGTCCGTGTTGCCGTACTCCTCACGCAGCTGGTCGATCGGACCCCAGTCTAGTGCGCGCGACGGGCATGCCGAGACACACGCGGGATCCTGACCGGTCGAGCGGTAGTCGTAGCAGAGGTCGCACTTGGTCATCTGACCGGTCTCTGCGTTGAACTGGGGAGCGGAGTAGGCGCAGGCCCACTCGCAGTAGCGGCAACCAACGCACTTGTCGGAGTCGACGTAGATGGTGCCATCCTCGCGGCGGGACATCGCCGTCGTGGGGCAGACCTCCATGCAGATCGCGTTCTCGCAGTGGTTGCAAGCAATGGATGTGTAGTAGGTGAAGACGTTGGGAGTGAAGGTGTTCCCCGACTCCTGCCAGGAACCGCCCGAGTACTCGACGACCCGGCGCCAGTTCACACCGACGGGAAGATCATGCTTGTCCTTACAGGCGATCTGACAAGCCTTGCAGCCTGTGCAGAGAGACTGGTCGAAGAAGAACCCGTAGTTCGCTCCGGCCGTGATTTCAGCAGTGGCCATGTTTATTACCTCTTTCAGGCCTTGACGACGTTAGCTAGGGTTGTGTGCACCGCGTTGCCCTTCGCAAGCGGCGAGGGGTGCAGTGACGTGAGCGTGTTGACAGATCCGGCGACATCGACCGGCTTGTCCTGATTGGCCTCGCTAGGCGGCTTGACATCCGAAGCGCCCTTCGGATCGAACCAAGCGCCCTGCGGAATCGACATCGTTCCCGGAACGATACGTTCCGTCACCTTTGCCGGGAGACGGACGGTTCCGCGATCGTTGTACACGAACACTTCGTCGTCGTTCTCGATTCCACGTGCAGCAGCATCGATCGGGTTGATCCATGCGGACTGCGTGTGCGCTTCCTTTAGCCAGTCCACGTTTCCGTAGCTGGAGTGTGTACGTGCCTTGTAGTGGTGACCAATGACCTGTAGCGGGTACTTGTCATTCTCGCGGGCCTCCAAGGCGCCTTCCCAAGTCTCGACGAATTCCGGAAGAGCTGTCAGCTTGTCGCCAGGCAGCTCGGGACGGAACACGCCAAACTCCCACTTCTCTGACATTGCTGCCAGACGGTCGGAGTAGATTTCAATCTTTCCGGACGGAGTCGGAAGCGGGTTAGCCTCCGGATCCTCACGGAAATCTGCGAGTGCAACCGCAGGACCCTGGTTCTTACGGAAGATGCCCATTTCCTTCCACTCTTCATAGGTGGGGAGCTCAGCATCTGCCTCGCGAGCAACGTTAATGGTCTCTTCGAGCCATTCCTCGCGGGTCTTGCCACCGGTGAACTCTTCCTTCACACCAAGACGGTCAGCCAGCTCGGTGCAAATGTCGAAGATCGTGCGGCACTCGTAAAGGGGATCAATTGCAGCCTGCGAAACAATCCCATAGGCCATCGGGCCAGCATTCTCGCCAGGGTGAATGTCCGATTCCTCAGCTGTTGACGTGCCGGGAAGGACGTAGTCCGAGTAGCGAGCGGAAACCGTGTACTGGATATCGCAGGTAACGATCAGCTCAGCCTTCGTCTCATCCTGGAGAATCTCGACCGACCGGTTGTTGTCACCGGTCTGGTTAACCAGCGAGTTTGAGCCGTACTGGAAGATTCCCTTAAGGGGAACGTCCAGACTGATGTTCGTCGGGTTGCCGTTGTCGTCAACCGGGACTTTGTTCGAGCGGACGCCGGGGGCGACCTTCTCGCAAACACCGCCGTTGAATGTATCTAGCTGATCGCCGTACTCGATGGCATCAAGCCAGCCGAACACGGAGATGATCTTGTTCGACGGGTTCGGAACGTTGTAGAACGGCTTGCTGAGTGGTAGCGCCTGCGCGCCCTCGCGGGCACCGGTGCCACCACCGGGGATGCCGACGTTGCCGGTCACGGCAGCGAGCATAAAGATTGCACGAGCATTGTTCTCGCCATTGGCATGACGTTGCGGGCCCCAGCCCTGCGTGATCGAACATGGCTTAGCAGCCGCGATCTCGCGGGCAAGCTGACGGATCCGCTCGGCGGGAACGCCGGTGATCTCGGAAGCCCACGCGGGAGTCTTCTCGATGCCGTCTGCGCCCTTGCCCTCAAGGTAGGAACGGTAGGAGGAGTTCTCCGGAGCGCCCTCGGGGAGGGTGTCCTCATCGAAACCAACAACGTACGTGTCGAGGAAATCCTGATCCTGCAGATCCTCAGAGATCATCGTGTGGATCATGCCGGCAATAAGAGCAGCATCGGTGCCGGGACGCAGACCGACCCACTCATCAGCGAGAAGTGCGGCCGTCTCCGAGTAGCGGGGATCGATCACGATCGTCTTAACGCCGTGGTTCTTCTTCGTGTCCTGCGTGACGAACAGCTGGCCGCCACCCGACATACGAGTCTCGAGCGGGTTGTTACCGAACATGACCTGAAGCTTCGAGTTCTTCGCGTCGTCGAAGGAGTTGCCGTTAACCCAGCTACCGTAGTGGTATGGGTAAGCCTGCGTGATCGGAGCGGTCGAGTAGTCCGAGTAGTGATCAAGGTATCCGCCATAGCAGTTCAGAAGCTTTGCGAAAGCGGTGGTGTCCGGCGGCCATGAGCAAGCCATCGTGGAACCAAGGACGCCTGTTCCGTACTGGATGTAGAAAGCTTCGTTGCCGTAGTTCTCCTTGATGTCCTTCATCTTGTCGGCAATCTCGTTAAGAGCCTGCTCCCACGAGATCTCTTCCCACTGCTCATCGCCACGCTTGGTGCCGGGCTTACGCTTCATTGGCTTCTTGAGGCGATCGGGGTTGTAGATACGGTGGCGCTGCGAACGGCCACGGACGCAGGCGCGAACCTGCTGGCTGCCGAGCTCGTCGGTGCCGGTGTTGTCAGGGAGGACGCGGACGACGGTACCGTCCTTGACCTGAAGACGGAGAGGGCAACGGGAACCACAGTTCACCGTGCATGCGGACCAGACGGTCTTATCGGCGTCGGTCATGCCGTCGGAATCGGCCTGGGCGGACGTACCAGGCATTCCAAGATGAGCGGCAGTTGCAACCAGTGCGGCAGAGCCGCCGGCAACCCCCGACCACTTCATAAACGAACGACGAGAGAGCCCCGTGCGTTCCCGGTTAGCGGCAATTGTCATTGTCCACCTCTTCTTTGTTTAGAGCCTTATGTAATTGCAGTTTGGCCCGAAAAAAATGTCCTGTCTGGGACTTTTGTCATTAATTCGAAATATCCGATTCGTTGTGAATTGTGAAAACTATCTTGATATCGAACTACAGCTCTAACCTGCGGTTTTACAGCCAAGAAATTTGATCGAGCGGAAATCGGGCGAAAAGGCTGTTGCCCGGGACACAAGATTGGGATGGATGAATTAGAGATACGAAGACTTGCGTAATTCGTTTTCTAAAGGGGGAAGCGACCCGATCCGGAGTTGTGATGATGGGCAGGGCTCCCTGCCTAGACGGGTATAAAGGAGCGCGGGGCAGCTACTGTGAGCTGCCCCGCGGGGTTCGATGAAAGGAACTGATTCAGTCCGATCTATTCCTTTCTATTTCAGTACCTATACTGGCCTGACTTCTACGAGTGCAGTGTGACCGGGATTCCCCTTTGCCAGCGGTGACGGGTGGTACTTCATGATGGTGTTGACGTTGCCTCCCACGTCCACACCATCCTCATCGGGTGTGTACCAAGCGCCCTGGGGAACGGAAACTACACCGGGGGCGATGCGTGGGGTCACGCGGGCTTCGGTGCGAATCGTGCCGCGATTGTTGTAGACGTCAACGGTATCGCCGTTCTTAATTCCACGGTCGCTGGCGTCCTTCTCATTGATCCAGACCATCTGCGGGTGAGCCTCGAGGTTCTTCGGAAGGTTCGCGTAGGAGGAATGCGTCCGGCCCTTGTAGTGGTGTGCAAGGCACTGGAGCGGGAATTCGCTTGTGCGCGCTTCGAGGGCGCCTTCCCAAGTATCGATGTGCTCAGGTAGTGCCGTTAGTTTGTCGCCCTCGGTCACTCCTTCGAAGATCCAGGTGTCTGCCATTTCAGCGAGAGTAGATGAATAGATTTCAATCTTTCCGGATGGGGTTGTGAGTGGATTAGCCTCAGGATCGTCACGGAAGGCTTTCATGCCAATTGTTAGACCGTCCGGGTTGTGCTTGCGCCATACTCCCATCTCTTCGAGTTCCTCTTCGGAGGGGAAGTCAGGAACGTTGGCTCGCGTCTCCTCGAAGATCCAAGACCGCCATTCTTCCTGTGTGCGTCCCTGTGTGAACTCTTGCTCGATGCCCAGTCGGCGAGCAATCTCGGTACAGATTTCGTAACCGGTCTTAGTCTCGTAAAGTGGCTCAATGGCTTTGCCACCCCAGATGGACCAGCCCATATCGCCACATGAACCACCTGGAACAATGTCGTTCTCTTCAAAGTTGGTTGTTGCGGGCAGGACCATATCGCCCCATTCGCAACTCGGTGTCCACTGGTGGTCGATAACAAGAATGAACTCGCACTTGCTGTCGTCTTCGAGAGCCTTCTGAGTCCGGTGGACATCGTTGTGCTGGTTGATCAGGGTGTTCGAGGAGTTGATGACCATGAGTTTGATGCCAACATCGAGTTTCTCCTTGCCGCGCACGCCATGCTGAACATCCGTCATGCTCGGCCCGTCTTCGATTGCCTCAATCCAGTTGAAACAGGAGATCTGAGTTGAAACCGGTGCTGCATCGCCGTCAAAGTTGGGGAATGCTGTGACGGGGACAGAGTAGTTGCTTTCACGAGCACCGTTGCCGCCGCCAGCAATGCCGATGTTGCCGGTTACAGTGGCAAGCAGTGCGATGGCGCGGGCGGTGTTTTCTCCACTTGCTTGTCGCTGAGGCCCCCAGCCCTGGGTGATAGCACAGGGTTTGGTTGTGACAATATCGCGTGCGAGGTTCCGGATTGTGTCGGCCGGGATTCCGGTGATGTCAGCAGCCCATTCCGGAGTCTTTTCGACACCGTCGGGGCCCTTACCTTCGAGGTATGAACGATAGGAAGCGTTCTCTGGTGCGCCGTCAGGCATGGTTTCCTCATCAAAACCGACACAGTATTCGTCGAGGAACTCCTGGTCGTGGAGATTCTCCTGAACCATTACGTAGATCATTCCTGCAATTAGTGCAGTATCTGTTCCGGGGCGAATCGGAACCCATTGATCAGCGACGTCGACGGCAGTATCTGAGTATCGGGGATCGATGACAATCGTCCGAACGCCGTGTTCCTTTTTGATCTTCTGAACGACGCCCAGTTCGCCGCCGCCGGACATGCGGGTCTCAAGTGGGTTGTTTCCGAAGAACACCTGCAGACGTGTGTTCACGGCATCTTCTAGTGAGTTGGATCCGAGGTAAGCCCCGTAACTGTAGGGAATACCTGCGCGGATCTGTGCGGTCGAATAGGTCCCATACTGACCGAGGTAACCGCCGTAAGAGTTGATAAGACGAGGCCAGGTGCCACGCTTCGTGATGTTGCCACCGGTTGATCCTGAGCCGTAGTGGTACCACAGAGCTTCGTTGCCGTAGGTTTCCTTGACTCTCCTCATCTCCGAAGCAATGGTGTCGAAGGCTTCCTCCCAGGAGATCTCCTCCCACTTACCTTCGCCGCGCTTACCCGTGCGCTTCATCGGTTTCTTGATGCGATCCGGGGAGTAGATGCGTTCGCGCTGGTTGAGTCCGCGCACGCAGGCGCGGATCTGAAGATCGCCAAGCTCATCCGAGCCCGTGTTGTCAGGCAGGACCCGGACAACCGTGCCGTCCTTAACCTGAAGTCGAAGCGGGCAACGTGACTGACAGTTGGCAAGGCAAGCATTCCAGACGGTGGCGTCAACGCCCTCTATGCCGTCCGTTGCCGAGGCCTGGTGTGTGCTTGGCATACCAAGGTGTGCGGCGGTGGCGACAAGTGCTGCGGATCCTCCCGCAACGCCCGACCACTTCATGAACGACCGACGGGATACCCTGTGGCCCGTCATCTGTGAAGTCATCTCTGCTCCTCAAGAAGAATTGGTGATTGTATTCCCAGTATTTGTTCAGAGATCGAAATTTCGTGGGCTCAAGGTCCCTGCCCAAATCCCCAGAAACTAGAACTAAACGGGCGGGAACTGGCGTAGTTGAGCGGAAACATTGAGGTCAGCGAGTTGCATTTACTCCACCGTTGCTTACGCAACCGATTCTTAGACTAAACCGTTGCAATAAGGCCAAAAGGTCGTTACCTAATTCAATTTCTGTCCGACTTGTGCTGGTTTGGGTGGATGCGTGGTTCAACTGATTTGAAATTGGCAAAGAATTGAATATACAAACTAAGAAGGGAGTGCGCCTCCCGGCTCTGAGAGGATGGGTGCTCCTGGCTTTGGTTCGTCCGCGTAGAGAAGGGTGGGGTGCAGTTCGAAAAGAACAACCACCCCGCCCTTCTTTCAAGCGGTTACGCCTTGACGATGTTCGCCAGAGTTGTGTGTACGGAGTTTCCCTTTGCCAGAGGTGACGGGTGGAGCGATGTCAGTGAGTTGACGGATCCTGCAACGTCGACAGGCTTGTCGGGATTTGCACCTTCGGGTGGTGTGATGTCGGTTCGAGGATCGAACCATGCACCCTGCGGAATGGACATAATGCCGGGCGCAATGCGCTCGGTGACCTTGGCAGGAAGCTTGCACGTGCCGCGGTCGTTGTAGACGAATACTTCGTCGCCGTCCTCGATTCCCTTCTTCTCGGCGTCCAGCTTGTTTACCCACACAACCTGCGGATGGGCCTCCTGTAGCCAGCCGATGTTGCCATAGCTTGAGTGCGTCCGTTGCATGTAGTGGTGTCCGATGAGCTGGAATGGGAACTTCTCGTTCTCTTTCGACTCGACAGCACCTTCCCAGGTCTCTACGAACTCGGGGATTGCGCTGAGCTTGTCGCCCTTCTCTTTCGGATGGAAGCTGCCGAAGGTCCAGTGATCGGCCATGGTTGCGAGTCGTTCGGAATAGATCTCAATCTTTCCTGATGGTGTGCCAAGGGGGTTGGCTTCGGGGTCCTCGCGGAAGTCCTGCATGGCCACCGTGGTCCCGGTTTCCTTGCGGAATAGGCCCATTTCCTTCCATTCCTCGTAGGAGGGAAGGTCCGGATCCCCTTCGCGTGTGGCCTCAATCGTGGCGTTAAGCCACTCGTCACGAGTCTTGCCACCGGTGAAGGCGTCCTTGACTTCGAGGCGGTCTGCAAGGTCCGTGCAAATGTCGAATATATTGCGGCATTCGTACAGTGGCTCGATCGCCTGGGACGAGACGATGCCGTACCCCATGGGGCCAGAGTTCTCACCCGGGTGGATGTCGCTCTCTTCGGATGTTGTTGTTCCTGGAAGAAGGTAATCCGAGTAGCGGGACGAAACCGTGTATCGAATATCGCAAGTGACGATCAGTTCAGCCTTCGATTCGTCCTGGAGAATCTCGACAGACCTGTTGTTGTCACCGGACTGATTGACGAGAGCGTTTGACCCGTACTGGAAAAGCGCCTTAATTGGGACCTCCAGCTTGGTGTTCTCGGCATTACCGTCTTCGTCGACCGGGATTTTCATGGTGCGTGCCCCACTCTCGGGCTTGACGCCGACGCCGGCGTTAAACGTATCCATTTGTGGCCCGTTCTCGATTGCTTCGAACCAAGAGAAAACCGAGATGATCTTGTTCGAGGGGTTTGAGACCTCGGTCGTGAAGGGGCGCGCGAACGACAGGCCCTGTGAGCCGCAGTCGTTACCGGTACCGCCACCGGGAATGCCAATATTGCCGGTCACCGCGGCGAGTAGCAGGATTGAACGAGCGTTGTTCTCGCCGTTGGCATGGCGTTGCGGACCCAGTGCCTGGGTGATGGCACAGGCTTCGGCGCCACCGATTTCCATTGCGAGACTACGAATCTTTGAGGCGGGAATGCCGGTAGTTTCAGATGCCCATTCGGGGGTCTTCTCAATGCCGTCCTCGCCCTTGCCTTCAACATATGCGCGGTAGGAAGAGTTTCTTGGTGCACTTTCGGGAAGGGTGTCCTCGTCAAAGCCCACGCAGTACTTGTCGAGGAAATCCTGATCGTGCAGGTTCTTCTCAAGCATCACGTGAATCATGCCCGCAATGAGAGCGGCATCCGTACCTGGACGGATTGGTACCCACTCATCGCTCAGTGCGACTGCGGTCTGCGAGTAGCGCGGGTCGATAACGATCGTGCGAACGCCCGATTCCTTCTTCGTCTGCTGGGCGACAAATAGCTGGCTACCTCCACCCATACGAGTCTCGAGAATGTTTGACCCAAACATCACCTGCAGGGTCGCATTCTTGGCGTCCTCGCGGGAATTAGATGACATGCCACTGCCGTAGACGTAAGGCGTGATGTTGCTGATCTGGGATGATGAGTAAGTCCCGTAGTGATCAAGGTAGCCACCGTAGACGTTGAGCAGGCGCGCAACTGGTGAGGAGTCGGGCGGCCAGGAGCATGACATGATGGCGCCGAGAACGCCCGTACCGTACTGAATGTAGAAGGCTTCGTTGCCGTACTCTTCCTTGATCGCCTTCATCTTGTCAGCGATCTCGTCAAGAGCCTGATCCCAGGAAATCTCTTCCCACTGCTCCTCGCCCCGTTTCGTGCCGGGCTTGCGCTTCATCGGCTTCTTGAGACGGTTTGGGGAATAAATACGTTCGCGCTGTGAACGGCCACGAACACATGCGCGGACCTGCTGGCTGCCAAGCTCGTTTGTTCCAGTGTTGTCGGTCAAAACCCTGACAACGACACCGTCCTTCACCTGCAGTCTGATGGGGCAACGAGAACCGCAGTTCACCGTGCACGCCGACCAGACTGTCTTATCGACACCTTCCATGCCGTCTGTGGCGGCTGCGGCTTTGTGGGCGGATGGCATGCCCAAGTGCGTCGCTGTGGCAACGAGCGCTGCGGATCCACCTGCAACACCCGACCACTTCATGAATGAACGTCGTGAGACATCCTGTTTTAAGGCTTGCGAGGTCATCTCTGCTCCTTACCTAGTTCTCTTGATTCCTCAGTATTCGGAAAGTTCTAGGCCAAGGTCTGGGTGAAAGGTCCTGCGACTTCCGCTCATAGATCGTGGGGGTCGATTGGAAAATGGCGTATTTGCAAGGATAAGTATGTGTCAACACCGCGAAGGCGCGTGCGATGTGACCCTTTTGAGAACTTCGGGTGATCTTGTGCCGAATTTGCGTACTTGAATGTTGGCAATATGCGAGCCTGAGCCTAATTGTTCCGGTTTGTCCGCTTTAAGCGGTGTTGCCTGTCCAGAATCGAAACGGAATATGCGGTGGTTCCAGAAGCGCCCACAATTGGAGTAGGCGATGTGTGTGGATGGCAAGGTGTCGCTGTCTTCGAAGATGAAAGAAGGGGAGCACCCCTCCCGGCTCTAAGAGGATGGGTACTCCCCGGCTTTGACTCCTCCGCGCAGAAGCGAGAAGGATGCTGGTCCGAGCAAACTCGGGTCAGCGTGCAAAGCTCTTTCTTGAGTGAGTCGAGGTCCCGCCCCGTTGCGTCCTTACTTGAGGGACGGATCCTCGGCTCGATTCCAAGGTTGGACTGCCAGTTTGTTGGAAACGTGGGCAAAACGTCCCGATATTAAACAGCCTGATTTAACGCGTAATACCAAGAACCTGACTTTCTGGCGGAAACAGTGGCGATTCGATGTTCTGATTCGAAGGCGCAAGCATATGCGGATGAAAGTGCTTAAATCACCAGAATATGGTCATAATCCTGATTTTTAAATAAAGAGCTGGGTTAAATCGAATTGATGTTGCAACTCTTGGGTATTGTCGCTGGTCAAGAAGGCTTGAAAGCGTTTCGCCCCCGCCGAAAACGCCGGAGGGGGCGAAACTGACTGGTTTGGCTCTAGATTTCCTTGGGGTTTTGGATAATGCCGCTGCCCTGGTCCCAGCGCTGTGCGTCGCGGTGGGGCTTGATGACGAGGTGCGGTTCGGTGATCGCCGGGTCGGGGAGGGGCGCGATGTCGGCACGGTCGCCGTGCTCCTCACGGAGCTTCTCGATCGGGCCCCAATCGAGTGCGCGGGTCGGGCAGGCGTCTGTACAAGCCGGGTTCTGGCCCTCTGAACGGTAGTCGTAGCAGAGGTCGCACTTGGTCATCTGGCCGGTGTCGGCGTTGAACTGCGGGGAGGAGTAGGGGCAGGCCCATTCGCAGTAGCGGCAGCCGACGCACTTGTCGCTGTCAACATAGACGGTGCCATCCTCCCGCTTGCTCATTGCGGTTGTCGGGCAAACTTCCATGCAGATTGGGTTCGCGCAGTGGTTGCAGGAGATGGACGTGTAGTAGCTGAACACGTTGGGTGTGTGGGTGCCGTCGGCCTCGTTGGAGGACCAGGAGCCACCCGCATACTCGACGATTCGGCGCCAGTTCACTCCGAGCGGCAGGTCATGCTTGTCGTTACAGGCAATCTCGCAGGCTTTACAGCCATTGCAGAGGGACTGGTCGAAGAAGAAGCCGAAGCTACCGCCGGCCTCGGTGAAGTTCTCGGTTGTGATGCTCATGCCTTCTTAACCTCCACAAGATTCGTGTACTGCGGGTTGGATTTTGCAAGTGCGGTCGGATGGTACTTTGTCAGGACGTTGGGTCCGCCGCCTTGGTCAACTCCGTCCTTGTCGGGGTTGTACCAGGCGCCTTCCGGCAGGGTGGTGACACCGGGGAAGATGCGAGGGGTGACCTTCGCTTCAACCTTGGTTTGTCCGCGGCCGTTGTAGACGATCACTTCGTCGCCGTTCTCGATACCGCGGGGCTTCGCATCGACCGGGTTGATCCAGATGACCTGACGGTGTGCCTGCTTGAGCCAGGGTACGTTGCCGTAGCTGGAGTGGGTCCTGCCCTTGAAGTGGTAGCTGATCATCTGGAGCGGGAACTCGCTGTTGGTCTTGGCGGCCTCAAAGTCCTCCCACGTGTTGATCTGCTCGGGTAGTGCCGTCACAACATCCCCGTCGGGGAGGTTCCATTCTTCGGCTTTGCGGGCCACTTCGGCAGAGTAGATTTCGATCTTGCCCGATGGGGTGTCGAGCGGGTTCGCTTCGGGATCTTCGCGGAACTCGCGCAGTGCGACGCGGGCGCCATTGTCGACCTTCCACACTCCCATTTCTTGCAGTTCGTCATAGCCCGGCATACCCGGGTTGGCTTCGCGGGAGTCCTCGATGATTTGGCGGGCCCAGTCTTCCTGGGTTTTGCCTTCCGTGAATTCCTCTTCAATGCCGAGGCGGCGGGCAAGCTCGGTGCAGATCTCGTAGATCGTCTTCGACTCGTACAGTGGGTCGATGGCCTTTGTGGCAACGATCGAGTAGCCCATGTTGGCAGCCAGGCCCTGCTGGACAACGTCGCCCTCTTCGGCGTTTGAGGTGCCGGGCAGAACATAGTCTGCGAACTTCGCCGACGAGGTCATCTGGTTGTCGCACAGCACAATGAGCTCGCACTTGGAGTCGTCCCGCAGGAGTTCCTTCGTGCCGTTGATGTCGGAGTGCTGGTTGATAAGTGTGTTGGAGCCGTAGGCCCAGATCGCCTTAATCGGTACTTCAAGCTGCGGATCCCAGATCGGGTTCCCGTCCTCATCCCAGTCGCGAACTCCGTCTTCGCCCTTCATCTCGGCACCGTGGTCGATTGCGTCGGGCCACGTGAAGTGCGAAATCTTCTTCGTCACCGGGTTCGGGTCCGCATCGAAAGCGGAGTTGATGGTAACGGCGGAGCTACCCGGGTAGGTGCCGGCGCCGCCACCCGGCAGGCCAACGTTGCCGAGCATTGCGTTGAGGGTGATGATGGCGCGGGACTGGTTCTCGCCGTTCGCGCACCGCTGTGCGCCCCAGCCCTGGTGGATCATCGACGGCTTGTTGTTGCCAAGTTCGCGAGCGAACTTCACGATGGTGTCGACCGGGGTGCCGGTAACGGACGACGCCCATTCAGGCGTCTTCTCAATGCCGTCCGGGCCATCACCCATGACGTATGCGCGGTAGGAAGAATTCTCGGGCGCACCCTCGGGGAGCGTGGACTCGTCGAACCCAACGCAGTACTCGTCGAGGAACTCCTGCTCGTGCAGGTCCTCGGAGATAAGAACGTGGGCGATACCGGCAATGAGAGCCGCATCGGTTCCCGGCTTGAGAGCAACGTGCTCGTCCGCCATGAGCTGCACCGAGTCCGAGTGGCGCGGGTCAACCACGATCGTGCGCACGTTCGTGTCGCGGATGAGCTTCTGCGCGTAGAAGGCTTCGGAGCCTCCGCACATCTTCGTCTCCATCGGGCTGTGGCCCCACAGGACATACAGCTTCGAGTTGACGAGATCATCTGTGGAGTTTGAATCGATGTATCCGCCAAGGGTCACCCTCATGGCTTCCGTGATTCCACCGGTCGAGTAGTCGCCGTAATAGGAGAGGAATCCGCCCATCTTCTTTAGCAGGCGCTGCAGTGCGCCACCGTAGTAGGAGCCGGATACGGTGCCGGCGATAACGCCGGTCGCGTAGGCGTAGAACTGTGATTCGGGGCCGTAGTCGGCAAGGAGCTGCTGGTACTTCTCGGCGATCTCGTCGAGTGCCTGCTCCCAGGAGATCTCCTCCCACTGCTCGTCGCCACGCTTCGTTCCCGGCTTGCGCTTCAGGGGCTTCTTGATGCGGTCGGGGGAGTAGATGCGCTGGCGGATCGAACGACCGCGCGGGCACGCCGGGATCCTGTGGTTCCCGATCTCGTCGCCACCCGTGTTGTCGGGCAGAACGCGAGCAACCGTGCCGTCCTTGACCTGAAAACGTAGTGGGCACCGAGCGCCGCAGTTCACGAGACATGCGGACCAAACCGTCTGCTCAGCATCGAGCATACCGTCACTGTTTGCTGCCGTGCCTATCCCAGGCATGCCCAGGTGTGCGGTGGTGGCAACGAGGGCGGCGCTGCCGCCTGCGATGCCGGACCACTTCATGAAAGACCTGCGGCTGACTTTCCTGTCAGCACCAACCTCGATAGTCATGCTCCCTCTTTCGCAATAGCTTGCATATTCACATACCACTGCAAGACTATCCGTGCTGATTGTCGGTTTGTTTCGGTCGTTGCCGAATTTAATCGAAATTCATTGGTGCCCGATTCGCGAAATTTGAGTAATCCGTACTATTCCGGGAGAAGGTGCTTGTTGGAGAAATTCCAAAAGAGGTGGAAAAGAAGAAAACCTATCGAGTCGGTATTGCGAACTCGATAGGTATCTTAATTGGTTAATTCGTCTGTGATGCCCCGACCGGCCTATTTATGCATAGTGCAGGATGTGCTGTATCCGGTGGGGATCCAGGAGCTACGGCACCCCAGCCGGTTGCGATGATCAAGGCCGGAGCTATCTGTGCCCGACCAGCGCTGATCGTGACGTGGTTCTGAACAATCGTGCTGTGGTCCTGGGGGTTCTAGTCACCCGCCCGCGAACGGGGGAAGGACATCAATCCGGGCGCCGGTGGGCAGGACCGTGATGTCGTCTGCGCTCACGCCGTTGACCAGCAGAGCGGAGATCCCCATGAGGCGAGAGAACTCTCCGGGCCTGGACTCCTTCAGCTGGGTGCGGAGCTGGCCCGCTGTCATCCCATCCTCGTACGGGAGGGTCTCGGAGGGAATGCCCGCTGCTTCAGCAACGGAAGCGAAGTACCGTACTTCTACCATTTATCCACCTATTGCACTCATGGGGCGATCCGGTTGCAGGAAGCCCTCGTCGTCGATGCCGTGACCGGCCTTCTTAATCCACATTGCGCCGCGCCAACGGTCCGCAATTTCGTCGTCGCTTGCCCCGTCCCTCATCATCCCCATCAGGTCGATCTCCGATTGGCCAAATAGGCAGTTGCGGATCTTGCCGTCCGCGGTGAGGCGCGTGCGGTCGCACGTGCCGCAGAACGGGCGCGTGACGGAAGCAATGATGCCGACTCGTCCCGCGGGGTGCTCGCCTTCGGCAACTCCCCACAGTTCTGCCGGGGAGGTTCCGCGAACCGTGTCGCCAAGCGGGGTGAGAGTAAAGTCCTTCTCCAGCATGTCGAGGATGTCCTCGGCGGTGATCATGTCTCCCCGCTTCCAGGAGCCCCTCGGGCCGAGCGGCATGTACTCGATGAAGCGCAACTCGTAGCCGTTGTCGAGGCAGAAGGCCAGAAGCGGGGAGGCCTGATCGTCGTTAACTCCCGGCATGAGAACCGCGTTGACCTTGACCGGGGTGAGGCCGACTTCCTGGGCAACCTTCGCGCCTTCAACGGCGTCCTTGAGGCGGTCCCTGCGGGTCAGCTTCGCGTACACCTCGCGGTCGATTGAGTCGATGGAAATGTTGACGCGGTCGAGGCCTGCTTCCTTGAGCTTGCCTGCACGCTTTGCCAAGCCAAGCGCGTTGGTTGTCAGCGACATCTCCGGCTTAACGCCCAGATGGTTTGTCATGTGGGAGACCTGACCAACGATTGATTCAAGGCCCTTGCGCAGGAGTGGCTCACCGCCGGTGAAACGAATCTCTTCAATGCCGAGCTTGTCGAGAGCGATACTGATCAACCTGACAATCTCGTCGTCATTCAGGAGTCGATCATTGGGGAGCGGATCGATTCCTTCCTCCGGCATGCAGTACTGGCAGCGCAAATTACATTTGTCGGTGAGCGAGACTCGGAGGTCGCGGCCAATGCGCCCGAACCGGTCTGTGAGGAGCGGAGTATTCGGGCGCCCCGAGACGTCCGGTTCCTGCGAACGAACGGATGGAATACCCAGAGAAATACTTCCTGTCATTCCTCCACGATATTCGAGGATGTCTATTTTATCCATGTTCGCCGGACTAAATAGGTGTCTGGCGGGCCACGACTACCCGGTTTAGGTCGCTACGTACGGGACTTCAGTCTCACATTGACGTCTCGTTCACTGTGATCCGCCCAGCATCTTCGTAGGATGGTGGAAGGAGGAAATCGTGGAGATTTTTGAAATGAGCGGGCTGGAGCTCGCCGAAGCGGTCCGGAACAAAGAAGTATCGGCAGTCGAGGTGCTCGACTCGGTCTATTCCCGGATCGAGCAGTTCCCTCAGGTTGGTGCCTTTGCGCATGTCACCCCGGAGCTGGCAGGGCAGCAGGCTGAAGAAACCGATAGGAGAGTGGCCAGGGGAGAGACCCTGCCTTTTGACGGTGTTCCCGTTCCCATCAAGGCGCTCACGCCAGTTCAGGGTCAGCCACAGGACTCCGGTTCGCGACTACTTCTTGGCAACGTTGCCGAGGAAGACGGCGGTGTCGTCACCCTCTTGAAGGAAGCTGGCACCCTCATGGTCGGCAAGACCAGTGCCCCGAGTTTGGCTTCCCTGCGTACACCGAACCCGAAACGGGGCCGTCCGCACGCACGCCGTGGGATGTTCGCAGGACCGCGGGAGGATCCTCCGGAGGGGCAGCGGCCGCCGTTGCCACCGGCATGGTCCCTGTCGCCCACGCCTCCGACGGTGGTGGCTCCATCCGCATCCCCTCCGCATGCTGCGGCACCGTTGGCCTCAAGCCCTCCCGCGGTGTCGTCTCTCCAGGACCCGTTGGAGTGAGCGGAGGTGGTCTCACAACAGATGGAGTTATTACAAGAACGGTTGCCGACTCCGCCGCATTCCTCGATGTGCTGGCAAAGCCGTGGCCGGGCGAGTCCTACCACGCGCCGCGAGACCCGCTTCTTGATTCTGCAGGAAGCTACCTCGAGGCCAGCAAGCGCGCCCCCGGCCCGCTCCGCATCGGACTTCTTCTCGAACCATTGAATGTTGAAAGCCTCGACCTGCACCCCGAAGCGGAAGCCGCCGCGAAGCGGATGGCAGCGGTGCTGGAAGGAATGGGGCACGTCGTAGAAGAAGCGGGCAGGCCCTTCACCGCCGATGACTGGCTGGCCTTTATGCCGCTGTGGACCGGTTCCGCCGCTGGGATCCCGCTCGCTGAAGACGACCTTCCCAAGGTTACCGAGCTCACGAGGTGGCTACGGGAAGAGGGAATGAAGCTGTCGGCCGCCGACTACAGTGCCGCAGTGAACGCGGTGCAGACCCTCACCCGCAAGGCCGCCAACGGATGGTCCCAATTCGACCTGATCCTCACCCCGACCCTGGCCTCGCCGCCGGTCTTCCCGGAAGACATCGTGCTACCGCACGGGGCAGATGACTTCGAAGCGCAGAAGCGCTTCACACCGTGGGGAGTGTATGGAACATGACAGGGAATGCTTCGATCACCCTTCCTATCCACCGGGCCGAGGTTGATGGCGTGACCCTGCCCTTCGGTGCGATGCTGTCCGCGGTACGCCCCGGAGCGGACGGCCTGCTACTGGCGCTCGCGGCGCAGGTCGAGCAGGTGGATCCCTGGCCGACAATCACGGCGCCGACCGCATAGGGGGTGTAATTGCGGGGTTGCTAGCTGAGGATTGTGCCTGCGTGGTGGCTAAACAATAAGTGAGACTGCGCGGTGGTTTAGCCGGTTGCGATGTCCAGGATCTCGCCGTCAGTGTTTCCTGTGAGGGAGACGTGGCCGTAGTCGTGGCCGAGGTAGATGCGGACCGTGGCAAGGGGTGCCGCTGCGATCATCTTCTCCATGACAGGGCGTCCCTCGTCGGGAGTGATGTCGTGGAAGAACTCGAAGGACTCCGCGTCATACTTTTCGAGATCGCGCGGCATCGGGAAGTCTTCCCGCCAGTAGTTGCGTTCAAGCGTGTGCTCGTCTATGGCGGTGACGGTCACGTGAGTTGAGAGGTCGCCGAGATCGCCTTCGGGTAGGTGACTCATGGCCTCGTCGACCATGCCGGGCATGATGACATCCCAGTCGACCTGGGTGGCGTCAAAGTATTCATTCTCTTCCGGCTGGATCGACGCGGCCCCATCGTTCGTGAGCTTGTGGTATCGGTGCTGAACAACAACCTCATCCCAGTGGTCCGGGTTGTCTTTCGCTCGAGTAACGACCGTCATCTGATAGTCGAGAGCCCTAATCTCGTGGACGTCGCTACCGCATTCGTCAACGACAGCTTGGACGGCTTCCTCGGCTCGTTCGGCGCTGAGAGAGAACGACGGCCCACCATCATGCTGGTCGATCACGTAGTAGGTGACACCAGCAGCGATACCCACGTGACGATCGCGAGAACCAGCATGCCGAGGTAGGAAAGGATCTCGCGGACCCTTCTTTTCCTTCTTATAGGTGCTTGACTTGGGCCCGCTCGAGAAGCTACTGCCGGAGAAGCTACTGAATGAGTCTGTGTCATCCCATTCGCGCGCAGTGGCTACGGCGCTTACTGGCATGGGAGAAGGAATCGTGATCGAATGCAACCTGCGGATGGCCCTCGTAGAACTGAACAACGGCATGGACTGAACCGACCCGGTACTTGTCGTACTCGTGAGATTCAATCGGATGCTTGATCGTGGTGCGGTACGGTGTCCGGTCCTTCAGAGCAACAACAACGTGGACCTTGTAGAGACCAACGCCATTGATCTCCGTGTGGGTTGAATCGATGCCCGTGATCTCAGCGCAACCGGTACGCCCCGTGGCACGAATCTTCGCGATCTCGTCCGGGCTACGCGTCGTAAAGGACATGGTGGGGATGCCGAGCAGGACCAGTCTGATTGCGGCAGGGATAATCGCCATGAACAGCATGTCAATTGGCGAAACCATTGAGGCGTTCGAGAAGTGGCCCGCGAGGACGAAACCTCCCCCGATTCCCAAAATGATGAACGGCACAAGCGCTACGAGAGCCAATCCAAACCGGGCTCCCTTCATATCTTCAGCATAGACCGACCCAAAGAATAGATCACCTCCAGAGATAATCATTGACGCAATTGCGCTTATGGCCGACCCAATAGGCGCTCATTAGCGTAAATAGAAGGTAAATAGGGAGGTTCATTTATTTGCTTCCGAGAACCTTGGATCCTACTGGCTGGAGGGAGCTTTGACACCTACTTGCCGGGAGAGGGGCGTGACCCGTACTTGCTGGAAGCGGATGCAAACTCTTCTTGCGTTGTCGCCCGCTTGGCTCTCCCGCAGTGGTAGCCAGCCGCTGGCTCCGTGAATGTTGCTTTCCTGCTACTTGTGAACCGAAGGTGTGATGTCCGGGAATTGGCTGGGAGTGTTTTCAGAATTTACTGCCGCCTTTTGTTGATGTGTGGCGGAAAGGTCTTCGCCAGAAGATTCTAGAAACTGAAATAACTTGAGTGGAATAGACTCAAGTTTAATTGCGTTCTATTATGTAGATCGAAGAAACTTTTGAAGGAGTTCTATGGACAAGCTGACAACCAAGTCGCAGGAGGCGATATCTTCTGCTGTTGAAAAGGCAATGAGGGCGGGCAATCCGCAACTCGAGCCAATCCACCTGCTCTCTGCTCTTCTCGAGCAGAAGGACGGTATTGCCGTCGGAATCATCGACGCCATCGGGGTTGATAAGACGGCGCTGGAGTCGCGCACGAATGCAACCATGACCGCGCTACCGGGGGCGCAGGGCGCCTCCGTGTCCCAGCCCGCTACCTCTCGTCCGTTCAGCCTCGTGCTGTCGGACGCCGGGAAGGAAGCGACGGCACTGGGTGATGCCTACATTTCGACCGAGCACCTACTCATGGCTATTGCGGCCTCCCGGTCGAGCGCCGGCGATGTGCTGAAGGCCGCCGGTGTTACTCGCGACCAGATACAGGCAGTTCTTGGTCAGGTGCGTGGCAACCGGAAGGTTGATTCCCCGGATCCCGAGGGTACCTTTGAGGCTCTCGAGAAGTATGGACTTGACCTCACCCAGGTTGCTCGCGACGGCAAGCTGGACCCTGTGATCGGGCGCGACTCCGAGATCCGTCGTGTCATCCAGGTGCTGTCCCGCCGGACCAAGAACAACCCGGTGCTGATCGGTGAGCCCGGCGTCGGTAAGACGGCCGTCGTTGAGGGTCTCGCCCAGCGCATCGTTGACGGCGATGTTCCCGAGTCGCTGCGCGACAAGCGACTCATTTCGCTCGACCTGTCGGCCATGGTGGCCGGTGCCAAGTATCGCGGTGAATTCGAGGAGCGCCTCAAGGCTGTCCTCCAGGAGATTAGGGACTCCGACGGTGAGATCGTCACCTTTATCGACGAGCTCCACACCGTTGTCGGCGCTGGAGGGGGCTCCGAGGGTGCCATGGATGCTGGCAATATGCTGAAGCCCATGCTGGCCCGCGGCGAGCTCAGGCTCGTTGGTGCCACCACCCTGGACGAGTACCGCGAGAATATCGAGAAGGATGCCGCCCTGGAACGCAGGTTCCAGCAGGTGTTCGTGGGGGAGCCTTCCGTAGACGATACGGTGGCAATCCTACGTGGCATCGCACCCAAATACGAGGCCCACCACAAGGTGACAATCTCCGACGGCGCGCTCGTGGCCGCTGCTGAGCTATCCCACCGGTACATCCCCGGGCGTCGGCTCCCGGATAAGGCCATTGACCTTATTGACGAGGCCGCTTCCCGGCTCCGCATGGAACTGGATTCGTCCCCGGAAGAGATCGATACCCTCCAGCGTCAGGTCAATAGGCTGAAGATGGAAGAGTCGTACCTCATTGACACCGACTCCGAGCAGGAGGACGAGGCCGGTACTGAGCGGCTCGAGAGGATCCGCGCCGAGCTTGCTGACCGCATCGAAGAGCTCGATGCTCTGAATGCTCGCTGGCAGCGAGAAAAGGCTGGTCGGAACCTCGTGGGTGACCTCAGGGTGAAGCTCGATGAGCTGCGCACGGAGCTTGAGCGGGCGATCCGCGAAGGCCGGTATGAGGATGCTGGTCGCCTTCAGAACGGCGACATTCCCGATGTGGAAAGGCAGATCGCCGAAGGTGAGGCGGCTGAATCCGTGAACGAGGGCGTCGAGCCAATGATCGCGGAGCACGTGGATGCGGACGAGGTGGCTCAGGTCGTTGCCTCCTGGACCGGCATTCCAGTCGGGCGCCTCATGGCGACCGAAACCGAGAAGTTGCTCCACATGGAGGAAGAGATCGGTCAGAGGCTTGTTGGTCAGAAGGATGCTGTCGCATCGGTCTCCGATGCTGTTCGCCGCTCCCGCGCCGGAATCTCCGACCCGAACAGGCCGACAGGCTCGTTCCTCTTCCTTGGTCCGACGGGCGTCGGTAAGACAGAGCTTGCGAAGTCGCTTGCCGACTTCCTGTTCGATGACGAGAGAGCAATTGTTCGTATCGACATGTCTGAATACTCGGAGAAGCATTCCGTGTCCAGGCTCGTTGGTGCCCCTCCCGGATACGTCGGGTACGAGGAGGGCGGTCAGCTCACCGAGTCCGTCCGCCGCAGGCCCTACGCGGTTGTCCTCCTCGACGAGGTCGAGAAGGCACATCCCGAGGTCTTCGACATCCTCCTCCAGGTGCTTGACGATGGCAGGCTGACCGACGGTCAGGGCCGCACCGTGGACTTCCGGAACGTTATCCTGATCCTCACCTCGAACCTCGGTTCGCAGTTCCTGGTGGATCCGACGCTGAGCGACGAGGAGAAGCGGGAGGCTGTTGAGAAGACGGTTCAGTCCGCCTTCAAGCCGGAGTTCCTCAACCGTCTCGACGACATCGTGCACTTCCAGCCGCTCAGCATGGAAGACATCGCCCACATCGTCGAACTCCAGGTGGCGCAGCTTGCACAGAGGCTCGAGAGCCGGAGGATCACCCTCAATGTCACCCCGAGTGGTCGCGACTATCTCGTGCTCGAAGGGTACGACCCGGCCTATGGTGCACGCCCGCTCCGCCGCCTCATCCAGCGTGAAATTGGAGACCAGCTCGCCAAGCAGATCCTGGCAGGTGCGGTTGCCGAAGGTGACACGATTGAGGTCGATGCCCCGGAGAATGCTGGCCAGGGCATGAAGCTCACGGTCGTGGAACACGAGTAAGGCTCTGTCCACGAGCCGTTGGGTTGCTCGGTAAGAACTGGGTAAATCGCGGTAAGTGGAACGACGGTAAGGTTAAGGCCCCGCAGATCACCTTTCGAGATCTGCGGGGCCTGACTTCATCCAGGCGTGCGGGGGTTGTTCGAGCTGTTGCGGCCTCTCGCGGCGGAGCCATGAATTCGCCGCGGTGGTACGTGATCCTCGTGAACTCGCCCGGTCCTTGAATTAGAACGGGACGTCGGTCTGATCGGTGGGGACAAAGAGAACGCCGACGACGGCGTCGTCATTGTCAAAAGCGACGCGGGCGGAAATCTCTCCGGCCTCGAGCTTGACCGTGGTGACGCCAATGGCGATTCCCAAGATCTTGCCAACAGCCTTCCGGATCATTCCGGAATCGGGCTTCATTCCCTTAGGGGTTGTAATGAAGGTGTCCTCAAAGCCCTCAAGCTCACCGTTTTCCGTCAGAACCTGCTTCCACTCGTCGATGATTGTCGACCAGGGAAGCTCCTTCCGGGTGCGCGGATGCATCATCGCTGCCACACCATCTTTGTTGCCCTGGGATATGAGGGTGACGTACTTTTCGGTCAAAGCGGTCAGGTTCTCTATTGATCGCTGTGTCATAGCTTCTCCTGTTGTTG